>JAPLMQ010000050.1 GCA_026386955.1 Planctomycetota bacterium
CTGGCAGCGCCTGCGGGACCGGGCCGAGGTTGTACGGGGCTCTCCGGCGGCCGTGGCGTGGCTCCGCCAGCGTAAGGCCGGCAGGAGGGGGCTGTGAGCCTCCGGCAGCACCTGACGCGTCTGGAGCGGCGGGCGGCCCTCAGCGGGGGTTGCCCGGCCTGCAAGGGGCGGGGAAGGGCGTCGGTTTCGGTCGTCGAGGAGGGGCAGGCCTCCGACTTGAACGGCCGCGGCTGCCCCCGCTGCATGCGGATCGACTTCGTGCAATCCAAAACCATCATCCTGCACCCCGCCAGGAGTGACCATGAATGACCCCTCCAAGACTCCCCTGCGTGGCCTGCCGCGATAGATGGGGTATGCTCTGCGAAACCGCTGACGGCGTTCGTCAGCAAACTTCCAACTGGGAAATCCCGGTTAAGGGGGGGCCATGTTCAGAGGCGTCAAGTTCCTTGTGTGTGTTGCTCTTGCTGTCGCTGCCTCCGGTGTGTCCGGGTGTGCCACGATCGTCCAAGGCTCGGATCAGCCGGTGAAGTTCACCGTCAACGAGCCGATTGCGACCGACAACTTTTTTGTCGGCCGGGTCGACTTCAACAACGGTTCAACATCGGCAACCGCCAGCGTCCCGGGCAACGCGGTGGTTGAGCGGTCCAACAACCCGATGGTGCTGACGTTCGTCTACAAGGATCAGGACAACAAACCCCAGACCCTCAGCGCAACGATTCCTTCAACCGAGACCGGCTGGATCGCCGGCAACACGGGGATCGCCATCGCGACGTTGGGCGTGGGCATCATTGGCGCCGTGGTGGACGGGATCACCAACTCCTCCCGCGAATACCCCGAGGAGTTCATCCTCAACGTCAGGGACAAGAGGCTCGTCATGAGATATGAGGACAACAAGAAGTTCTTCATCTACGACGAAGCCGAGAAGAAGTTTTACTTGTCCGACCGCGCCGGCAACCGGGTCGCTCCGGCTGCCTCCCAGCCCGCGACAACCCAACGGGCCGGCAATTGACAGGCTCCCTTGCCCGCCTGAAGCCGGGTCATTCGCCAGGTTTGAACTTCAACCAGCGGAACGGAAGGCGCATCGCCGACCCACAGCATCCGCCGGCGACAGGACATTCGCTCTTTCAATATTGCCCCCGGCCAACTCACCAATCACCGAGCTTGAATTGATCTCCCGCAGCACCGCCCGGCCCGTCTTTCGGGGTGTCTGAATCGGCCTCGATTGGGGCAATCGGCGCATCGAACAGTCCGGGGACCTGCAGGCCGGCCGATGCAGGGGATGGCGCAATCGCGGTCTCAGGGAACTTTTCCTCGACGACAACCCACCCATCGAGCAACGCCTGCTCGCCTCCAAGAAAGCCCATGAACCCAAGCACCTGGGCCTCACCGTTGTCGAGGGCATAAGTCAGAATCACCAGATCCCGGCCGGTCTGCCTGCACCATTTTCGCGAGAGGCGAATGTCTTGAGGCTCACCTAGCCGCGACTTCACCTCAGCGATGGGAAGCAGGATCGGCCCATCGCCGCTGCACAAGAGCCGCTTGAGTTGCATTCCGTTCATGGCCGCGGTCCGCTCAACAAGCTCTTTGGGACATCCACTTTTTGCGAGATCGCAGGAACCACGCATTGGAGCATGGTCGTCCTTTCTGCGAGATCAGAAATGCCCCGGGTTGGCCTCAGGCCATCGTGAAGTTTATCAACCGCAGCACGTCCAGCGTAAAGCTCCGCCGGTCCCGCTGAATTCGTTTTCACTGGTCGCCATGTCAGCCCCTTGCCTCAGGCCGCGCTCTTTCCCGCGCCCCCCAATCTCGCCGCTCGTCCCTGCCATCCGTTTGCCTTGGTGGCGATGTTTGAACTCGACGAGGAGTTCGCACAGCTCTGGCAGCGCCTGCGGGACCGGGCCGAGGTTGTACGGGGCTCTCCGGCGGCCGTGGCGTGGCTCCGCCAGCGTAAGGCCGGCAGGAGGGGGCTGTGAGCCTCCGGCAGCACCTGACGCGTCTGGAGCGCCGAGCGGCCCTCTGTGGGGGGTGAGCGCCTCCATCTTGGCCTTGATGGCGGCGGCCTTGTCGACGGCCTTCTTGAGCTTCTCGCCCATCTCCTTGAGGCGCTTCTGCCTCTCGGGGTCCATGTCCTTCAGTTTGCCGGGAACGCGACCCGTGCCAGCCACGTTTGGAGGGTTGCTTCCTGAATTATCTCCACCGCCGCGGGGTCCGGGGACAGGGGGCCTTTGGGGAGGTCGATCCCCTGTAGAGTCCCCCGGAACACCTCCGTCCCCACGATCTTTGCCGCCACCGACCAGTGTGTCGGTTTGCTCGGGGTCTTTTCCCACTCGAGGTGGACGGGTAGCAGGTCGTCCACCGGAACCTGTAGTTCCCGCGCCGCTGCCTTCGCCATCCCCATTGGGCTGAATCCCTCCTTCACCGCCATCCACGCCACCCGATCCGCCAGCCTCCCCTCGTACCCCACCTGCGTCAGTCTCTCCCCCGGGCTCGCCAGCGGGATCGACAGGTCCAGAAGGTACGGATCGTCCGGTGCCCACGCGAGCTTCTTGCTGCCTAGCAGGGGCCAACTGTGTTTTCGATCTACGCAAGATTCCAACGCCTGGGTTTGGCCTAGATTTGAGTCTTCCATTGGTGTATTGCCCTTCGATCGTTTCTCAGTGACGATGCGGAGCAGATCCTCGTGTGACAGCTTGCGAATCTGGTCAAGAGGGGTGAGCGTGTCCTGCACCTCGTCGCTGGCGCTTGCGTAGGCCCCGAAGTACGCGATCTTGATGAAGGGGATCGCGTCTTCGCCGATGCCCTCGTACATGGTGCGGGCAACGTCCTTGAAGTCAGTGATGCCAGCGTCGATCAGATCGGTGGCCCGGCTCAATGCCTTGATTCGGAGTTCGGCATCCCCCGCGGGCATCCCCACGACGGAGCCGCCGCTCTCGCTTGCCTTTTTCTGCTCGGCAAGCTGCTTCTTGATCGCCTCGGCCTTGGCCTTGAGCCGCTCGAGCCGGTCGGCCGGGGTGTCCTTCAGTTTGCTGGGAACGCGACCCGTGCCAGCCACGTTTGGAGGGTTGCCCCCTCGATCGCCTCCGTTGCCGCCGGGTCGCTTTTCAGGACTTGCTCCGGCAGGATCACTTGGCACAGAACCTCCCGCCCCTCCAGAATCCCCACCAGTTCCGCCGCCACCCGCTTGCGGCCGTGCTCCGGGCTGTAGTCCTGGAACGGGAGCAGGTCCGACGCCGCCACCTCCAGCGCGTCCGCCGCCTCCCTGGCCATCGCCTCGTGGTCGTACCCCTCCCGCTTCGCCATCCACGCCAGCCGCACCGCCAGCATCGACAGGAACCTTGGGCGGGTCATCGGCCCCGGCTTGAACAGCGGGACCGACAGCATCAGGCCCAGCCCCGGCACCAGATTGTCCTGCGGAGCCATCGCCAGCCTCTCGCCCGTAATCGGCCAGTCGCTTGCCATTGATGATTTCTCCCCGTTCGTCGTGTTTTGCCATGTGAAATTTTCAAAGATGGCCTTAGGTCGATCAGGCAAATCATCGATTCCGGTGCTTCAAATGTAAATGGCCATTGACCTCATGCTGTTCTGGTTCCTCGGTCGCCGTTTCGGTCCTGCTCCGGCCTGCCCGTAACCCCACGCACCGCGCCCGCCGCCCATCCCCGCCATCCGTTACCCTATCGCCTTCCCCGGCACGTCCGTGCGCCGGCCGGGTCATCCTGCCCTTCACCGTCCTCCGCCGGCTCGACTGCGTCCTGGAGCCCACCAAGCCCGTCGTGCTCGTCGAGCTGGCCAAGCGCAAGGCCGCCGGGGTCAACCCCGAGCCCTTCCTGCTCAAGAAGGCCGGGCAGCTCTTCTACAACACCTCGCCGCTCGGCCCCGCCCCCGCATCCCACAAGCCAACCAAGACCATTACCTCCGCCCCGGGCATCGCGATCAGGCAGGGCGACTTCCGGCCGCCCATGACCGGCCATTCGATGCACCCACCCGTCGAGACAAGGCGGCTCCGTGCGCCCGCGAGCCGGCGATAGGACTGCTTGCTGGCGACCGTTTCTCCGCGGGCATTGAAGAGCGCCTTCAACGCCCACCGAGGCAGGATCCATCGTCACGCTGGACCTAAAAAATACGATCGGTCCCCGCGGCGCATAGCCCCAGCATAGCCCAGCAAGTTTTGGCACAAAAAAACCCCGTCGCCGGGGTTGTTCAAAAACACTTTGTTTTAAGTGGTTTTAAGCGAAACTGGGGATCTAGGATTTGAACCTAGACTAACTGGTTCAGAGCCAGTCGTGCGACCGTTACACAATTCCCCAAACGTGTTGATCGGAAAACGACAAC
>JAPLMQ010000255.1 GCA_026386955.1 Planctomycetota bacterium
GAAGAGCGTCTCGTTGTAGTCGTTGAGGTAGAACGCGGTGGCGGTGGCGATCTGCCGCATGTTGCTCCCGCAGGTCGTGCGCTTGGCGACGAAGCGGGCGTACATCATCGAGGGGAGGATGATGCTGATGAGGATGGCGATGATCGAGATGACCACCAGGAGTTCGATGAGCGTGAAGCCGGGATTGCGGCGGGCGCGGGGCGCGATGCGGAGGGGGTTACGCATGGGCGGTCTACTCCGGGGGGCGGGGGCCTGGGCCGGCGGCGTGGCCGGTCGCTGGCGGTGAGTGATGTTCGGCGACGTCAAGCGGGGGTGGGCGGGGCGGGTTGGGTGGGTGGCGTGCGGTCGCCCCCCGGAGGGTTCCCCAAAGGGGATTCATCAGTTGTAGGCTATCGGCCCACACCCGACAAGATCTAAAGCGTTTTGAGGGGCCATTTTCGTGCGGCGACGCATGCTTTTCGTGCCGGCCAGGTGATTGAGGCCGCCCGGCCGGCCCGGGTATAATCTCGGAGTCCCCACTGCCTTGGCCCCGGCCGCAAACCTCTCCCCGAGAACGCCATGAAACTCACGCGCGAACAGTACGACACCTACTGGAAACGAGGCTGGCTGGTCGTCGAGGGCGTCTTCCCCGCGGAGGTCGCCGAGCGGGCCGCGCAGCATTCGCTCGACCTGGCGATGAAGACCTTCGACGCCAGCGCTCCCGGCACTTATCACGCCGACCGCTCCGCCGACGGAAAGGTCGCGCTCCCGCGCAAGGTGCACCGCCCCTTCGAGCAGGACCCGAATTTTTATGGCCCGCTCATCTACGAGTCCCCGATGCTCGGGCTCGTGCAGCAGCTCACCGGGTCGGTCCCGATCTTCACCATCGACCAGGTCTTCTTCAAGCCGCCGCGCCACGGCTCGCCCAAGGCCTACCACCAGGACAACGCCTACTTCCTGGTCCGCCCCGACGACCAGGTCATCACCGCGTGGATCGCCATGGACGACGTCGACGAGGGCAACGGCTGCCTGCGCTACATCGACGGCTCGCACCTGGGCGAGATCCTCCCCTGCAAGCCCGTCCCCGGCTTCGAGCACGACCTCACGCCCGAGCCCAGCGCGATCGACATGACCAAGGAGTCGCTGGCGATCGTGAAGAAGGGGGGCGTGGTCTTCCACCACAGCCGCACACTGCACACCTCCGGGTCCAACACCTCCGACCGCTGGCGCCGCGGGTACGCCACGCACTGGATCGGCGCCCGCTCGACCTGCGACAACACCACGCTCGACCACGGCTACTTCCGCAAGCCCGAGCTCTGGAACGGGTGGGGCGAGAAATTCCGCGCGAAGGAGTCGGACCTCCCGATCATCACGCCCAAGCCCGAGGCCCCTCCGCCGCCGGGCACGCCGCCGCCGGCGGTGGCCGCAAAGGCGCGGGCCTGACGACAGGGCGGGATCAATTCGAGATTGAAAGAGAAAACCCAGGCACGGCAGTGCCTGGGCTTTTTTTATTCGCGAGCATGACGCGATGAAAGGTCGAATGACGAACCCTCATCGTCGACCCCTCATCGCCGCTCCGCGTTGAAGTCCGCGTAGCTCCTGAGCTGGATGCCTTCCTCCCCGATCACCTTCTTGATGCGCGGATCGACCAGCGTGCGCACCTCGGCCTCGCGCTCGGCGAGGTAGACGGCCGTGTAGTCGTCGCTGACGTACCCGGGGTGGCAGGAGAATTCCGTCCACCCCTCGGGCACCTCCTTGCGCAGCATCCCCTCCAGCGCGTCGACGCTGACGTGCGCGAGGTCGGTCACCATCCACTCCCACTGCGCGTAGAACCCGCCGACGAAGTTCACCTGCCCGTCGCCGCGCAGGGGGACGCCCGTGCCCGCGACCAGTTCGAGGAACGTCGAGAAGGCCTCGCGCTCGCGGTGGGCGTGGCGGTGCGAGTCGATGTGCGTGGGCAGCCTGCCCATGAGGCGGATGAACTCGTCGAACTGCCGGCGGAACTCGTCGCGCACGGCCTGGGTGTTGGAGAGGTCGAACTCGCGCTCGTCCTCGCCCCAGACGTCCCAGTGCAGCCCGATCGCTAGCTTCGGGTTGTCCCGGCTCATCGCGACGGCCTCGTCCACGGCCCGCCCCGTCACCATCAGCCCCGTGCTGGTGAGCACGCCGCGGGTGTGGCATTCCACGATCCCGCGGTTCACGCCGACGCTCGCGCCGAAGTCGTCGGCGTTGAAAATCAGGTTCCTCGCCACGCCAGGCTCCCGTCTCCCCTTTCGCTTCCCCGCTTCGAGGCGCCACCACGCTCCGCCGCGGATTGCACCGCCGCGGGGGAGAGCACTACACACCCCGGATACACCCCGGAACACCCCGGAAACCGGGCGGGATACCGCCTCACGCCAGCCCGATGTCCTTCAGCAGCTTCTCCGCCAGCATCTTGCAGTCGAACCACTCCCGCGCGATCTCCCGCGCCGCCTTGCACTGTCCCTCGTAGTCGGCGTTGATGGCGTTGACCGCTTCGACCGCCTGTTCCATCTTCGTGAAGCCGAAGAGCCCCTTGCCCGTCGGGAGGATGTTGCTGAAGCCCGTGTCCTGGGCGATCACCGGCTTACCGCAGGCGAGGTAGCAGACGTCGCGCTCGCTGAACCACCCGCTGCGCAGGCGCACGTTCTGGTCCTTGGCGACGGTGAACTCCGCCCGCGAGCCGCGGAAGTAGGCGGGGTAGGCCCCGAAGATGTCGAGCGACATCTGCAGCGGCGAGGTCAGCCTCCACCCGCGCGACTCGAGGTTCTTGTGGTCCTCGCCCGCGTCGACGTTCATCGCCAGCTCGAACTCCTGCTTCACTTTCCCGGGCAGGTCCCAGAATTTCTCCCACTCGTGGTGCTTGCTCCAACGGTAGCTCTGCCCGTTGTACTCCACGTCGTTGCCGTTCTGCTTGTAGTTGCCGATGGTGGTGAAGTAGGGGGCCTTGGCGTCGTAGGCCATCGGCCAGAGGTCGAGGTCGATCGGCTGGCGGGTCTTGAGGTACTTGATGCCGTTGAGGGGCACGCCGCAGTCGGGCGAGCCGTAGTTCTCGCCGTAGGTCACGACGACGTGGTGGTTGTCGAAGGCCGCCTTGGTGTGGGCATCGCCCATCGCGAGGCGCAGCTCGGCGGTGACCGGATCGGTCTCGAGGTAGACGCGGTATTTGGCCGCGAGGTGGCGCTCGCCCAGGTCGGTCGCGCCGACGATGTTGAGCAGCACGTCGCACTCGCGGTAAAGCTCGTCGAGCGCGGCCTCGGTCATGCCCCAGCAGGCGCCCTTGCGGTCGGCCAAACGGAAGGCCCAGCGCTCGGGCAACTGGGCTTTCTCGAGGCTGCGGGCGATGTGGCGCGTCGCGTAGGCGCAGTCGTCGGTGACGCTGTTCTGCACCGGGTCGTACGGCCAGACGCTGTCGTCCTCGACGTACCAGACGTGGTGGCCCAGGCGGTGCAGCCCGCGCATCCAGTTCAGGTAAAGCCAGCTCTGCCCGCCGAAGGGGCAGCGCCCCATCATGCCCAGCACGACGATGCGGAGCGGGCGGCCGGGGATTTTCGGAATTGTGGGGACGCTCATGCCAGGAGTTCCTGATACAGCGATTCGACCTTGTCGGTGTAGCGCTCGAAGGTGAAGTTCGACTCGATCCACGCCCTTGCCTCGCCGCCGAGGCGGGCACGCAGGGTGGTGTCCTCCGTCAGGCGGATCATCGCCTCGTCCAGCGCGGGTTGGTCGCTGGGCGGGATGAGCAGCCCCGTCTTGTCGTGGAGCACGACCTCGGGCGCCCCTCCGCTGTCGCACGCGATCACCGGCCGGCCGGCCGACATCGCCTCGAGATAGACGTTCCCCGGCCCGGGCTCGAACGTCGAAGGCCCGGCGAAGAAGTCGCACCAAGCGTACCACTGCGGCAGCTCTTCGTAGGGCACGTGCCCCTTGATCTCGACGCACCCCTCCGCCCCCGCGGCCCGGATGCGCTCCTTGAGGTTCGAGAGGAAGGGTTCCTCGGTGCGCCCGATCGCAACCATGCGGATGTCGGGGAAGCGGGAGCGCAGGGCCAGGACCGACTTCACGACGGCGTCGGTCCCCTTGTTGCCCGCGATGTTGCCCACGAAGAGCACGCGCGGGAAGCCCGGGCCGGCGGCGCGCGGCTTGGCGGCGAAACGCTCCGTGTTGACCGCGCTGTGGATCACGCGGAACGCGCCGACGTCGAGCCCGTATCGGTCGGCGCAGAACTTCGCGGTGTTCCGGCTCGAGGCCAGCAGGAGGTCGACATGCTTCATGCAGGCCCCCTCCAGGTAGCTGCCGACCTCGGCGAAGGTGCTCCCGCGCTCGGGCCAGCCGACGCTCTCGGTGAACATCGCCAGCGGGCCGTGGCATTGCAGGACGTGCTTCGCGGTGCGGTTCTTGAAGGTGTCGGTGAGGTAGACGAAGCCCTCGGCCCCGTACTCGGGGAACTGCACGATGTCGAAGGCGATCCTCTCGCTCAGCTCCGTCACCTTCTCGCCGGCGGTGAAGGAGTAGGCCAGCCAGCAGGTCGACAACTCGTAGCCGGGGACCTTGATGAACGGCTGGGGGATGCGGTGGATGTGGGCGAGGCGGTCCATGTAGGTCCGCGGCTTGTCGTCGACGGAGGAGCTGACGACGTGGACCTCGTGCCCGCGCGCGGTGAGCCCGTGTGCCTTGAGGTACGTCTGCGTGCCGATGCCGCCGCCCCCGGTCTCGGGCGGGTATTCCTGCGATATCAAACAAATCTTCATCGAGGAGTGCTCCGCGGACGGTGCGATCGGGCAAGGGTTGGCGTGGGGTTCCGGGGGTTGGGTTCTGAAGGTTCCGGGCGTCGTGGGCCGTTTGTCGAATGTGGCGCGTTATCGTACTCGCAACGTGCGCCGGGTCGGCGCTTCTTGTCAACGTCACCTAGAGGCAATGCCATGTTGCGAGATACGGCCATTTGGCGACGAGGCTGGCATCTGTTGCTTTCGGATCTTGCATACGCGGCGGCGTGCGCGATGGGTCCGGTGGGATTTCGGTTTTTCTGGCCGGGATCGCCAGGCATTTGGTTGATTCTGTTGATCATCTGGGGAATCGCATGTTCCATTTTCGTCTGGGCGCAGACATGGTCCGCTCCGCAGGGACAATTCAGGGACGCCGGTCCCATTGGCGAACCTGTCCTCACTCCAATGCGGTTCATTGTCGCCGAGACGTTCTTCCTTGCGATGCTTGCATGGATCTTCAAGCAGATCATCTAAGCGGTAAGCCGTGACGAAGGTTTGCAGGGCCATCCGTGCGATTGAATCGGTGCGCAGCCATAGGTTGGAATCGGGAAGGATCGATTCAAACATCCGTCGCTTGCGCGTCCGGCTAACAAGAAGGTCACGCCTTCAATTCGAACACCACCAGACGGTCGTTCTCCAGCAGCACCCGGCTTGTCTCGCGGAGATGCCGGTGGAAGCCGGCGTAATAGTCGAGCCACCAGAAGAGCGGCCAGGTGAAGACGGCGTATTTCGTCCCGAGCTTGCGCTGCCGCTCCAACTCGGCGATGGCGTCCGCGTCGCTTTCGGGCGCGCCGTGGAAAACACCGTCGCGCTCGAGGAAGGGGATCGCCCCGCGGCCGGGCGCGATCTGGCCGACGAGCCACTGCTGGTCGATCAGGACGAACCTCTCCCGCCGGGGGATGAGCCGGTCGAGCTCGCGCCGGCTCAGCTCGGCCTTGTAGTCCCAGAGCTTGTCGCACTGGACCGGCTCGATCACCAGCACCGCGGCCATCCCCTTGACGAAGCCGGGGAGTTGCCGGGCCTCGATCGCGTCGCCCAGCGTGTCCTGCCAATGGGCGACGGCGGATCGCTCGGAGGTGCGGTCGGCGTCGTCGAGGAGGATGAGCGTGCCGGGGCGGGCCAGGCCGAGGATCTGGTAGATCGTGCCCTCGCGCCCGCCGAGGTTGATCGGCGGGCCGTCGACCACGGCCAAGTCGGCAGGGCGCGACGAGGCGAGCTTGGCGTGCTTGAAGTGGTATTGGGGCAGGAGCTTCCCACCGCAGTCGCGGACGACCAGCGGAGCGAACTGGAAGGCGACCTTGCAGGCGGTCTTCTTCGCGAGGTTGACGGAGGGGCCGGGGCCGAACTCGGGGTCGTGGTCGATCGAGGAGATGGCGCAGGGCGGGCGGAGCTTGGCCCCGGCGGTGGCGATGACGCGCGTCGAAAGGCCGGCGCCCATCTCGACGATGTGGCGCGGGCGCAGCTCGTCGACGATGGCGGTGACGAATCGCAGGGCGTCGAGCGTGAGCGTCCACCCGTCGGGGGCGGGAGGCGGGTCGATCCAGGAGAGGTCGACGGATTTCGCGGCCGCGAGGGCCCGGTCGACCTGGGCCCAGATGGCGGCGGCCTGGGATGGCCTGAGGCGCGTGGAGTCGCCGGCCTTCTTCGTGGGGGTCTTCTTGGAAGAGGCCTTCGAAGCGGCCTTGGATTTCGTCATGGGGAACGGTTCCATCCCGATCGGCGCGGGCGTCGCCACGCGGCGGGCGAGTTCGGCGGTGATTCTACCCGCGTGCCGGAAGTCAGGGCGGAGCCGCCCTCCCGTCACTTCTTCTTCGCCTCCTCCGCCTGCAGTTCGTGGAAATGCCGGTACGGCCCATCGACCTTGAGCAGCTCCGCGTGGGAGCCCCGCTCGATGATCCGCCCCTCCTGCAGGAAGACGATCACATCGGCGCGGCGGACGGTCGAGAGGCGATGGGCGATGACCAGCGTCGTGCGCCCCTTCATCAGTCGCTCAAGGGCCCGCATCACCGAGGCCTCGGTCTCCACGTCGAGCGCCGAGGTCGGCTCGTCGAGGATCAGCACTGGGGCGTCCTTCAGGATCGCCCGCGCGATCGACAGTCGCTGGCGCTGCCCGCCCGAGAGCGTCGCCCCGCGCTCGCCGATGACTGTGTCGTAGCCCTCGGGGAGCTGGGTGATGAACTCCTCGGCGTCGGCCGCCTGCGCCGCGGCGACGACGTCCTGCCTGCTCGCGCCCGGGCGGCCGTAGGCGATGTTCTCCGCGACGCTCAGGGGCAGGAGAAACGGCTCCTGCAGGACGATGGCGATCTGCCCGCGCAGGGCGTCGAGCTTCGCGTCGCGCACGTCGAGCCCGCCGAGTGTCACGCGCCCCTCCCAGACGTCGAAGAGGCGCGGGATGAGCGAGACGAGCGTGCTCTTGCCCGCGCCGGTCGGGCCCACGAGGGCGACGACCTGGCCGGGGCGGGCCTCGAGGTCGATCCCGCGCAGGACGGGGCGGTCCTTCTCGTACCCGAAGACGACGCCCTCGAGGCGAATGAACCCGGTCTCGGGCCCGGGCGAGGGCAGGACCGCGCCGGGGCGCTCCGCGACGGCGTCGCGCGCGTCGAGGACCTCGAGCACGCGCCGCGCCCCGCCCGCCGCCGACGCGAACTGCGAGGAGAGGTAGGACATCGTCTCGAGCGGCGCGTAGAGCGAGGCGAGGTAGGCGAGGAAGACCAGCAGGCTGCCGAGCGAGAGCTTCCCGTCGAGGACGTGGCCGCCGCCGACGATGATCACCGCGGCCGTGCCCATGGCGGTGACCGTCGTCGTGCCCACCTTGAAGTACCAGCCCGACATGGTGGAGCGCACGTTGGCCTCGATCGCCCGGCCGGCGAGGGCCTTGAAGCGGGCGTCCTCGTGCTCCTCGCGCCCGAAGGCCTGCACGATCGGCAGGGCCGTGAGCGTCTCCTCCGCGAGGGCCATCACCTCGCCCTCGACCTGCTGCTGGCGGTAGGAGCGCTCGGCGAGGACACCCGCGAATAGCTTGATCAGGACCGCGAGGAAGGGCGCTGCCGCCATCGCCAGCAGGGTCAGCGGCGGGTCGAGCCGCCACATGACCAGGAACATCGTCACGAGGCTGACCAGCGACGAGGCGGCCGGGAGCATGACCCACAGCACCAGGGCGCGGACGCAGCCGGCGTCGTTGAGCACGCGGCGGACGAGGTCGCACGTGCGGTGTTTCCCGTGGAAGATGACGGTCTGGCGCTGCAGGTGGTCGAAGAGCCGGCCGCCCAGGTCGTAGACCATGCGGTTGCCCAGCCCGACCTGCAGGTAGGACTGCAATGCGCCGATGCCCCACTGCAGCGCGAAGAGCGCGACAGTCGCGAACGCCAGCGCCCCGACCGCGGCGACGGGCGAAACCCAAGAGAGCGCATCAACCGCCCAGGCAGGGAGATTCTTCGCCTTGTCGTCGGCGAAGACGCCGTCGACCAGCAACATCATCGGCCAGGGCTTGAGCACGTCCATGCCCACGCCGGCGAAGGCGAGCGCGCCCAGGACAGCCGTTCCGCGCCAGTGCGGGAGAGCGTAGCGGCAAAGACGGATCCACCAGGGTCTCACGCGAGCGCCTCCGCGACGGGCGTCGCCAACTGCAGGGCGTGCAGCTTCGCGTAGACGCCCCCGGCCGCGACCAGCGCGTCATGCGTCCCCTGCTCGACGACGCTGCCGCGGTCGAGCACGACGATCAGGTCGGCCCGGCGGACGGTCGAGAGCCGGTGGGCGATGACCAGCGTGGTGCGCCCCTTCATCAAGCGGTCGAGCGCGGCGAGGAGGACGGCCTCGGTCTGGGCATCGAGCGCCGACGTCGGCTCGTCGAGGATCAGCACCGGGGCGTCCTTGAGCAGCGCCCGCGCGATCGACAGCCGCTGGCGCTGCCCGCCCGAGAGGCTCGCCCCGCGCTCGCCCAGCACGGTGTCGTACCCCTGCGGCAGCTTGGCGATGAATTCCTCCGCGCTGGCGGCGGCGGCGGCGGCCTCGATCTCGCGCCGGCTCGCGCCCGGCCGGCCGTAGGCGATGTTCTCCGCGATGGTCATCGGCAAAAGGAACGGCTCCTAGCGAGGCCGCGGTGCTCTTGCCCGAGCCCGTCGAGCCCACCAGCGCGACGACCTTCCCCGGCCCCGCGGCGATGCTGAGGTTCTTGAGCACCGGGCGATTCGCCTCGTAGCCGAAGGACACGCCCTCGATGCGCACGTCGGCGGCGGCGAGCCCCACGGGGGCCTCGGCGGCGCCGGGCCTCTCGACGACGCGCTCGGGGGCGTCGAGCACCTCAAGCACGCGGTCGATCCCCGCGTCGGCGCCGCGGATGTTGGCGTAGGTGCCCAGCAGCCCTTGCGAAGCCGCCCGGAGCGAGTTGACGTAGGTCATGAAGACCAGCAGGCTGCCGAGCGTGAGCTGGCCGTCGAGCACGCGCCGCCCGCCCATGAAGAGCACGACCGCGACGCCCGCTGCGGTGGCGATGCCGTTGACGAGGCTGAAGGTGCTGCGGAGGAAGATGCCCCTCTGCGCCGTCGCCACCGAGTCGTTCGCGAGCAGGTCGAAGCGCTCGCGGTTGCGCCCCTCCGAGGCGAAGGCCTGGACGACGGGGATGGCGGTGAGGGTCTGGTGGACGAAGCTCATGAGGCGCGAGGAGGCCTCGCGGTCGAGCTTCGAGCGGCGCTTGATGGTCTTGCCGAAGAAGTAGGCCGAGATGCCCAGGACCGGCGCGACCAGCAGCATGACCAGCGCGAGCTGCGGGTCGAGCTGGTAGGCGACGGAGCCCATGAGGACGAGCGTGAGGATGTGCTGCGCGGGGGAGATGAGCAGGCCGTCGGCGAGGGTGAAGACGCACCAGGCGTCGCCGGTGATCCGGCTCAGCGAGTCGCCGACGCGGCGCTGGGCGTGGTAGATCATCGAGAGTCGCTGCAGCCGCGCGAAGACCTCGCCCGCGAGGTCGTAGACCATGCGCTGGCCGACGCGGGCCCAGGCCCAGGTCAGCGCCGCGTCGAGGAGGCTGTTGAGGACGAAGAGCGCCAGGCCCACGCCCGCGGCCGCCCAGATGAGCGCCTTTTGTGACGTCCCCCAGCCCATCCAGACGAGCCAGTGCCGCTCGCTTTCGGGCGCGGGGCCCGGACCCAGCGCGTGGTCGACGAGCATCTTCATCGGCCAAGGCTGGAGCACGCTCACGGCCGACATGGAGGCTGTCAGCGCCAGGATGAAAAGCAATCCCGGCCACTGACGTAGGACGAAAAGCGCTAGACGGCGGTAACGTCGCATGGTGCCCGGTGGGTGAGACGTGGTCAGGCGAGGGTCAAATGTCGCGAGTCAGGAGCCCTGGGCTCCTGACTCGGGGGCGTTGGAACTGGCGGATTCTCGTTCGCCCTCGAGCTTGATGGTCTTCCCGCCCTCGGCCGACATTTCGACCTTCCCGTCGGCGCCCAAGCGGTCGTGCTCGTGGGTGACGGCGGGATCGCCGGTGGCGACGACGACGGGCGGAGGCGAGGCGGGCAATTCGGTCACGACCATGGCCGGGGGCGCCATGATCTCGAACCGCAGCCCGGTCGATTGCTCCATGACGTGGTTGACCATCGCCATCGCGGCGCCCGATTCCCAGACGGATCGGACGGCGAACATCGCCGCGACGATGCCCAGGCCCGTCGCAACCGACCAGATGCGGTCGGTCGCCGCGCCACCGGCCAGCGCCGCGAAGAAGAGCACCATGCCGATGCCCAGGGGCGACCAGGTCGGGATGAGCTTGAGCCGGACAAGCTGCTTGCCCCAGCCGTGCTCCTCGATCGCCATGCGCAGGCGGGTTCCGCCCAGCAGACCGCCGCGGAGCTCCAGGTCCCACCGCGCGTACTCGCTGCCGCGGCGGACGACGAGGCGCTCGTGCTGCAGCGAGCGCTCAAGATCCTCGATGCGCTGCTCCGCGGCATGCCACGTCTCGTACCACGCCGCCATCGTGCGCACCCAGGGGAAGACGGAGCCCACCGGGGCGCGCTGGCGCCAAGGCGTGAGCCCGAGGCTGAAGCGCCCCTGGAGCCGGACGATCGGCTGGGCGAGGTGGAGGTACCCGGTGACGAGCCTCATCCAGCCGCGCCGCAGGGCGGAGCGCCGCTGCGGGGTGAACTCGGCGCGGTAGGAGCCGATGACCGCGAGGGAGAGCACGGCCCCGAGCGCGATTGCCAGCACCGGCATCGCCAGCAGGAGGGGAGGCCAGTAAATGCCCAGGCCGGCGAGGACCGCGAGCGAGAGGATGACCAAGTAGAACTCGGGGATGTGCGGCAGGCTCGAGAGCAGGTCGGGCGCGGGCTCGTAGAGCGACTGGAAGAGGGCCGAGCCCCAGACGCCGTGGTAGACGCGCGGCAGGCGCCAGTGGAGCAGGGCCGCGACGCCCTTGGAATAGATGCGACCGTTCCAGCTCAGGTGGCCGGCGGTGTTGTATTTCTCGGGCCACTTGAGTTCGAGGATCGCCTCGGCCTTCCCGTAGTTCCTCTGCTGGCGCAGATAGGCCTTCACGGAGTTGCGCCGCTTGTGCCAGACCATCGCCGAGGGGCTGAATCCCAGCGTCCAGCCCTTCTTCTGCAGCCGCCAGCAAAGGTCGACGTCGTCGCCGGCGATGCGGAAGGTCGCGTCGAAGCCCGAGATGGCCTCCAGGCACGAGCGGCGAAAGGCCATGTTGCAGCCGGGGATGTGCTCCGCCTCCTCATCCGTCAGCAGGACGTGGTTCGGCCCGCCGGGCGAGTTGGCGACGCAGTCGGCGGTCGGCTCGGAATCGAGCGGGGCGAGGTTCGGCCCGCCCACGCCGCCGTGGTTCGTCGTGCGGAACATGTGGGCGAGGTAGTAGAGCCAGTGCGGGTCGGGGCGGGCGTCGTCGTCGATGTAGGCGACGATCTCGCCCTTGGCCTCCTGCCACCCGGTGTTGCGGGCGTTCGACAGCCCGCGGTTCTCGGTGGTGATGACCCGCGAGTTGGGCACCTTCGCCTGCGTGGCGATCTGCGCGCAGGCGTCCTTCGAGCCGTCGTTGACGACGATCACCTCGAAGTCGGGGTACTCGATCGCCTTGATCCCCTCGAGGCACCAGCCCAGCGTCTTCGCGCCGTTGTAGGTGCAGACCACGACGGTGATCTTCGGCCATTCCCCCTCGGGCGAGAACGGGACGTTGGCGTAGGCGTGGCCGATGGTCTCCAGCGCGAGCTTGGGCTTGCGATCGCGCGTGACGAGCCCGAAGGCCCAGTCGAGGATCTCGCACCCGCCGCGGTACCACTCGTCGGTCCAGGAGAAGACGAAGCCGCCCGCGCAGCCGCTGGAGTAGAAGGCGTCGATCTGCCAGAGGAGCGTCGAGGCCTGCTTCTCCTCGCCGTTGCGCATCGAGTCGAGCCCGACCTCGGCCATGACCAGCGGTCGCTCGCCCGCGACGTTCTGCAGCCGCTGCAGGTAGGGGCGGAGCTTGGCCTCGGTCTCGAGGTAGACGTTGAAGCAGACGAAGTCGAGGAACGGGAGGTTGAGGTATTCGGTCGTGGGGAAGTTGACGTAGGTGACGAGCGTCTGCGGGGCCTCGCTCTTCGCGGCCAGGTAGAGCTTGTGCAGGAACCGCTCGACCCGCCGCGCGCCGTACCAACGGATGATGCCCGCGGGGATCTCGTTGCCCAGTGCGAAGCAGAGGACCGCCGGGTGTCCCGCGCAGGCCTTCACGCCCTCGCGCACGCGCTTGACGATGTCGCGCACGCGCTCGGAGCTGTCGAGGAAGGTGATGTGCTGCTCCCAGGGCAGCCCGACCATCACGCGCAGGCCCAACTCCAGGGCGATGTCGAGCAGCCAGCGCGGCGGGACGGTGTAGACGCGCACGGCGTTGATGTTGTGGTCGGCCATCAACTGGAAGTCGACGCGCACCACCTCGGGCGTCTTGTACTCGCACCCGTCGGCGGTGGGGCAGAACGGGCCGTAGGTCACGCCCCGCGCGTAGAACTTCTCGTCGCCGACGTAGAGGAATTTCCCGCGGACGTGCGGCGGCAGGGGCGGCAGCGGGCGCGGGCGCTTTGCTGCGGGCAGCGCGACCGCTGGGTCGCTCAATCCCAAGGACAACGCGCTGTCGGGAACGACGAGGGTTGCGGGAAGGCCGGAGGCTCCGGGGCTTTCGGGAATTCCGGGGGAGGCGGGGTTTTCGGGCGATTCATTCATCAGGGAAGCTTGGGGCGGGTCCGTCCGCGAGGATGTCGACATCACCGTGCCCGTCGGCCTCGAAGCCCGCGACGGCCTGGGCACCAGACCATCCCCCCGAACCGCGTATCGTACCCTCACGCCCGGCTGGCTCCAAGCGGCGGCGGAAGGCGGCAGGTCATGACAAGTGGAACACCGGGCCTCGCGGGACGAAGGGCAGGCTGCGCCCACGCGGAAGCAGGAACGCGTGGTCCCGCCGCACCCGGAGCCTGTCGCAGCGTCCGTCGGTGATGATCAGCAGTGGCCCGGCGGCGGAGAAATCCTCCGCCTTCTCCAGCAGGTCGACGGCAGGCTGAAGCACCGTCCCGCCTCGCCCATGGATCCGCACGCGTTCAAGGATCGCTTCGGGAGGCATGTACCCTGCGTCATGGGCGGCCGCGTCGCAGAAGACCACGCGGACCGCGGGCACGTCGCGGGCGATGCTGTAGCTGGCGATCGCCCCCAGCGCCATCGCGAGCAGATGCCGGTCCATCGAGCCCGAGGTGTCGAGCACCACGCCGAAGGTGCGGCCATCCTCCGCGCCGGCCGCAGGCACCCAGCGCGGGCGCGGAATGTCGGGCGTCGAGGATTGCCGCCGGCTGGGGCGAGCATAGCTTCTGCGCATCTCCAGCGGCGCGAAGTGCCCGTCGAACCACATCGCAAGCTGCACGTCCCACCCGATCGGGGGTTGCCCCAGCGCCCGGATCTCCTCCACCAGCCCCGCGGGCACAAGGCCACGCCCCTGCTGGTCGTGGTATTCCAAGCCTTGCATCAGCGCCCGGCGGTAAAAATCGTCGAGGCTCATGCCCTCGCTCCGGGACCACCAAGACGGATCCCCCGCGGGCAGCATGTCGCCCAGGCCCACGCCCCGCAGCGTCGCGAGCTTGCGGATCCGGCGCATGTCGACCACGATCCGGTCGTAGATGGATTCGGCGGAGAGTCCCTTGAGCTCCGGGTCGTAGAGCCCGCCGAAGCGGGGGATCGAACCCAGGCCCATCTCGATCAGCCATCCGTTGATGACATAGTCGCACGCGACGTTCCAAAGATAGGGATCGCGCCCTTGGGCCCGCTGTTCGTGCCGCAGCCCGACGTGGAGGAACTCGTGGGCCATCACGAAACGGCTCTCGTTCTCGTCCAAGTTCGCCGCGGGATTGATGTAGATCTCGCGCATCGAATCACTGATCGCGGCGATGGCGATGTCCATGCGGATGCAGACCAATGCGTCCTCGATCACCGTGAAACCGGCGGCCAGCGCCCCCAGCAGCGGGAAGCTGCTGATGAACCAGGCCTTGGCCCGCTTGGCCGCGGAGTGGCCTCCCCCTTCGTCGGTGAGCGAGGCCGCCCCCCCGCCGGCAACCTCGACCGCACGATGGACCGCCCGCGTAAGCCCCGCGCCGAACAGCCGCGCCCAGCGTTCCCTGCGGGTGCGGGCCGCGGCCGGATCAATGGGTGCGGGCCGCAATTCGCGGACCATGTCCGGCCAGCCCGTGCCGGCGGTGCCCAGCGATCGGAGATCGACGGGGACACCCTCGCGGAGGATGTGTTCGTAGCTCGCCTTCTCGTCCCGGGCCGGGGGACGCCAGTCGGGCGCGAGCGCCTCGACGGGCTGGCCGAACTTCATCACGCGCAGGAAGGCGGTGACCACTGCGTCGCAGGCGATGTTCCACGCCTGCGGATCGGGGTGGTCCTGGAAATGGTCCATGCCCAGGTGGAGCAGGCAATGCGCGACGACATGGGCCCACTGCTCGGGTGCCGCGACCCGTCGGGGGTGGAGTTGGATCCAGCCGTCGGGGGTGACCACGGCCCAGCCGTCGGCGGGCCAGTCGCGGTCGGCGATGACAATCGAGGATCCGTTGCAAAGTCCGGCGAAGAGCGGATGGACGCGCACCATGTCCACGCCCGCCCGCCGGGCCGCCGACGCGGGGTCGGGCTTGGACGCCTTACGAGGAATGGCGCTGCTCCACCAAGCGCGGAAGGTCTCGGACGATCTCGACCATGAACCAGGGCGGAAGCGACTGCCCGCCATCCTCGCTCACGACCATCTGCGCGATCTCCATGCTCAGCACCGCGAGTTCCTTGATGAGCGCCTTGCCGCGGTGGGCGGCCTCCTGGCCCGCGCCCTTGAGCTGGGCGCGGTCGGCAGGGAGCGCCTTGAGCAAGTGGGCCCGGAACGACTGAGCGAGGAAATAGAGGATGTCGCGGTCCTTGGGATCGTTGGGCCAGCCCGTCTCCCCCTTGAGGATCGACGCCAAGGCGAAACGGCTCCGGACCGCGCGCACGAAGGCCCTGAACTGCACGGCGTGGTGCGGCGTGAGGCAGCCGTGCGCCACCACCGCCAGCGCGTCGTCGGGCACAGGCTCCCCGAACTCACGCAGCGCGTCCGAAAGCATGTGCCACGACCGAGGCGAGGAGAATGGCTCCTCATGCTTGGGCGGCTGGCTCCACAAATGGTCCGGCCGCGTCTGCACATACTCGACGACCAAGGAATGGATGCCCGCGCCCCCGGCCCATTCCAGCCAATCGCGGTGCGACACCGTCATCTCGACATGGACCATGCGGTTGAGAAGGGCCGACGACATCGGCTTGACGATCGCGGAATCCTGGGCGCGGTTGCCGGCGCCGACCACGACGGAGCCCTTGGGCAGCGCATAGTCGCCGATGCGTCGCTCGTGGATGAGGCTGTAGAACGCCTTCTGCACCTCGTGCGAGCAGGCGTTGAGCTCGTCGAGGAAGAGGCAATAGGGCGCCTCGCGGGCGATCATCGCCGGGGGGCAGAAGCGGCTCTTGCCCTCGATGATCTGCGGCACGCCGATGATGTCCTCCGGCGCGAGCTGGCTGCCCAGCAGCGAGACGCAGGGCAGGCCGACGTGCTCGGAGAATTGCTGGACCAACGCCGACTTGCCGATGCCCGGCGCGCCCCAGATGAAGACGGGGCGCACCACCGCCACGTTCAGCAGGAACTCCGACAATTCCTTCTGCGTGAGGGCGACGGCGAGCTTCATTGATCATGCTTCCGGAACGGAAAATGCGGCGCGGCGTTTCGCCATTGAGTCTATCAAGGAGCCTTCAATCGTTTGGAGGTTCGACGTGCGTCGGGCGGCGCTGCGTCAGCCCGAACGCCAGCACGATCCAAGCCAACGAAGCCGTGAACGCCACGGGCAACCAATACCAACCGATGATCGCGCCAGACCTCTTTGCGGCCGCGGCGATCAGCGCGACGCCGCCTTTGGAGAAGCGGTAGCCGAAGACGTCGATGACCTCCTTGGCGCGGTAGCGTGCGTCGAACGGCAGCGGGATGTAGAGCAGCTCCTTCGCCGACTTGAAGGCCGAGTAATCGATCGCCTTGAAGGCCATGTAGGCGTTGCCGATGGTGCGCAGCGACGGGTTCGCCAGCGCCAAACCCGTCATGACGAGGTGGACGCACGGGATCGCGACGTGGATCACGCGGAGCGAGGCGACGTGCAGGAGGATCGGCGCGACGACGAACTGCCCGGCGGCCGCGGCGGCGTTGAGCCAGCCGAAGAACCGGATCGAGTAGGCGGTTTGTTCGTCTGCATTGGGGATCGCGGTTTGCAACTCGCCCTGGAAGCGAAGTTCGAGGCTGGCGGAGACAACCTGCGAGGCGATCACCGTGAGCAGCATGAAAACGAGCACGCGGTGGGCCCGGAATTGCGGGATGCCCAAGTCGGCGAGCGGACCTCGCGGAGCGGGCCCGCTCTGAGGCGAGCCCACGTTGGAGGAGCTTTGCGGCACAGCGGCGTCGTCCGCTGCGCCCGCGTCGTCCGGCGGTTCGCCGAGCAGGCGGAAGCCGATCTCCGAGCAAATGGCCGCGGGGATGCACGAGGCGGCGGCGAGCATGGGCAACGTGGCGGTGCCGAAGGCCTTGGTGAGGTCAGCGGCGAAGACGCCGGCGAGAATCGGGCCCAGCGACGCGAGGCCTGACGTCGGGCCGTTGAGCCAGCGGGCCTCGCCGACGCTGAGCCGGCTGTTGAGGAAGCTCCAATACTGCTCGAGGACCAGGACGATGTAGGCCTCGCGCACGAGGTAGAGGCCAATGGTCGCGGCGCGCGAGCCTTCGCCGATCAGCAGCGTGAGGAACGCGATCGTGGCCCCGGAGGCGAGCGTCGTCAGCAGCAGTGTCTTGCGCGGGCCCACCCGGGAGATCATTTGGCCATAGAGCCAGAGGGCCGCGATGACCGCCAGGGGCGTGGCCGCCATGACGTAGACGAGCGCGTCGGGCTTGTAGGCTGCCTTGTAGAGCGTGTTCGACGGGCTGCGGACCATCTCGTAGCCGAAGAATAGGCAGAAGCCCGAGGCCGAGACCGACAGCGCGGCGAGGACCGACCGGGCTCGCATCGCGGGCTGCTGGGGCGTCGTCTCGGGCATGGGCGCAAGGTAGAGCGTCGAGGCGCGGCTGGCAAACAGTTGCGACAGTCACGCGGCGAATGCAGCGCAAGCGGAGGCTGCCGTAATCCGATCTGGGTGAGTTAGGATATCGCGGGTCGAGGAGACAACCGCATGCACCGCACCGTTGAGACCTGGCCTGAGTTCCGCGACCGCTGGGCGGGGCCGCACAACTTTTTGATGACCGGGCAGTGCGTCCCGTTCGTGTTCGAGATGCCGCCGATCGACCGTGTGGTCGACGAGCTGCGGCGCGACGAGCTGGTGAGCATCGGCTCGGGCGTGAAGGGGGCAAAGCTCGACACGACGAGCCACGCTGAGACCTTCCGGGCCCTGCCGATCGAGCGGGCGATCGAGTCGTCGTTCTCGGTGGCGCATTACCGGCTGTCGCGCTTCGACGAGCCGGGGAAATTCCTGCACGGGTTCAAGGAGCGCGTGCTCGACCCGTGGCAGGCGGCGCTGGCGCGGAACGGCTTCACCTGGACGCGCTGCTACCCGATCATCTTCATCACCGGGCCCGGGTCTGCGACGAACTACCACATGGACTTCTCCCACGTGCTGGCGTGGCAGATCTACGGGCGGAAGAAATTCTGCGGGCTGGTCGACCCGGATCGCTGGGCGCCGCGGGCGGCGCGGGTGGGCTACAACGCGCAGCAATTCGAGCGGCCGGGGGAGCTCGGCGCGGCCGACGCGCTCTGCTACGACATGGACCCGGGGTCGGTGCTGTGGAACATCCTGCTCACGCCGCATTGGGTTGACGCCGGGCCGACGGCGGCGATGAGCGTGAACCTCTCGCACGGCGGGCTTCGGCTGCACGGCCGGTTGAGCCCGTTCGAGCAGGAGCTCGAGGCCGACCGGGTGGCGAAGGGAATGAAGGCGGGAAACCCGCTGCAGGCGACGTATTGAGCCGCGAGCGCGTACGCAATGAGTCTCCCCCTCCCCCACTACTGACGATGCCATCGAACCCCTGAAGGGCGCCGAACATGACCTCATCCAAGCCTGCGCGTGATTGCCTGGAAAACGGATTCTGCATGCTGCCCTCCGTCTTTTCGCCCGCCGAGTGCGATCGGATGGCCGGGATGTTCGACGCTCATTGGGAGGCGATCGGGCGGCCGTCGATGCAGGAATTCGGCATGGCCGTGCATCCCCTGCTGCAGAAGATCCCCGACATGGCGACGTTCTACGCGAAGCGGCAGGTCCTCGACGCGCTGGCGGAGGTGCTCGATGACCAGCCCCGGCTGACGCACACCGGCGCGCGGGTCTCCGACGAAAGCTCCGACGCCCGGATCGGCTGGCACGAGCATTATTCGTGGGACCGCGCGGGGCTCGCCTCGAGGCCGAAGGTCGAGCGCGTACTTTTCGGCTGCTACGTCCGCGGGCTGAGCGACCAGACGGGGCCGTTGGTCGTGGTGCCGCGGAAGTTGAACGACGCGATCAACCCCTGCCCGGTAGGGTCGAACGACCATTGGCCGGGGGAGGTCGCGGTGTCGGCGCCGCCTGGCTCGGTGGTGATCTTCGACACCGCGTTGTGGCACGCCGCACGCCGGGGAACGAGCGTGGGGCGAAGGTATCTCTGGGGCGCCCACTGCCAGGGGGTGGGGGAGGCGCGGGCGCATCCGGAGGACAACAGCGCCGCCCACCCGCGGGTGGAGGAGCTGAAGAAGGCCGACCCCGCGCTGCGGCGGTTCATCGACGGGAAGAGAGAGCAATCGGCGACGGGACGGGAAACACAAAAGGGTGGACGGCTCAAGCTGTCCACCCTTTTGTGTTTGGCATTCATCGCATCGATGGGGATCGAAGGCGGGGATCGAAGCCGAAATGCGCGCAAAAAAGAACCCCGGCGGGTTTACCCGTCGGGGTTCGTGAAGTCGGCGATGACCTACTTTCGCGCTGTTGCACTATCATCGGCGCAACGGGCTTAACTGCTGAGTTCGGAATGGGATCAGGTGTTTCCCCGTCGCTATGGTCACCGACAAGCTCCGAGGCGGGCTTTCGCCCGCCTCGGCAGGATTGTCAAGGGATCAGCCAGATTTCGTTGCGGCAATATGCGGAACCGTTTCTCACTCAAGGCAAGAGCCGATGAGGAGCTTGATTATTAACCAGCCGATCCCACCTTGAGGCAAGCCTCAAAGTGGCCGGCCCACACGGGGATTCATGCTCGTTGAGATGCATGAACGGCCGTGTGGCCGCGGATCGGTCGATGGTCGATGTGATCAAGCAATCGACCGTTAGTACGGGTCAGCTGAAGGCATTTCTGCCCTTACACCTCCCGCCTATCAACCCGGTGGTCTACCGGGGGTCTCTCACGTCTTGCGACGCATGCAAACCTGATCTTGAGGGGGGCTTCACGCTTATATGCTTTCAGCGTTTATCCCTGCCGTACTTAGCTACCCAGCGTGTGGACCTAGCGGTCCAACTGGCGCACCAGGGGTACGTCCTTCCTAATCCTCTCGTACTAGGGAAGACTCCTCTCAAGTTTGCTACGCCCACAGCAGATAGGGACCGACCTGGCTCACGCCGGTCTGAACCCAGCTCGCGTACCACTTTAATGGGCGAACAGCCCAACCCTTGGGACCGCCTTCAGCCCCAGGATGTGATGAGCCGACATCGAGGTGCCAAAC
>JAPLMQ010000278.1 GCA_026386955.1 Planctomycetota bacterium
CCTCCGCCTCCCGCAACTTCGCGATTATCTGCTCGGGCTTGTGCTTCTTGCCTGACATCCTTGAGTCTCCTTGGCCGCCCTGCGGCGGCCGGTTAAGACTCTCATATCACCTGGACCAGTTTTCGGGGAGCAGGCCAGTCGCTTGGGCAGGATCGTCGCCATCTCGGCCTCGGTCTTGAACGGCCAGACGTCGTAGTAGGGATCGGTCTTGCCCCGCCAGCGGTACACGTGGCGGAGGACGTGGAACCGCAGGAACATGAACAAAATGCCCCAAAACTGCAGGTGGGCGATCAGAATGAGCGGGAGCAAGAGCGGCAGGAAGCTCCATCCCCACGCCCAAGGCATCTCGCCGCGGATCAAATAGGCGCCGATGTCCACCAGCAGCAGCACAGGGACCGAGGCCAAGATCGTCGCCATGATCCCCATGAACACACGGGAGCCCCATGACGTCTTGCCGTCGTCGTAATACGGCCAACGGTATTCCAGATCAGAACGCAGGAAGACGATCATGCGGGCGATCACCCGCCGGGCCCGTCGCCGGAATGGGTCGCCGGAGCGCCACCGAGGCAACCGATCGCGTCGCCGGGCCGCCCAAAAAATCACCGCCGCCATGAACTCGTCGGGCCCGAAATCGGGCGGCTCGGGACCCACGAAGCTTTCGATGATGCCCAGCACCGCGGGGTCCTTGCTCCTCGCGGCGATCTCCTTCGTCGCGGCGACGAACTCCTTGTCCGCGAGCCGAGCGACCGACCGGCGGATCAGCAGCGCCAGCCGGCGGCGGGCGGGACGGTCGATGGCGGCCTGAATCGCTTCGTGGTTCATCGCCCCGCCAGCAACACCGGCCGACTCAGGGCCTCGACCAGATCGCTCTCGCGCCGAAACGGCCAGAACTCGCTCTGCGCCTGGCGCAACGCCTGAACTTCAGGCCGCGCGTAGTATCGCCGAACCCGGCGGACCCACGCCGCAAAACCGGCGATGATCTTGCCCAACCCCATGAGAAACCAGACGCCCGAACCCGTCGCGCACCCGACAACTCCCAGGAGCATGAGGGCAAGGGAGGAAGGCTTGAGGCCCGATTCAAACGGGGGATAGACGCTGTCCCACTCGTAGGGGCGATCGGAATAGAGAAAGACCAAAACCCGCGCCAGCCGGCGGCGACGCTCGATCAATCCACGCGACGGCTGGACTCGCTGCCTGCGTCGTCGATTGGCCGTCAGCATCCCGGCCGTCAATTCACTATCCAGCCAGGGACAATCGAGGATCGCTCGGATCCCGGGGTCATGAGTGTTTTGGAACACGGTGCCCCAAGCGCGGCCGAACACGGATTCTCGCATCCGCCCGAGCGCCAACTGCCTCAAGTCATACGCGAGTTTTCGCCTGAGTTCGACGTCGACCATGGCGATGCCTCCAAGGCTCATACGCCCGCCCCCCCGCCCCCGTTCCGCTTACCCCTGCATCAGCTTCTTCGCCGCCTCGAAGATCGCCTCGGGCTCGCTCATCCGGCCGGCCCCGCTCGTGCGGCAGGCCTGCCAGCCCTCCTCGGGACCGACGGTCTGGTAGCCGAGCAGGGTCTTGACCGTCGCGAGGTTGCGCTGGGTGACGGGGTTCTCCCACATCGCGGCGTTCATCGCCGGGGCGAGGAGGACGGGCGTCATCTTCGGGCTGCGCGGCAGCGCGCAGGCGGTGAGGCTGACCAGGTCGTCGGTCAGCCCGGCGGCGAGGCGGGCGAGCATGTCGGCCGAGGCGGGGGCGATGACGAAGAGATCGCACCAGCGGGCGAGGCCGATGTGCTGCGACTCGGGCTGGTCGTCGGATTGCCAGATGGAGGTGAGGACGGGCCGGCCGGAGAGGGCCTGGAGCGTGAGCGGGGTGACGAAGCGCGTGGCGGCCTCGGTCATGACGACGCGGACCGCCGCGCCGGACTGGGCCAGGCGGCTGACGAGGGTGGCGGTCTTGTAGGCGGCGATCCCGCCGGTGACGCCGACAAGGACCTTCCGGCCCCGGAGCGGGCCGGATGTTCCGGGGGTTCCGTCCGTTGCGGGGGACTCAGGCGCACCGCTGGATGGCGTGTCGTTCATGGGGCCGGAAACACGGGCCGGTTGGAAAAAGGACGTGGCGTGGCCGAACCGGGGGAGCCGGGGGACTGGAGGCCGACTGGTGGACGAGGGTCAGTCGGCAGAGGAGGACTTGTCCTTGCGGGACTTGACCTCTTCGGGAGCGGGGAGCTCGAGGGTGATCTTGCCCTCGACGATCTCCTGCACGGCGACCTCGAAATCGCTCCGGCCGTTGCGCTCGACGAGGGGACGGGCGCCCTGCATCAACTCACGGATGCGGTGCTGGGCGAGGGCGGTGAACTTGAAGCGGCCGCCAAGCTTATGGAAAACGGTGTCGTCCCTGAGAGCGTTGATCATCGGCGCGGACTCCGGGTTGAAGGCAAGCCAGGCATTATAGCCTGATCCGCCCCTGCGCCAAGCGGGACCGATTTGGGGCTTCCGATCGACGACCCACCCCGACCACCCGCCGAACCAAAACTGAACCGCCCCCCCGCGTAGATCCGATAAAAGCCGCATCTGCCCACAGGGTAAGGGCCTTATGCCTCCGACGGATCCGACGACAGCCCGGCCGGCATCCCCCCCCGCGCCGGCGTCCGGGGGCGGCGGCGGCGCCTCCGTCACGTCGTCGACCGCGGTCCCGGCCCATTCGCCACCCCCGCCCCCGGAGGTCGCGGCCGCCCTTGCTCGCGCCGCGGAGCTCCTGGGCAAGCAGCAGTGGGCCCCCGCCGCCGAACTCCTCGCTCCCATCGCCGCGGCCGACGCCTCTCTCCGTCTCCAGCTCAACCTCGCCCGCAACATGGCGGCCCTCCAGCGCAAGCGCCCCGCGACCTACCAGACGCTGCTGGGCTCGGCCCCGCTCTCGCAATGCCGCATCGCCAACGCGCCCGACGGACGGCTGACCGTCATCTCCCGCCGCCCCAGCGACGCGCAGTGGACCTGCCTCACGCCCGGGGGCGACCCCGCGAAGCCGCTGGCCGCGCACCAAGCCAAGCTCGCCTCCTTCATCTCCAAGGCCTCTCCCATCGGTGTCTGCGGCCTGGGCGACGGATACGTCGCCACCTGGCTCGCGGCCGCGGGCGAGAAGCCAGCCAACATCCTCGGCCAGATCGGCGCGCTCTATCTTCTCGAATCCGACTCGCAGGTCGTTCTGCATGCGCTGATGCTGCACGACCTCGCCGGCCCCGATGGGCCGATCATGCAGGACCGCTGCCTGTGGTTCATCGGGCCCGGCTGCCTCGACGACTATCAGCGAGCGTACAACGCCAACGCCTTCCTGCCGCTGCCCGACGTGGTCATCTGGCAGGGGCTCACCGGCGACGCCCTCCGCGCGGGGGCCGACGCCGTCCACGCGCGGATCCGCGAACAGGAGAAGCAGACAGGCGAGCGGATCGAGGCCTACTACGTGGGTGAGGAGGTCAACGCCGAAACCAGAGCCGAGGCCGGTCCCGGCCCGCGCGAGTCCGTCGCGATCTGGGGCGACCAGCCCCCGCGCCGGCCGCGCGTGCTCATCGCGACCTCGCGCTTCTCGCGCGTGCTGCAGCACTCCGCCCGCGACGCCCGCGCCGGTTTCGACCGCATGGGCTGCGAGACCCGGTTGCTCATCGAGCCGACCGACTTCACGCAGGTCTCCTCCCGGGCCGTGCGCCACGAACTCGAGACCTTCCGCCCCGACCTGGTCTTCATGATCGACCACCTGCGCTACGAGTCGGGCCCGATCTTCCCCAAGCTTCTCCCGCTGCTCTGCTGGGTGCAGGACGACTTCCCGCAGCTCACCAGCGTGAAGGCGGGCAGGAGCATCGGGGCCCGGGATTTCGTGCTCACGGCTGACATCCCCACCTACGTGCGCGACTTCGCCTACCCCGCCCGACAGTGCATCCACCTCGAGAAGCTCACCCGCGTGCCCGAGCGCCCCGCGGTGTGGAAGCGGGACGGCCAAAACAGCGGCGAAGACCTCGCCTTCGTCTCCAACGCCGCCCGCACGCCCGAGGAGGTCGCCCGCGACCTGGCCGCCCGCGTGGCGGCGAACCCCACGGTGGTGCGGGCCGTGCAGGCCTGTTGCGGGCGGATGATCGAGACCTACCAACAGGGCGGGAGCCTGCACCACTTCCACCAAGTCCGCTCGATGCTGCAGGGCCTGCTGCCCGAGCGCGGGCCCGACGCCCAGCCGCCGGAGATCGTCGCCTCCTGGGCGCTGGACATCTTCAACCAACTCAACAACCCGCTCTACCGGCAGCAGGCCCTCGCTTGGATCGCCGACGCCGCCGACGCGCTTGGCCTGCGCCTCGGGCTCTACGGCCACGGGTGGGAGAGCCACCCGCGCTTCGGCCCCTACGCCCGCGGCCCCGTCGCCTATGGGCCCGACCTCGAGGCCCTCGCCCGCCGCACGCGGATCAACCTGCAGATCGTCCCCTATTCCTGCCTGCACCAGCGCCTGCTCGACGGGCTGGTCGCGGGCGGCTTCTTCCTCGTGCGCGACCACCCGCTCGACGCGGTGAACCGCAGGATCGACCGCTTCGTGGGCGATCACCTGGGCGAAGGGGCCGAGTCGATGGCCGAGGCCCGCCGCCGGCTGGACGAGCCGCTTCGCCGGGAGTTCACGGCATTGATCGAGGAGCACAGCCGCTGCCTCGGAAAGGCCCTGCCCGACCTGCTGGCCGCGAAGCGCCTCTCGCGCGCCCAAGGCCTGGAGTTCCTCGACCGCGGGCTTCCCCGGCTCGACGAAGTCAGCTTCGACGACGCCGCCTCCGTCCGCCGCTTGATCAAACGCTTCATCGCCGACGAGCCGTTGCGGCGGGAGATCGCCACGGAGCAGGAGGGCTTCGTCCGCGAGCACCTGACCTACGAGGGCGGGCTCCGCCGGGTGATGCGCCGCGTGCGCACGCTGCTCGCCGACGAGGCCGCGGGCGCGTCGGCGGGCTTCGCCCAAGGAGGCGCGGCATGAGGCTCAGCGTCGTCATCGTCACTCACAACCGGCGCGACACGCTCGTGTCGACGCTCGGGAAGCTGCGCGACAACCCGCACCTGCCCCACGGCGCGATGGAGGCGCTGGTGGTCGACAACGGCTCGACCGACGGCGCGCCCGACGCGGTCGAGGCCTTCGCCGCCGGGAAAAGCAACCAGCCCCAGCCGCCGTTCGCGGTGCGCGTCATCCGCCGCCCGCGCAACGAGGGCGTCGCCGCCCGCAACCACGCCTTCGCCGTTGCCTCGGGGAAACACATCGCGCTGATCGACGACGACTCCTACCCGCTCGACGATGCGCTGGGTAGGGCGATGGCCCGCATGGACGAGGCGCCGGAGATCGGCGCGGTGGGCGGGCGCGTGCTGCTCGCCGACGGGTCGTTCGAGGCCAGCGCCTTCCCGTCGGTGATGATCAACTGCGCGGTCTGCATCCGCAAAGCCGCCATCGACCAAGTCGGCGGCTTCCCCGAGGATTTCTTCCGCCAAGCGGAGGAGTACGACCTCTCCTTCCGGCTGTGGAACGCGGGCTTCCGCATCGAACGCTACGAGGATTTACTGTTCCGCCACGAGAAGGCGGCCGGGAACCGCACGCCCGCGGCGATCCACCGCCTCGACACGCGAAACAACCTCATCCTGCTCGACCGCTATCTCACGGGCCCGCTCCGCGCCGAATACCGCGCCGATTGGATGCAGCGCTACGAGGCGATCGCGCGCCACGCCGGGCACGCGCGGGCGGTGTGGCTTGGCCGGCTGCAGGCGGATGTCCGCAGCGCGACCGCATTCATCCGAGGCCAGCGCCGTGAGCCGCTCTCCCCCGCCGCGCTGGAGGCCAACTTCGAGTTGGAGCGCCAAGCCCGGCTCGTCGCTGCCTGGGCGAAGCTGCATGGCGTCCGCCGCGTCGCGTTGGCCGACTTCAGCAAGAACATCTACGCCACGTTCAACGCCTGCCGGCTCGCGGGCGTCGAGATCGTCTGCCTCGCCGAGAACGGCCCCGCCTTCGCGGGCGAGAAATACCGCGGACTGCCCATCCTCACCGACGAGGCGGCCGCGCGCGAGCCCGTCGACGGCGTGGTGCTCGCCAACGTCAGCCCCGCCCGCGTCGAGCTGCGGGCCCGCCAGCTCGAAGGGCGGTTCGCCCGCCCCGTGCTGCGCCTCTGGCAACCCGTGCTCCTCGGCGAGCCGGCCGCCTCCGCGGCCCCCCCGGTGCGCGGCGTGGAGGTGGCGGCATGAACCCCTACCTCAGCTTCGTCGTCACCACCCGCAACGACGACTACGGCGAAAACCAGCTCCACCGCACCAACGTCTTCCTGCGCGCCCTGGTCCACCAGTGGCGGAAGCACCGGCTCGACGCCGAGCTGGTCGTCGTCGAGTGGAACCCGCCCCTCGACCGCCCGCCGATCACCGACGCGATCGAGTGGCCAAGCGACCTGCCCAAGGACCGCGTCCGCGTTGTGCGCGTCTCGCCCAACCTCCACGCGCTGCTGCCCAACGCCGGGCGCATGGCCCTCTTCGAGTGGCTGGGCAAGAACGTCGGCATCCGCCGGGCCCGCGGTCGCTTCATCCTCCCGACAAATCCGGACCTCTTGTTCAGCGACGCGCTGATGGCCTTCCTCGCCTCGGAGTCGCTCGAGCCAGGCGCGTTCTATCGCATCGACCGCGCCGACGTCTGGGAGACCGTGCCCGCCCGGCTGAGCGTCGACGAGCAGCTCGACTTCTGCGCCAAGGGCGTCTACCGCGTCGCCCTGCGCGAGGAGCTCTTCTTCGTCGACTACATCGGCGGGCGGATCGTCCCGCGCGTGACGGCAGACCGCATGATTCGCCTCCGCGCCTACCTCGCGAAGCGCGGCTGGCCGACCGACCGCGTCCACTGCAACGCCGCGGGCGACTTCACCCTCGCCTCGCGCGAGCACTGGTTCGCGATGCGCGGCTACCCCGAGCTGACGACCCACAGCTTCGCCGACAGCTTCGCCTGCGTGCAGGCGGCGGCGGCGGGGCTGCGCGAAATCGTGCTCGACGAGCCCTGCAGGATCTATCATCAAGAGCACGACCGCTCCGAGCAGGCCCGCCGCCCGCTCACGCCGATGCAGGGCTTCATCGACCGCGGCAACCGCATGCTCGACCAGCGCCTGCCCGAAGTCGACAACCCGCCCACCTGGGGCATGGGCAACATGCCCCTGCCTGAGCAATTGATCGCCTGACGCCTCATCGCCTGACGCCCGACCGCCCGACGCACCCCGGAGCCGACGCACCCTTGAAGAAAATCATCGCCACCACCACGATCAATCCTCCCACCGAAGCGATCCGGCGCTTCGAGGCGATGCCCGACTGGGAGCTTGTCGTCGCGGGCGACCGCAAGACCCCGGCCGATTACGCGCTCAAACGCGGGACCTACCTCACACCCGAGATGCAGGAGCAATACGACCCCGAGCTCTCCGAGGTGATCGGGTGGAACTCCATCCAGCGGCGGAACTTCGCCATGCTCTGGGCCTACGACCGCGGGGCCGACGTGATCGCCGTGGTCGACGACGACAACATCCCCTACGACCACTGGGGCAGGAACCTGCTCATCGGGCAGAGCGTCGAGGCGAACTACTACGAGACCGACCTCCCCGCCTTCGACCCCGTGGGCGCGACGAACCACCCGCACCTGTGGCACCGCGGCTACCCGCTCCAGCTCATCCCCAAGCGCGACTACAGCAAGCGGTCGCGCAAGCGCGTGCAGGTCGACGTGCAGGCCGACTTCTGGGACGGCGACCCGGACATCGACGCCGTCTGCCGGATGATCCACGCTCCGATCTGCAAGTTCGACCCCGCCTGCTTCCCGATTGCCAGCAACCGGATCTCCCCGTTCAACTCGCAGAACACCTTCATCAGCCGGGCGGCGCTCAGGAACTACTTCCTGTTCCCCTTCGTCGGGCGGATGGACGACATCTGGGGCGCGTACTACGCCCAGGCGATGGGCGTGAAGGTCGTCTACACCGCCGCCTCGGTGCGCCAGGACCGCAACGAACACGACCTGCTGGTCGACCTGCGCAAGGAGTACATCGGCTACGAGAACGCGCTCTCGATGGTGAAGGACCTGGCGATCGACCCCCGCCGGATGTTCTCGTATCTCCCCGGGCGCGCGATCCGCGCGATGGAGCTTTATGCCCGCCATTTCACCACAACATGACGCCCTCCCGCCCGACCCGGCCCGCCCGTACCTCAGCGTCGTCGCCACCGCGCGCAACGACGACCACGGCGGGAACCTGCTCGGGCGCATGCAGATCTTCGTCGACAGCCTCGACGAGCAATGCCGCCGGCTGAACCTCTCGGCCGAGCTGGTCATCGTCGAGTGGAACCCGCCCGGCGACCGCCCCGGGCTGCGCGACGCCCTGCGCTGGCCCGCGCCCGGCGGGCGGCTGGCGACCCGGCTCATCCAAGTGCCCAACCAGGTCCACGCCAACTTCCAGCATGCCCAGGCGCTCCCGCTCTTCCAGATGATCGCCAAGAACGTCGGCATCCGCCGGGCCCTGGGGCAGTTCGTCCTCGCGACCAACATCGACATCCTCTTCTCCAACGAGCTGATGGAGTTGATCGCCGCCCGCAACCTCGACGCCGCGCGGATGTACCGCATCGACCGCTTCGACGTCGACGCCGACATGCCCGCCTCGCTCCCGGGCGTCGACCAGCGCCTCGCCTGGTGCCGGGAGCACGTCATCCGCGTCAACGAGCGAGTCGGCACCCGCAACCTCCGCTCGGGCGATTTCCACCGCATCTACTGGGACCCCTCGTGGCGGGTCGTCCTCCTCGAGGCCCTGCAGGAGATGGGGCTCGTCCCCGTCGTCACCCGCAAGCGGCTGCACTTGAACGCCTGCGGCGACTTCACGCTCATGTCCCGCGACCGCTGGGAGAAACTGGGCGGATATCCCGAGCTCGAGGTCTTTTCGATGCACCTCGACGCCATCCTCTGCACCGCCGCCCACATCGCGGGCGTGCGCGAGAAGTTCCTCCCGCCTCCCATGGCCTGCTACCACGTCGAGCACGCCACCGGCTCGGGCTTCAAGCCCGAGGGGCAGACGCAGCTCAACGACCGCCTCGCCCGCGCGGGCATCCCGCAGGTGAGCAACGAGCAGTTCCACCGCTGGGCCGTGCAGATGCGCCGCGAGCGCAAGCCGATGATCTTCAACAACCGCGACTGGGGCCTGGCCAACATCGAGCTCCACGAGCAGACCGCGGCCTGAGGCCTGAGCAAAACTCCGTGGTGAATACAAAGTGATCACGCTCTACACCATCCCCAAGCCGTTCACGGGCCCCTTCGCCCGCCTGCAGGAGAACGCCGTGCGCTCCTGGATGGCGTTGGGCTCCTCCATCCGCATCATCCTCGTGGGCAACGAGGAGGGCACCGCCGACTGCGCCAAGCGCCACGGGCTGGTCCACGTCCCCGAGGTCGGGCGCAACCAGTACGGCACGCCGTTGCTCAACGACATCGTCGACCGCGCCGAGGCCGCGAGCGACCACCGCCTTTTCTGCTACATCAACGCCGACATCATCCTGATGAGCGACTTCCTCGGCGCCCTCGGGCGCGTCGGTCGGCGGAAGACTCAGTTCCTCATGGTCGGGCAGCGCTGGGACTTCAATCACGAAGAGACGCTCGAGACCACCCCCGGCTGGGAGCTGCGCCTGCGCGAGCAGGTCAAGGCCCGCGGGAAGCAGCACCGCCCCACCGGCATCGACTACTTCGTCTACAACCGCGGGATGTGGGGCAAGCTGCCGCCCTTCGCGATCGGGCGATTCACTTGGGACAACTGGCTGATTTATCGCGCCCGCAGCCGGCAGGTGCCCGTGATCGACGCCAGCTCGATGGTGATGGCCGTCCACCAGAACCACGACTACAGCCACGTCGGCGGCGGATTGCAGACCGTGCGCAACGGCCCCGAGGCCCGCTTCAACCTCGCCCTCGCCGGCGGGGGCGGCCACCTCTTCACCATCTGGGATTCGACGCACATCTTGAGCGAGCAAGGCCTCGTCCGCCGCGAGGGCACGGGCCTGGGCGGGGGCATCTGGTCCTACCGTAGGTCGGCGAAGGTCCGCGCGTAAGTCTTCACCCCTTCGTCGCCGTCGCGCACAGGTGCCAGCCCCACTTCCGCTCCAGCCAGCGGAACAGCCCCGCGGGCATCCAGCGGAAATACCAGACTCTCACGTACTTGTACTGCACGTAGTCCTTGATCCGGTACGGGAAGATGTGGTCGACCGCCATCTCGCGGGTAGTCAATCCGTGCTGGCCGAGGAAGGCCGCGAGGCTCTTGCCCGTGTAGGCGTAGGTCACGGGGCAGCCGGTCTGGGCCTCCGAGTGCTTGGCGATCATCTCGTCGACCTTCCAGAACTTCCCGCCGCTCTGCGTGAGCAGTATCCAGAGCACCTTGTACGAGGTGCGGTGGTACATCATCAGCTTGAGCGTGCCGCCCGGGGCGAGCACCTGGCGGACCTCCTCCAGCACGCGCTCGGGGTGGGGCGTGTGGTGGATCACGCCGAAGGAGTAGACCAGGTCGTACTGCCCCTCGGGGATGTGCTTGCGCAGCTCCTCCGCGTTGGCTTGGAAGAACTGGATGCGCCCCTCCAGCCCCAGCACGCGGGCCCGCTGCTTCGCGAGGTCGAGCGACTCCTGCGAGAGATCGACGGCGGTGACGATCGCGCCGGCGCGGGCGAAGTTCATCGTGTCGGTCCCGAGCCCGCAGCCGATCTCCAGCACGCGCTTCCCGCGCCACTGCTCGAACTGCGCGAAGGCGGGGATGTGCGGCTCGACCAGGTATTTCCGCGCCTCGACCTCGTCGAAATACTCGCGCGTGCCCACCGGCTTGGTCGAATGGCGGATGTTGCACGGGCGGCGGTTCCAGTAGTCCCGCACACGGTCGATGGGCGTCTCGGCGAAGGTCTGCGACATGGACGTTTCCTCGATCAAACCCAGGGCAAAAGCCCAAACCCAACCTGAGCGCCCCAAAGCCCAGGCACTGCGGTGCCTGGGACTCCCCGCACCTCTTCCAACACTCCTCTCCAAGTAGATCGGCGCTTGCGGCCCCATAACCCGCGAATTTCCCCAACCCGCACAATCGCCTCAAACCCTCCCGAGGCACTGAAGCCATGGCCTGTCTTTGGTCGATAACACCCTGTAAACGCGCCGGTTCTCGGACGAACTTTCGAACGAGCCGGCGCCGCCTCTGGGTGACTTCATTTGGCGAGTGAAACCATGTCGCACCGCACCGGCCAGGGCCGATCGCTCTCTCCATGGCGTCCCGGACAATCCGCCGCCTCGCCTGACGCCGCCTCCAGCGCCGCATCGCACGACGCCCCCTCCGCCCTCCCGCGGCTCTGCGTCGTGGGCTTGGGCAAGCTCGGCTCGCCAATCGCAGCCTGCCTCGCCGCCAAGGGCTTCACCGTCGTCGGCGTCGATACCGACCCCGCCAAGATCGACGCGATCAAACAGGGCAAATCCCCCGTCTTCGAGCCCGGGCTCGACGAGATGCTCGCCCGCACCGCCGGCCGGCTTACCGCGACGGCCGACCTCGCCGCCGCGACGCACGCCACCGACGTCACCTTCATCATCGTCCCCACCCCCAGCGAGGCCGACGGCGGATTCTCCCTCCGTTTCGCCCTCCCCGCCTGCCGCACCATCGGCCAGGCCCTCCGCTCCAAGGAGACGCCCCATCTGGTTGTCATGACCAGCACCGTCATGCCCGGCGCGACCGACGGCCCGCTCCGCCAAGCCCTCGAACAATCCTCCGGCCGGCGCTGCGGCGACGGGTGGGGCCTCTGCTACAGCCCCGAGTTCGTCGCCCTCGGCTCGGTCATCCGCGACTTCCTTTCGCCCGACTTCCTGCTCATCGGGCAGTCCGACGCCGCCAGCGGCGACCGCCTGGAGTCGATCCTCCGCCAGACCGTCGAGAACAAGCCCGCCGTCGCCCGCGTCGACTCCGTCAACGCCGAGCTGACCAAGCTCGCGGTCAACACCTTCGTCACCACCAAGATCACCTACGCGAACATGATCGCGGAGATCTGCCATCGCCTCCCGGGCGCAAACGTCGACCAAGTCACCGCCGCGCTGGGGCTCGACACACGCATCGGCGCGAAGTACCTGCGCGGGGCCGTGGGCTACGGCGGACCTTGCTTCCCCCGCGACAACGCCGCCCTCTCGAGCCTCGCCCGCGAACTGGGGGCGCAGGCCCGCCTCGCGGAGGTGGTCGACCAGACCAACCGCCACGGAGTGCAGCGCATCGCCGACCTGGTTTATTCGCACCTGCCCTCCGGACCGACCCGCGGGCGCGTCGCCGTGCTCGGGCTCTCCTACAAGCCGCACACCGATGTCACCGAGCAGTCGCAGGGGCTGCTCCTGGCCCGCACGCTCGCCGACGCGGGGCTGGACGTCACCGTCTTCGACCCCGCGGCGATGAACAACGCCAAGGCCGTGCTGCACGACGCCGTGAAGTACGCCGCCGACCTCCGCCAGGCGGTCGAGGCGGGGGACGTCGTCGTCGCCATCACGCCTTGGGAGGAGTTCAAGACGATCGAGCCGACGTGGCTGTCGCGCCCCGCGAGCCCGCGCGTGCTGATCGACTGCTGGCGCTACCTCGACGCCGCGGCCCTCTCCGCCGTCACGAACTACGTCCCGCTGGGCATCGGGCCCGAGGCCCCCGCCGCCGAGGCGATCGACCGCTCGCTCCGCGTCGCCTGATCCGAGTCACCTGATCCGCCGCACCGAAACGCCCACCGCCCCGCGACTCCGCCCATGCCCGACCCGCTCAAGATCAACCTCTTCCGCAAGGTCTGCGGCGTGGACCGGCTCGCCGCCATCGGCGCCGACTGCCGCGGGCGCGGGCTGCGCGTCGTCCACTGCCACGGGTGCTTCGACATCGTCCACCCCGGCCACCTGCGCTACCTCCAGTTCGCCCGCCAGCAGGGCGACGTGCTGGTCGTCTCGCTCACGGGCGACGACGCCATCGAGAAATCGGACGGCACGCGCCCCTACGTGCCCCAGGAGCTGCGGGCCGAGACCCTCGCCGCGCTGGAGTTCGTCGACCACGTCGTGATCGTCGACGGCCCGACGGCCGAGCCGGTCATCCGCGAGCTCCACCCCGACCTCTACATCAAGGGCAAGGAGTACGAGGGCTCGACGCACCCGGGCTTCCTCGCCGAGCGCGAGCTGGTCGAGGGCTTCGGCGGGCGCGTGATCTTCTCCTCGGGCGACGTCGTCTTCTCCTCCAGCGCGATCCCCGAGAACCTCGGCGAGATCCTCGCCCACGGCGGCGACGTCGGCGGGCTCGACGAAACCGCCCGGCTCACCACCTGCTGCGCCCGCTGGGACGTCACGCCCCACTCGCTCCGCCGGCTGATGGCCGACGGATTCCGCGGCAAGCGCGTGGCGGTGCTCGGCGACGCGATCTGCGACCACTACGTCTTCTGCGACGCCACCAACGTCGCCGGGGAGGCGCCCGTCCTCTCGCTCCGCCCGCTCAACGAGGCCCGCTACCTGGGCGGGGCCGCGATCATCGCCGCCCACCTGGCGGCGCTCGGCGCGAAGCCGCACCTCATCACCGTCGTCGGGCAAGACGAGCCGACCGAGGAGATGCTCGCCCGCCTCGACGCCCTGGGCGTCACGCACACCACGCTGCCCATCCGGCGCAAGCTCCCGCTCAAGCTGCGCTACCTCGTCGAGGCGCAGAAGCTCCTGAAGGTCGACCACGCCGACGCCCAGCCGCTCGACTCCGCCAACCAGCGCACGCTCCTGGCGGCCCTCGCGGAGCTGCGCAGCGAGCTCGACGCGCTGATCCTCGCCGACTTCGGCTGCGGCACGCTCACCACCCCGCTGCTGGCCCAGGCGCTGCCGATGCTGCGCCCGCACGTGAATGTCATCGCGGGCGACGTCTCGGGCCCGCGGCGGACGCTGCTCGCCTTCCACAACGCCGACCTGCTCACGCCCAACGAGCGCGAGCTGCGCAGCGTCGTGGGCGACTTCGATCGCAGCCTCCCGACCGTCGCCATCTCGCTCATGCGGCAGATCGGCCTGAAGAACCTGGCCGTCACCATGGGCGCCCGCGGCTGCCTGCTCTTCCGCCCCCGCGAGGACGCGCGCGAGGATTGGTTCCACTCGCGCCTGCGCAGCGAGTACCTCCCCACCCTCGCCTCGCGCGTCATCGACCCGCTCGGCGCGGGCGACGCCCTGCTCGCCACCGCCACGCTCGCCCTCGCCGCCGGGGCGACGCTCACCCAGGCCGGCTACCTCGGCTCGGCCGCGGGCGCGATCACCGTCGGGCGCATCGGCAACAACCCCGTCTCCACCGCCGACCTGCAGAACTTCCTCCGCCACCGCCCCGAGCTGGCCGCCGGCCACCGCCACGCCGCGGGCTGAGGACGTATCCTGTGGCCATGCTCCGCATCCGCACGATGACGTCGGCCGACCTCGACCTGGGCATGCGCCTCAAGCAGGCCGCGGGCTGGAACCAGACGATCGCCGACTGGAAGCGATTCCTCGCGCTCGAGCCCGAGGGCTGCTTCGTCGCCGAGGTCGACGGCCAAGGCGTCGGCACCGCGACCACCTGCCTCTTCGGCTCCGTCGCGTGGATCGCGATGGTGCTGGTCGACCCCGCCTCGCGCGGGCACGGCGTGGGCACCGCGCTGATGAATCATGCGCTGGCCCACCTCGACGCCCGCCAGGTGCCGACGGTCCGGCTCGACGCCACGCCGCTGGGCAGGCCGATCTACGAGAAGCTGGGATTCAAGCCCGATTTCGACCTGCAGCGATACGTGGGGATGATCGCGCCTGCGGGCGGCGCGGCCCCGTCGACCCCGCCTCGCACCGCCGCGCCGGGCGTGCCCGGGAGCGCCTGCGCCGCCCGCCCGGGGTTCGCGCTTGAATCCCTCGCCGGCCCACTCCCCGCCGACCTGCACAGCCTCGACGCCGCGGTCACCGCGACGCCGCGGGCGAAGCTGATCGACCGTCTGCACGCCGACCAGCCCGGCGCAACGCGCGTCGCCAAGGACCGCCAACGCCTCGCCGGCTACGCGATGACCCGCCCCGGGGCGAACGCGACCCACGTCGGCCCGTGCATCGCCTCCGACGCGGAGGTCGGAATCGCGCTGCTCAACGACGCCGTCGACCGGCTCGCCTCGGCCGCCGCGCACGAAGCCGCGGTCTCACCGTTCAAGGTCTTCGTCGACATCCCCGACGCGAATGCTCCCACCGTCGCGTGGGCACGCGAGCGTGGGCTCGCGCCGCAGCGGCCGCTCTATCGCATGACCCGCGGACGGGCGATCAACGAAGACCCGATGCGGCTGTTTGCCAGCACCGGGCCGGAGATGGGCTGATCCGTTCATTCGACCTTCCCAGCCGCGTCCCGCGAAGGGCTCAAGCCTGCGGATGGCGATGGCTCGCCGTCAACCCGGATGCATCTGCAGCAACATCGGCTCGGAATCGACCGGGTCACCCTGCGCGGCGCGGAAGCGGGCGAGCAGCGTCACCACGCGCGTCGTCGGGGCCTTGCCCGCGAGCGGCAGCGCGAGCTGGTAGCCCCAGCCCGGGAGGGCGAAGACGGCGTAGGGCTCGATCTCCGCGGCGGTGAGGCGCCAAGTCTGGAACGGCTTGGCCTCGCCCGCGTCGGCGGGACGGAACCGCCCTTCGTACAGGAAGAACTCGACCACGCCCGAGCGGACGCGCAGCGCCTGGGGTTCGTCGCGGCGGAAGAAGAGCACGCCGATCTGGAAGCTCACCGGCGCGCCCGCGCCCTCGATGGAGAACGGGACGGGCAGGCCGTAGAGCGAGACGACGTCGACCTTGTCGCGCCCGCCCGAGGCGAGCCCCTGCGAGGCCGGACTGCTGGCGCAGCCGCAGGCCTGCCCGAGCCAGAGGGCGAGCGCCGCGAAGAGGAGCACGGCGCGGAGTCGGGTCAAGGGACGACGTCTCCGTCGGCGGGGAGCGAAGGCAGGATGATCGCCGGGCCCGGGCCGGGGCGGGTCGGCATGGGCTGCGTGGCGGAGTTGCTGCCGGTGTAGGCCCCGCCGGGCTGGGTGGCGGCGCTGTCGCGCGTCTCGACGCTCACCGGCAGCGGCACCTTCTTGCCCAGCACCTCCTTGAACTGCTTGGGCGAGTCGATGCGCAGCGAGTTGAAGCCGGTGACGGCCTCGGTCGAGAGCCGGTCAGACTCGGGCACGGTCTGGATCACGTGGGGCGTGAGGATGATCAGCAGCTCGGTGCGCTGCTTGGTGGTCGTGCGGTTCTTGAAGAGGTTGCCCAGCAGCGGGACGTCGCCCAAGAGCGGGACCTTGGTCTCGTGCGACTCGTCCTTGTTGGTGATCAGCCCGCCCAGGATGATCGTGTGCCCGTCCTGCACGCTCACGCTGGTCTTGGCGGAGCGGTTGTTGATGATCGTGGCGTTGAAGCCGGTGCTGACCGGGACGGTGTCGCTCGAGAGCGAGCTGACCGTCGGGGCGACGTCCATGCGGACGAAGCCGTCGTGGTTGATGCGGGCGGTGACCTTGAGCAGGATGCCGATGTTCTCGTAGTGGATGGTGTTGATGATGACGGGGTTGTTGTCGCCGCTGACGCGGCTGTTGTCGATGATCGGCACGCGCTGGCCGACGTTGATCTCGGCCTCCTGGTTGTCGGCGGCGAGGAGCTGCGGGCGGCTGAGCACCTCGACCTTGCCCTGCGTCTGCAGGGCCCGCAGGAGCATCGAGAGGTCGCTCCCGGTGACCGAGACGCTGAAGCCGCCCGTGCTGGCGAGTTGGTTGGCGACGCCCAGCGCGGTGCCGGTCTTCATGTTGTAGTCGCCGAGCTTCTTCGTCACCGACCACTCGAAGCCCACGGCGGTGTTGTCGTCGAGCGTGACCTCCGCCAGCATGCACTGGATCAGCACCTGGGGCTGGGGCTGGTCGAGCTCGCGGACCATCGCGGCGATGGTCTGGAAGTAGCGCGGGCTGGCGGAGAGCAGGAGCGTGTTGGTCGTCTTCTCGGCGACGACCGCGACCTCGCGCTCCAGCAGCCGCTGGGCGGCCCCGATCTTGTCGTTGCCCAGGGCGCTCACGACGCGCTGCCGCTCCTGGTCGAGGAAGGCCCGCAGCGCGGTCTGGATGTCGACCGACTGGGCGTTCTTGAGCCGGTAGAGCTGCGTCTGCCGCTCCTGCGCGGGGCTGGAGTCGAGCTCGCGGATGACGTCGCTGCAAAGCATGACGTGGCGGTGCGTCCCGCAGATCAGCAGGCTGTTGGTGCGGGCGTCGACGGTGATGCTCAGGGCCTGCTGGTCGGCCGTGCCCATGACCACCGCCCCGGCGGAGGGCTGCGTGGCGGGGAGCGGAGCCGACTGGGCCGTGGGGATCATCACGGAATCGGCGGTCTTGCCCGGCCCGGGGTCGGCTGCGGGCGCGGGCGGGGGCGCGGCGCCGGAAGGCTGCGTCGCGGCGGCGTCCTGCACGAGCTGGTAGCTGAAGATCCGCTGGTTCGCCCCCCCGCCGCCCTGGAGCTTGAAGAGCTGCGAGAGCATGTCGGCCATCTGGCGGGCGTCGGCGTTCATCAAGCGGAAGACGTGGATCTCCGCCGCCTGGGCGCTGGTGGTGTCCATCGCCTTGATGAGGCTGTCGAGCAGCTCCATGTTCTCCACCGGGGCGGAGACGACCACGGAGTTGGTCCGCTTGTCGGGCGTGATGAGGATGCCCTGCTGGAGCTGGCTGGAGATGACCGACTGCCCGTCCTGCGAGCGGGTGATGAACTGGAGGACGGTCTGCAGGGCCGGGCCATTGGCGGCCGCCGCGGCGCCGCCCCCGCTCCCCCCGCCGCCGAGCTGACCCTTGATCGCGGTGGTGAGCGTGCCGGAGAGCTCGGTGGCGTCGGCGTTGTGCAGGGCGAAGACGCGGATCTCGGTGACGCGGTTGCCCTGGTCGCCGTCGAGCTGGCGCACCAGCTCGGCGACGCGGTCCATGTCGGTCTGCTGGGCGGAGACGACGATGGCGTTGAGGCGCACGTCGGCAGTGATGCTCAGCGTCGAGGTCTGGATCGAGCCGTTGAGCCCGTTGGGGTTCGCGGGCTGGCCCGGGGCGCCGGGGTTGGCGAGCTGGGCCTGGTAGATGCTGCGCAGGGTGGCGGCGACGGAGAGGGCGTCGGCGCGGGAGAGCGGGAAGACGCCGACCTTGTTGCCCGGGGAGTCGGGCTCGACGTCGAGCCGCTTGACCAGGGCGTCGGCGATCTCGAGGTCCTCGGCGTTGGCGCCGACGACCAGCCCGTTGGTCCGTGCGTCGGCGACGACGGTGACCTTCCGCTTGGGGCCCACGTCGTCGCGCAGGGCCCGCTGGTCGAAGAGCTGCTGGACGGTGGGCTGGAGCCCGGTGGCGCTGGCATTCTTGAGGAGGAAGACGCGGAACTCGTTGAGCGGCAGCGCCTGCTCGCCGTCGAGCTTCTTCACCATCCCCTCGATCGCCGCGAAGCTCTCGCGCGAGCCGGCGACCAGCAGGGCGTTGGTGCGCGAGTCGGGGATGATCGTCACGGGGAGCGACCGCCCGGCCCCGCCCGTGGCCTGCTCGCCGGCGCGCTTGGCGTTGAAGAACTGCTGCAGCGTCGGTGCGAGGCGGGTGGCGTCGGCGCGGTTGAGCGCGAAGATGCGCACGTCGCCCGAGAGGGCGAAGTCCTGCGTGTTGTCGATGCCCTTGATGATCTCCTCGATGACCGCGAAGTTCTCCTTCGAGGCCGAAACGATCAGCACGTTGGTGCGCAGGTCGACCGCGACGGCGACCTTCTCGCGCGCCGTGGCGGCGGCGTTGCCCGTCGCCGCGGCGGCGCCGGGCGTGTAGAGCCCCTGGGCGATCAGGCCCTGCAGGAGCGTCGAGACGCGCTGCGCGTCGGAGTTCTTCAGGGCGTACATGCGCACCACGCCGCTCTCGCTGGGCGGCTCGATGTCGACCTTGTCCAGCAGCCCGTGCACCAGCGCCAGGTTCTCCTTGCTCGCGGTGATGATCAGCGAATTGGTGAGCGGGTCGAACGCGACGTCGACGTGGTCCTGCGGCGCGGGGGGCACGCCGGGCGTCGCCATCGTGGTCATGCGGGCCTGGAAGATGGTGCGGATGTTGGGGGCGACGGTCGCGGCGTCGTTGTGCTTGAGCGTGATGACCTCGATGGCCACGCTCGCGTCGGTGAGCGTCACGTCGAGCTTCTCGAGCAGCCCCTCGAGCACCTTGCGGTCGTCGGCGTTGGCCGCCACCATCAGGCTGTTGGTGCGCAGGTCCGGGAGGATCAGCGGCTTCTGCGCCGGGTTCGCGGCCGCGCCGGCGTTGGAGTACCGCTGGTCGAAGAGCCGGCTGAGCGTCGCCGCGAGGGTGCCCGCGTTGGCGTGCATCAGCGGCATGAGCGTCACCTGCCCCGAGAGCGCGGTCTTGGCGGAGTCAAGCTGTTCCGCGAGGCTCTTGACCAGCTCGAAGCCCTCGGCCGAGCCGCCCACCAGTAGGCTGTTGCTCCGCGGGTCGGCCATCACGGCGACCTTGAGCGCGTCGAGGTCCTTCCCGCCCACGGCCGTCTGCCGCTGCAGCCGGGCGTCCATCATCGACTGCAGCGTTTTGGCGAGCGAGAGCGCCTCGGCGTTCTTGAGCGTCACCAGCCGGATGTCCTTCAGGTCGACCGTCATCTTCGCGTCGAGCTGCTTGATCATCGCCTCGAGCACGGCGTAGGTCTTGTCGCTCGCGGTGATCACCAGCGCGTTGGTCCGGCTGTCGACCGCGATCGTCGGCTTGTCCTCGGGCTTCAACTGGCTGGCCGCCTGCCCGGCATAAAGGCTGTCGACCACCTGCTTGAGCCGGGTCGGGTCGGCGTTGACCAGCGGGACGATCCGCACGGTGTTGACCCCGCCCACGCCCGGGACGTCCATCGTCTTGACCACGTCGGCGATCAGCGGCATCACGTCGGCGCGGGCGGCGACGATCAGGGTCTGCGTCGAAGCGTCGGCCTGGATCGTCAGCGGCGGGCGCGTCTTGGGCACCTGGCTGACCGTCCCCGCGCCCTTCTCCAGCACCGTGCGCAGCCGGGTGATCTGCGTGCGGATGCCCTCGACGCCGGCGACGGCGCTCGGCGCCTCGGCGAAGACCGCCGTGAGCATCGGCGCGGTCTTGGCGGCGTCGGCGTGGGCGAGCTTGAAGAGTCGCACCTCGGTGACGATCTCGCCCGTCGTGCGGTCCAGGTCGTTGATCACCAGGTCGGCCAGGGCCAGCGACTCCTCCACGCCCGCGATCACCAGCGTGTTGGTCCGCCCGTCGACCGAGACGTTCAGCGGCGAGACCAGCGCCTTGCCCGCGAGGCTGTCGGGCACGGCCTTGCCCGCGGCGGGCGTGCCGGTCTTCCCGGCGAGCTTCTGCCCGTCGTTGAAGATCTGGGTGATGACCGTCAGGACCGACTGCGCGTCGGCGTTCTTCAAGTGGACCAGCCGGACCTTCACGCCGTCGGCGAGCGGGACGGTGTCGAGCACCGAGACGATGGCGCGCACGGCCTTGAGGTTCTCGGGCGTCGAGGTGACCACCAGCGCGTTCGAGCCCTGTTGGGCCGAGTCGGCGACGATGCGGATCGGCTTGGTCAGGTCGAGTTCGGTCAGCTCGTGGAGCTGGCCGTCCTCGGCCCCGCGCAGGCGCAGCATGCGCAGCTGCTCCTGCAGGGCCCGGGCCTCGGGCGTGACGTTCCCCGCGGCGTCGGGGCGGAGCATCTCGTTGAGCACCGCGGCCAGCCGCGTGCTGTCGGCCTTGCGCAGCGGGATCACCAACACGTCGGCCTGCGCGAAGGCGGCGGGCTGGTCGAGCCCCTCGATGATCTTCTGCGCCTGCTCGAAGAGCGGGCCCCGCGCGGTGACGATGATCGAGCGCGTGCGCTCGTCGCCCTGAACGCTGATGGGGTCGGCCGGGCGGGTGCGCTGGAGCTGGGCGATCAGGGGCGTCAGCGCGGGGAGGATCTTGCCGGGCGAGGTGTTCTTGAGGGCGAAGATGCGGAACTCGAGCGAGCCGGCGACCTCCGCCTTGTCGAGCTCCTCGATCAGGTGGGCGACGTCCTCCATCACCTTGGGCGAGGCCGAGACGACCACCGCGTCGGTCTGCGGGAGGGCGTTGACGCTGACGCTCTCGTCGACCGCGCCCGGGCGGCCTGCGACGGGGCGGTACATGATCGTCAATGCGTCGGCGACGCGGGCGTTGTTGGCCTTCTTGAGCTGGAAGACGCGGACCTGCCGCTTGGCGGCGGCGGCGGCGGCGTCGAGGGCCTCGGTGAGCTTGAGCACCGCGGCGAAGTCGTCGTCGGAGGCGTCGATGAGGATGGATCGCTGCTGCGGGAGGAGCGAGGTCTGCACCGACCCGCCGCCACCCCCGCCGGTTCCGCCGCCCAAGCCGCCGCCGGGGGCCGGTGCGCCCGCGCCGCCGGGGCGATTGCCGCCACCGGGACGGGTGTTGCGCTGCCCGCCACCCGCGGGGGCGGCCCCGCCTGCGGGCTGACCCGTGCCGCCGCGCGGGCCGAAGAGCTCCTTGATCGCCTTGTCGACCTCGGTGGGGTCGGCGCTCTGGAGGGTGATGATCTTGAGCGAGCCGCGGGCGGGCTTCATCTCCTCGACCTTGTTCACCCACTGCGAGACCTGCTCGTAGACGCTCTTGCTCGAGGCGACGACCAGCGCGTTGGCCCGCTCGTCGGCCGAGACCGCCAGCGGCTCGACGCTCTTGCCGCTGGAGCGGGCGGCCTGGGTCTGCTGCGTGTAGAGGTCGCGGACCATCGCGGTGACGGCCACGGCGTCGCCGTTCTTGAGCGGGAGGATGAAGACGCTCGGGGCCGCGTCGGTGGAGATCGCGTCGAGGTCGGTCGCCATCTGCTTCACGCGCGCGACGTCGGCGGGCGGGCCGCTGAGCACCAGCGCGTTGCTCGGGCCGTCGGCGGTGATGCTCACGGGGATCGCCCCCGCCCGGCTCGAGGCGCTCGAGACGCGGTAGAGCACGCCCACCATGTCGACCGCGCGGGCGTTCTTGAGCACCAACATCTCGGGCTTGGCGCCGGCGGAGCCCTCGGCGTCGAGCTTCTGCACCAGCTCCTGCACCTTCGGGAGGTTCAGGGGCGAGGCCGTCACCACCAGGCTGTTCGAGAGCGTCTCGGGCACCACGCTGACGACCTGGTCGGGCGAGGGGTTCACGCCCCGGGGCGGGGCAAACGCGGCGTTGACCACCAGCGAGACTGCGAAGGCCTGCGCGTTCTTCAGCGCAATCAACACCGGCGCGGGGGCGCCCGCGGGCGTCGTGGCCTCCAGGTGCTTGGCGATCTCGAGCGTCTTGGCGAGCGGCTCGGGGGGACCGCTCATCAGGAGCGTGTTGCTCCCCGCGTCGGCGGCGATGATCACCGCCGACTTGCCCGCGCCCGTCTGCGGCGCGAGGCTGCGCAGCACGTTGGCGACGTCGACCGCGCGGGAGTTCTTGAGCGCCAGCGACTCGGTCTTGTTCCCCGTCGAGGCCTCGGCGTCGAGCTTCTCCACCAGGGCCTGGATCTTCGGGAGGTTCGCGCCCGAGGCGGTGACCACCACGCTGTTCGACACCGGCTCGGCGACCGCGGTGACGACCTGGTCGGGGGTGACCGCCATCCCGCGGGGGGCGGCGAACGACTGGTTGATCGCCTGGGCGATCGAGGGCGCCTGCGCGTTCTTGAGCGTGAAGACCGACGGGGCGTTGCCGCCCGCGGGCGTGCCCGTGTCGAGCTGCTTGGCGAGCTCGGCGAGCTTCACCACGCCGTCGGCGGGGCCCGAGAGGAGCAGCGTGTTGCTCGCCATGTCGGCGGTGATGGAGACGCCGGGCTTCCCGGGCGTGGTCGGCTGGGCGATGTTGCGCAGGACGTTGGCGAGGTCGATCGCGCGGGCGTTCTTCATCACGATCGACTCGGTCTTGAGCCCCGCGGAGGCCTCGGCGTCGAGCTTGCCGACCAGGTCCTTGATCTTCTCGAGGTTCTGGGCTGAGGCGGTGACGATCACCGAGTTGGAGTAGGGCTCGGCGACCGCGGTGACGACCTGGTCGGGCGTGACGGCGACGCCGCGCGGGGCGGCGAAGGACTGAGCGATCGCCTGCGCCACCCAGGGCGCCTGGGCGTTCTTGAGTGGAAAGACGCTCGGCGCGCCCCCGCCCGCGGGCGTGCCCGCGTCGAGCTGCTTGGCGAGCTCCGCCAGCTTGGTCACGCCGTCGGAGGGGCCCGAGAGGACGAGCGTGTTGCTCGGGTGGTCGGCGGTGATGGAGACGCCGGGCTTGCCGGGGGTCGTCGGCTGGGCGACGCCGCGCAGAACGTTGGCGAGGTCGATCGCGCGCCCGTTCTTCATCACGATCGATTCGGTCTTGAGCCCCGCCGAAGCCTCGGCATCGAGCTTGGCGACCAGACCCTTGATCTTCTCGAGGTTCTGCGCCGAGGCGGTGACGATCACGGAGTTGGAGTAGGGCTCAGCGACGGCGGTGACCACCTGGTCGGACGTGAGCGCCACCCCGCGCGGAGCGGAGAACGACTGCGCGATCGCCTGCGCCACCCAAGGCGCTTGGGCGTTCTTGAGCGCGAAAACCGTCGGGGCATTCCCGCCCTCGGGCGTCCCGGCGTCGAGCTGCTTGGCGAGCTCGACGAGCTTCGCGACGGACTCGGCGGGTCCGGAAAGGACGATGGTGTTGCTCGGGTGGTCGGCCGTGAGCGAGACGCCGGGCTTCCCGGGCGTGTTGGGCTGGGCGACCCCGCGGAGGACGTTGACGATGTCGACCGCGCGCCCGTTCTTCAGGACGACCGACTCGGTCTTGAGCCCCGCGGAGGCCTCGGCGTCGAGCTTCGCCACGAGCCCCTTGATCTTCTCGATGTTCGGCGCGGAGGCGGTGACGATCACGGAGTTGGAGAACGGCTCGGCGACGGCGGTGACGACCTGGTCGGGCGTGACCGCCACGCCGCGCGTGGCGGCGAAGGACTGCGCGATCGCCTGCGCGACCCACGGGGCCTGCGCGTTCTTGAGCGCGAAGACCGTCGGGGCGCTCCCGCCTGCGGGCGTGCCCTCGTCGATCTGCTTGGCGAGCGCGGCGAGCTTGGCGACCCCGTCGGCCGGGCCCGTGAGGATCAGCGTGTTGCTGGGATGGTCGGCGGTGATGGCAAGCCCGGGCTTGCCGGGCGTGGCCGGCGGGGCGACGCCGCGCAGGACGTTCACCACATCGACCGCCCGGCTGTTCTTGAGCACCAGCGACTCGGTCTTGCTCCCCGCCGCCGCCTCGACGTCCAGCTTCTCCGCCAGCTCCTTGATCTGCGGCTGCTTCGCCGCCGACGCGGTGACGATCACCGAGTTGGAGAACGGCTCGGCGACGGCGGTGACCATCTGGTCGGGTGCGGGCGTGACGCCGCGCGGGGCGGCGAAGAGCTGGTTGACCGCCTGGGCGACGTAGGCGGCGTTGGCGCTCTTGAGCGGGATGACCATCGGCGCGGGCGCGCCGGCGGGCGTCGCCGCGTCGAGCAGCTTGGCGAGCTCGAGCGTCTTGGCGACGGCGTCGGCGGGGCCGGAGAGGACCAGCGTGTTGCTCGCGACGTCGGGGGAGATGTTGATTCCGCCCTTGCCGGGGGCCCCGCCGATGCCGGCGCGGGCGAGCACGTTGGCGAGGTCGGCGACCCGGGCGTTCTTCACCGCCAGCGACTCGGTCTTGGTCCCCAGGGCGGCGTCGCCGTCGAGCTTCTCGATGAGCGTGCGCACGCGGGCCATGTTGGCCTCGGTGGCGTTGACCACGACGCTGTTGGACTGCGGCTCGGCGACGGCGGTCACCTGGTCCTCGGGCGCGGGCGTGCGCCCGCGCGGGACGGCGAAGGCCTGGGAGACGGCGTTGGCGACGGCGGGAGCCGCTGCGTTCTTGATCGAGAAGACGGCGGTGATCGCCGTGCCCGAGGGCGTACCGGCGTCGAGCTGGGCCGCCATGTCCTTGATGCGGGCGAAGGTCTTCTCGTCGGTGCGGACCATCAGCAACTTGGCGGAGCGGTCGGCCTCGATCAGGGCCGCGGGGCGCGCCGCTGCGCCGCGCACGCCACCGGCGGGGCCGAAGATCCGGCTCAGTGCCTGGGCGACGACAAGCGGGTCGGCGTTCTTGAGTTGGATCGTCTGCACAGGCAACTGCGTGACCGGCGCGGCGTCGAGCTGCTCGATCATCGCGGCGAGGCGGACGTGGTCGTCCTGCGAGGCGCGGACGATCAGCGAGTTGCTGCTGGGGTCGGCGCTGACACGGATGCCGATGTTGGCCGACTGCCCGCGGCCCCCGCCTGGCGCGCCGACCGGCGCGGCGATCGTGTTGGTGATCGCCGCGGCGAGGCTCGAGGCGTCGGCGAACTGCACCGCGTAGACCTTCACCACCGTGGGGTCCTTGCCCTGGGCGGCGTCGATGTCGGCGATGACCTTGGCGATCAGCTCGTGCTTGTTGGCGGGGGCGGAGACGATGACGGTGCGCCCAGCGTTGTCGCCGGCGATGACCACCGGGGGCGAGACCGCGCCGGCCCCTCCGCCCCCGGAAGGCCCGCGGCTGACCTGCGCGCCGGGGCCGAAGAGCTGCTGGAGCGAGGCGACGACGGAGGGGACGTCGGCGTGCTGAACCGGATACATGCGCACGGAGGCGAGGCCCGAGAGCGCGGCCGACTGGTCGAGCTCCTGCACGATCTGCCCGACGATCTCCATCACCTCCGGGGGCGCGGCGACGACGACGGAGTTGGTCTGGCGGTTGGCGGTGATGGTCACCGCCTTGGCGGCGTCGGCCTTGCTCGAGGCCTTGGGCACGCCCGCGACGGCGGCGACCGCGGTGCGCAGGCGCTGGGCGCGGCGGCCCTGGGCGTTGGCGGCGGCGGCGGGCTGGCCCGGCGCGGCCGTGGCGGCGGCGGTGAAGAGGTCCTTCAGGTTGGTCGCGACGTCGGCGGCGTCGGTGTTCTTGAGGTTGAAGATCTTGATCTCGCTGGGCGCGACGCCGGGCTGGTCGAGCTGGCGGACCAAGGCCTCGATGGTCTGGAACTCGGTGGGCTTGGCCCGGACGATCAGGCTGCGCGTCGGGCCGTCGGTCACGACGCTGATCTGAGGCGGGGGGAGCGGGCCGAGCACCTTGTTGGGGTCGACGCCGGGCGGGATCGCCGGCACCTTGGCGTTGTAGAGGTCGTCGAGCGTGGTGGCGATGGAGTCGGGGTCGGCGTGCTCGATCTTGAAGAGGCGGAACTCCGCGTCGCCGCGGCCCGAGCTCAGGCTGAGCTTCTTGATGAGGGCCTCGATGTTGTCGAGGTCCTGCTTGGTCGCGGAGATGATCAGGGCGTTGGCCGACTTGTCGACGCCGATCGACACGGGCGGATGGGCCGCGTCGGCGGGCTTCTTGTTGTCGGGCGCGGCGGCGAGGGCCTCGGCCCAGACGACGATCGAGGAGGTGTTGAGCAGCGCGGGCGAGAGCTTGGTCGAGCCCCCCTCCTTGCCGGCCTCCGGAGCCGCCGGCCCCACCGACTGGACGACGACCTGGTTGCCGCTGACCTGCGCGTAGACGGTCTTGAGCACCTCGGCCAGCGCGTCGGCGCGGACCTGCGTGAGGGGAATCACGCGGACGTAGCGGGTGTTGTCCTTCGCGGCCTCGTCGAGCTTGGTGATGATCGCCTGGATGTCGATCGCGTCGGCGGGCTTGGCGACGATGGTCAGGCTGTTGTCGACGTCGTCGGGCTCGACCACCGGCTTGTCGTTGGCCGGGCGGGCCTTGAAGACCGCGTTGACGCGCGACGCGACTTCGCTCGCGGTGGCGTTGCGCAGCGTGACGTACTGCACGTCTGCCCCGGCGTGGTCCGAAGCCTTGTCGAGGCTGGCGAGGAGCTGCTCGACGAGGGCGAAGTGGGCGGGCGTGGTGGAGACCACGAGGCTGTTGGTGCGGGCGTCGGCGGCGACGGTGAAGGGCGCGGGCGGGCCCTTGCGGGTCGCCGCGGCCTGGGAGGTGAGGTCGTGGAAGAGCTTGGCGAGCGAGCCCGCCAGCTCGGGCGCCTGGCTGTGGGCGAGCGGGAAGACGCGGACCTGCGAGGCCGCGCTGGTGCTCTGCTCGTCGAGCTTCTTGATCATGTTCACGACGTCGGGCACCTGGTCGGCGGGGCCCTTGATGAGCAGGCTGTTGGAGTTGGGCTCGGGCGTGACGGTGACGCGGTCGAGGTCCTCGCCGGGCTTCGCGCCGGGGCGGGGCGCGGGCTTGCCCTGGCTGAGCGTCGCGTTGAGCGAGGCGGCGAGCGTGTCGGCCTGGGCGTTCTTGAGCTGGACGATCTGGATGGCGGAGGTCATCGCCACTTCGGGCCGGTCGAAGGTCTTGATGAGCTGCTCGGCCAGCGCGAGCTTGTCGGAGGGGCCTTGGATCACCAGCGTGTTGCCCGCGGGGAGCGCAGCGACCTGCGTGGGCACTTCCGGGCGGGCACCGGGCGCCGGCGGCCTGCCCGAGGGCTGGCCCAGCACGGCCTGGAGCACGGGGGCGACGTCGCTGGCCTTCGCGCTGTGGAGCGTGAAGGTGCGCGTCTGCGACTCGGCGCTGGAGCTCTGCGCGTCGAGCTTCTTGATCATCTCCACGACGGAGTCGATGCGCTCGCCGGGCCCGCGGACCAGCACGCTGTTGGAGTTGGGCTCGGGGGTGACGAACATCGGCTCGGGGGCGCGTTCGCCCGGGCGCGGGGGCTGGCGCTGCTCGGCGAGCGAGGCGTTGACCGCCTGGGCGAGCGTGGCCGCCTGGGCGCTCTTGAGCTGGACGATCTGCACCGAGGCGTGCCCGGCCGTCTCCGATTGGTCGAAGGTCTTGACGAGCTGCTCGGCCAGCGCGAGCTTGTCGGGCGGGCCGCTGACCACGATGGTGTTCGACCCGGCGATCCCCGCGACGCGGGCCGGGGGCTCGGGGCGGGGCGGACGGCCCGGGACGGGCTGGTCGATGAGCATGCTCTGCAGCACGGGGACGACATCGGACGAGAGCGCGTGCTTGAGCGTGAAGGTGCGCGTCTGCGAGGCGAGCGTGCTGGCGGCCTCGAGCTTCTTGATGAGCGGCTCGATCTCCTCGAACTGGGCGTTGGTCGCGCCGATGATGAGCTGGTTGGTCGCGCCGTTGGCCTCGAAGCGCGGCTGGGGCTGGTTCTGCGCCTGCGCGCCGGGGCGGTTGGCCTGGGTGGCGAAGAGCCGGGCGAGCGTCGGGGCGACCTCGCCCGCCTGGGCGACGGCGAGTTGGTAGCTGCGGACCTGCATCTGGCCCGGGGCCTCGCCCACGTCGAGCGTGGAGACGAGCTGGGTGATCTGCTGGATGCGGGCGCGGGGCGCGTCGATGACCAGTGCGCGGTCGCCGGGGGCGACGCTGATCACCACGGGCATCTCCGCGGGCGAGCCGGGCTTGCGGGGCTGGCCGGCGGGCGTGGGCGGGAAGATCTGCAGGAGCATCGGCGCGAGGGCCGAGGCGGAGGCGTGCTTGAGGTCGATGATGCGCGTCTCGCGGGCGTCCTCCTGCGTCGCCAGGTCGAGCTTGCCGATCATCTCCTCGAGCATCTTCTGCTGGGCCTCGCCCGCGCGGACCAGCACGGAGTTGGTCAGCGGGTCGGCCTGGATGAAGACCGGGGCGTTGGGCTGCGAGGGGGCCATCGCGCGGAGCGAGTCGGCGAGGCGCACGGCGTCGGCGCTCTTGAGCCGGATGATCCGCACCGGGTCGACCTTCTCGGTCGAGGGCACGTCGAGGCTCTTGAGCATCATGGCGATGGTCTCCTGGTCGTCCGCGGCGGCGGAGACCAGGAGGCTGTTGGCGCGGTCGGAGGCGGTGATGACCACGGGGACCGCGCCCTTCACGGCGGCGCGGTTCTGGTTGTTGAAGACCATCTGCAGCGCCGGCGCGATCTCGCTGGCCTTGGCGCTCTTCAAGGGCACCAGCCGGGTCGAGGGCGTCGACATCGGCACCGCGTCGCTCTTCAACTGCGAGAGGATGTTCTGGATCAGCGGCCAATCGCCCGGGGCGGCGGAGATCATCAGCGAGTTGGTGGTCACGTCGGGCTCGACGCGCAGGGTGGTGCCCGCCTTGGGGTCGCGCCCGCCCTGTTGGTTGAAGAGCCTGCCCAGCGAGGCGGCGAGCTGGTTCGCGTCGCCCCCCTTGAGCTGGACGACGTGGATCTCGCGCGTCTCCTTGTCGAGCGGGTGGTCAAGCTCCTCGATGAGCGTGGCTGCCCGCTGGATGTCGCCCGCGGGGCCCGACACGATCACGGTGTTGGTGCGCGGGTCGGCGTGGACGTCGATCTTGGGGATCATCTTCCCGCGCGGGTCGCGGTCGGTCACCGCCTGGACCAGGACGCCCGCGAGCTGCTGGGCGTCGGCGGTGGTCAGGTGGAACACGCGCAGGCCCCCCGCCTCGACGGTCGCCTGGTCGAGCTGCTTGATGAGGGCCTCGATGTTGTTCATCTGGTCCGCGGGCGCGGAGACGACAAGCCGGTTGGTCGCGGCGTCGGCGACGATGCGCGTCTCCATCACCGGCGTGGCCCTGCGCCCGGGGCCCGGGGCCGGGGCGACCGCGGGCGGCAGCGCGTTCTTGAGCGTGGCGGCGAGGTCCTCCGCACGGGCGCCGCTCTTGAGCTCGAAGATGCGCACCGCGCCGCTGAGCGGCTCGTCGCCCTCCTGCCCGGCGTCGAGGCTGTGGACCATCTGCTCGGCCATGGTGATCTGGTCGCCGCTGCCCACGAGGATCAGCGTGTTGGTGCGCTCGTCGCAGGTGGCGTTGACCGAGGCCACGCCCTCGATGCGGATCGGGTCGCCCCCGCCCTCGCGCGGGATGACCTGCCCCTTGTTGCGGGCGACCGCGACGAAGAGGTTGTTGACGATGTCGGCGACCTGGCGGGCCGAGGCCGACTTGAGCTTGATCGTGCGGATCTGCTGGTCGACGAGGTTCTCGGCGTCGATCTCGTTGAGGAGCGTGCGGATGCGCTGGATGTTGTTGAGCCGGTCCGTGATGATCACGCCCTTGCCGCGGGCGAGGGGCGCGATGGTGCCGAAGCTCGAGACCATCGGCGCGAGGGTGCGCGTGGCGGTGTCGGGGGCGACGAACTTGAGCGGGAGGACGACGGTGACGATCTCGCCCTTGGGGACGTCCTTGACCTGGTCGAGCCCGTTCATGATGCGCAGCTGGCGCTTGGCGATCCCGTTGAGCGGGGCGACCTCGAAGAACCGCCCGGTGTCGATCAGGGCGAACCCGCGCATGGCGAGGATGGTGTTGAGCGTGTCGAAGGCGTCGTTGAAGTTGTAGGGCTCGGGGTCGAAGAAGGTGAGGGTGCCCTCGATCTGGGCGTCGCCGATGAGGGGCTTGTTCGCCATCTGCGCGAAGAGGCGGATGACGTCGGGGTAGGGCATGCCGTCGAACTGGAAGCGGATGTTGGTGGGGGCCGGCGCGGTGGCGGGAGCGGCGGCGTGGGCCGGGGCGGGCGCAGCAGGCGTCGCAGGCGCGGCGGCAGGAGCCGGCGCGGGCGGCTTGGGCGCCGCGGGAGGCGGCGTGGCGGCGGAGGGCGCGGTTGCCGGGGGCGCGGCCTGGGCGGGTGTGCCCTGACCCATCGCCATCGACGCGGCCGCGAGGCCCAGCGACGCCGCCTTGAGATACTGCCCGCGCTTCTTGTTCTTCTTTGACTTCTTCGCCATGTCTCGGTCCCTTGCTGCGATCGGACTAAAACCTCGTCCACCGACTGCCTCGGAATCCTCCGGGCCCCCCGGCCCCCTCCTGCGAATCCTCATCCCCCGCGGCCGGCCGCCGACGCCGTCTCGTTCAACGTCTCCACCGGCTTGTTCCCCTGCGAATGCGGCTTGAGCCCCGCGGGCAACTGCTCGGGCGCCATCTTGTAGCGCTCCGCCAGGCTCTGCCCGAGCTCCACCGCCCAATACTCGTTCTCAAGCTCGAGGATCACCCGGCTGCCCGAGTTGATGTACGGCTTGCTGGGCACGGGCATCGAGCGGTAATCGACCATGACGATGCGCCCGCCGATGATCTCGTCGCCGGGCTTGTAGCTGGTGACGGTCTGCGCGGAGAGGTCGCGGATGAATACGTCCTGGCGGGCGGCGAAGGTCGGCAGGCCCACGACGCGGAGACGGGCGTCGGGCGAGTCGGGCGGCGGGGGCTCGGAGACCTCGGCGACGGCGGAGCCCTCCGCGGGCGAGACGGGGCGCGGGATGTAGGGGCGAAGGACGTCGCGCAGGGCGATGAGCTGGTAGGCCTTGCGGTCGGGCGTCTCGAGCGACGGGGGCGTGAGCGGGACGGGCTCGAGCCCCGCGGCGGGAGGCTTGCCGCCCTTGGTCGAGGGTTCGAGGATCAGGCTTGCGTAACGGACCTGGAGGTCGGTGTCACCCCCCTTCGCGGCGGGCACGATCGAGAGCATGTCGAGCTTGCAGAGGCGCGGGTCGGACCCGGCGAGGTAGAGGAAGTCGATGATGTTGGAGAGCTTGCCCCGGGCGTGGATCGACCAGCCGACCTCCTTGGCGTTCGCCCCGGGGACGCGCGAGCCGCCGATGGGCTTGAGCGAGAGGGCGTCGTTGGCGAGGCCCGCGCGGCTGAGCAGCTCCGTGAGCCGGGCGCGGGCG
>JAPLMQ010000032.1 GCA_026386955.1 Planctomycetota bacterium
GATCGCTGCGCGCCAAGGCGGCGGGAAACCGAATCCCGCCGCGGAAAAACAGCGGGGAACGCTGCGCAGGCCGACCGCCCGGCCCGGCGGTCGACTGGTTTCAAGGGAAAAAGAAAACGAAGGCGTTATTCAGGACTCCCTGTTCATTATTGCTGCCAATAGCTTGACAGATAAAAATTAAATCCCCGCCCGGGGGGATCAAATCGCTCCGCCTCTTCAGCCGCCAAACCCCCACCCCTCGTCGAAATACCCACACGCCACCGGCCTCTCCCTGATCTTCCCCGTCGCGTCCAGCGGGGCGGCGGGGCCGATGTCCATCACGGCCCAGTCGCCCAAGCGGGGGAAGAGCATGTAGTTGATCGTCGCGGAGTCCTTGCCGCGGAAGGTGTGGCCGGAGTTCACCACGACGTAGCGGTCTTCGCCGCCCTTCATTGGGTTGGGCTGGATGAGCAGCGGGGCCGACGTCGCCGCGTCGTGGTCCACGCCGGCCATCGTCAGGCGCTTGCGCGTCCAACCCAAGGGCAGCGCGCCGACGATCTCGCGCAGCACGGCGTTTGAGCCGGGGTCGCCGAACAAAATCAGGTTGCGGTTCCGCACGTCGTCGGCGGTCACGTCGACATCCTTCTTCACCGGCAGGTCCCCGCGCCAATAGCGCGGCCACTCGTCGGCGAACCGCTCCAAGCAAGCCTCGGCCCACGCGCCGACGGCCGGGTTCCACGCCTTGCCCGTCCCGCGGACGCAGACGAAGGCCGAGAAGAAGGCGTCGTCGATCGGCCCCTGGATGCCCGGGCGCTTGCGCGTGAGGAAGCCGGTCGCGGCGGCGCGCTCCGACATATGCGTCCAGAGGCCGCCGCGCAGTTCCAGCACGACCCGCCCCGCCTGGCGCAGACCCGCGCCGCCCGCGAGCTTCACCTCCTGCCCCGCGACGAAGACTCGCGGCTGGCGCTTCCCGAAAATCCCGGCGTCGATCGCGAAGGCGGTGATGTTCAACGGGGCCTCGATCTCCACCGCGCCCGCCTTCGCCCCCGAGCCGGCCACGCGGGCGCGAGGCGCAAGGCCGGGACCGGCAAGACCCGCTGCGCGCCGCAGCGGCCCCCGATGGCGATCGCGAACGAGCTGGCACAGGAACTCAGCCGCCTGGAGGCGGAGTTCGGCATGACGCCTTCCGCCCGCAGCCGAATCCAGGTCGAGAAGCCGAAGGTCCTCAGTTCCTGGGACCGGTTCCTGTTGGCCCGTGATCGGTCGGGCGGCGCCGAATGATCGGGACTGCTGCATGCACGCTCGCGGTCGCCGCCCGAGGCGCTGCGGCGCATCAGGTCGGCGACCGCTATTCAAGCGTGTTCGGGCCCGGGGCGTTGAATGCGAGTTCCATCACCCGGCGGGCCGTTTGAATCGCCAGTCACTTCTTCGCGGCGGGCTTCTTGGCGTCCTTCTTGGGCTTCTTGTTCTTCTTGTCGTTCTTCTGGCGGTTGTTGCCCTTGCCCATGGTCGAATCTCCATATTCTTGCGCAGGTCTGCGTTTCCGGCAGCGGCTCGCACGGAGCCTGAATCCGTCGGGACACGCCCTGCACCATCAGAGGCTACCACGTTCCGGCCCGTACAAGCGATTGCTTGGCGCCATGTTGAACGTCTTCGAGTGAGCACACACGCACCGCAGTGTTGATCATGACGCCTTCCGCAGCCGAATCCAGGTCGAGAAGCCGAAGATCCCCATCTTCCTCGACCGGTTCCTGTCGACCCGCGATCGGTCGAGTGGTGCGGGCGATTGAACAAGCACAGAACTAGCCCGCGCCGCGCTTGGACGCCCGGCTCCCTTGGGATACCCTGACCAAGGGCTGCAAGGCCTCTCCCGTCCCAAGCCCTCATGCAGGCTCTCCGGCATTTCCCCGCTCGTCAGGCAACCCGGCCTCGTTCAGCTCGCCAGCTTTCCCCTGGCTTCAGAAGACCCCGCCCACCTCGATACAGGATCCACCGTGATGGCAACGCACTGTTGGTCCGAGTTCCGCCGGTCGGTTCTTCAGCTGGTCGCAGGGCTCGCGGCACTCGTCGCAAGCGGCGCGGCCGTCATGGCTGACGTCCGGCTTCCGCACATCTTCAGCGACCACATGGTCCTGCAGCAGCAGATGCCCATTCCCGTTTGGGGCGACGCGTCGCCGGGCGAGGCGGTGACGGTCACGCTTGCGGGGCGCACTGAGCAGGCCGTGGCGGACCCGAGGGGCCGGTGGATGGTCCGCATGCCCCCCTTGAACGCCTCCGCGAGGCAGACCGGCCTGACGTTGACCGTCAGCGGAAAGAACACGATCGCGTTCAAGGATGTCCTGATCGGCGAGGTCTGGGTCTGCTCGGGGGAATCCAACATGCAATGGAGCCTCGCCCAGTGCGACGCCGCCGGAGAGGTCGCCGCCGCGAGCTTGGTGCAGATCCGGCTCTTCACGGTGCCCGGCGCCGCCGCATTCGCGCCGCAGGAGGATTGCGGCGGCGCCTGGGCCGTCTGCTCGCCCGAGACGGTCCGCGGGTTCTCGGCGGTCGGCTTCTTCTTCGGCAGCCACCTGCATGAGAACCTGAAGGTCCCGGTGGGGCTCATCAACGCCTCCTGCGGAGCCACGATCGCCGAGGCCTGGACGAGCGGCCCCGCGCTTCGGGCGAACCTGCCCGAGTTCAACGCCGCGCTCGATGTGCTCGACAAATCCAGCGACGCCGACAAGGCGGCGATCAAGGCGAAAGTGGCGGAGTATGACAAGTCCCGGCGGGCCGCCTTCGCCCTCAAGGAGGCCGATTCGGGCGTCGCCACATCGGTCGTGGCGAACTATCCCAGCCTGCTCTACAACGGCATGATCCATCCGTTGACCCGCTTCGGTATCCGCGGCGCGGTCTGGTACCAAGGCGAGTCGAACATCGACCGGGCGACCCAATACCACTCGCTCCTCCCCACCCTGATCGCGGACTGGCGGGCCCGCTGGGGGCGCGGCGACTTCCCGTTCCTGATCGTCCAACTGCCCAACGCCCTGCCCCGCAATCCCGCGCCGGAGGAGAGTGGTTTGGCGGCGCTTCGGGAGTCGCAGGCCATGACCGCCGCCTCCACGCCGAGCACGGGCCTCGCCGTGACCATCGACCTCGGCGACGCCGACGACATCCATCCCAAGAAGAAGCAGGACGTCGGCCTGCGCCTGGGCCTGCTTGCCCGGGCGACCGCCTACGGCCAGGACCTTGCTCACTCGGGTCCGGTCTTCAAGTCCATGGCCATCAAGGCGGGGAAAGCGATCCTGACCTTCGACCATTTGGACAACGGGCTGGTGGTCAAGGGAGACACGCTCAGGGGCTTTGCCGTCTGTGGAGCGGACAAGAAGTTCGTCTGGGCCGAGGCCCATGCGGAGGGCGACGAGGTGGTGGTCTCGTCCGCCGAGGTGTCGGCGCCCGTTGCGGTGCGATACAACTGGGCGAACAATCCGGACGGCAACCTGTTCAACACCGCAGGACTCCCCGCGGCGCCTTTCCGAACGGATGGGAAGCAGTAAATAAGCCGTCCCGGCCACGCGGCTCCGAGGCTCCGAGGCTCCGAGGCTCGTAGTTCCGCGTTTACGCGGTCTTTGGAAAACGCAGACGCCTCGACCTCGCAACTCTGGGTTAGCCGGACGCGCAAGCGACGGCTTGAACCGTCCGATCGACCGAGCACGCCACGTCACGCCGTGCGCCCAGAGCAGTCGCTTGCGGGGGCGCGTCCGGCTAACGCGACGCCTTCCTTGATCCCGACCCGTCCCGACCACACGGGTCACGCGAAAACAAATGCCCGCCTGAAGGCGGAACTCCGAACCCCAGACTCGCTCGCGCGGCGCGTTCCGGGGGCCCGCGGCGCGGAAATTTTCCGCCCGAATTCGAAAAAATTCTTACTACCCATTTCCGTAACGGGTTGGATCGCCCACCCCTCTGGAAACGCTCAGAACGAGCCCTCCGCGTGGCAGCGGCATCAAAAGACGGCAGGTGCGGCATGGAAGCGGGACAATTTGACGCTCCGTTTCGCTCAAAGGGCGCCATCGACCACGCCCTGCCGGAATGGCCCTGAACCGCCAAAACCGCGAGGAAAGACGCAATGAATGGCGCGATCATCGCTTACAACAATTCGCCCCAAAGCCGATCTCGAGTCCGAACGCCTTGGGCTCGCGGACAGCGGCGCACCAGCTCTCGAATCGACGTCGGAGCCGCATCGGACCGGTGCCGATGCGTCACCCGAGCGGGCCCGCAATGGGGCGGGAGCGGCACCTTTTAGAGCATTTTCGAGGGCCGATTTCCCGCGCCAGAGATAGGTACCAGCGTCCGGCCAAATCCGGACACGAGCCAAAACCCGAAAACATAAACAACGACTTGCGCGCCGTTGTCCGGATTCCGCCGGACACGTGTGCGGGTCTTACGGGAGGCGAGCTTTTTTCCCGCGGATGGGTCGGCTGGGATGTTCGAATCAATGACGGGCCTGATGCCAGCCGCGAGGCGAGAGATGCTCACCCACGAGGTGGGTGTCAGCGACCGGCCTTGCTTCAGGGTCACCCCGTGCCGGGCCCAGTCGAGACCCTGGCCAAGCGAATGCGTCCGCACGTGGCGGTGAGCATCCGGGAAACGCATGTGTCCGCACCTCCCACGGCCGATCCCGCCGCAGAGGCCGATCAACCTCAGTGTTGGCAACAATGGCGGGCAATTGCCTGAAGCCTTCATCCAGGTCACCGACAAAGCGGGCGGAGTTTCAGTCCCCATCGTCGTTGCAGGTGGCGAGGTGGACAAACTCCTTAAGACGCCGGTCGCCGGAGCGATGCCCGAGCAGATCACGGATTGGGACCAACCGAACCACCTGTTGAAAGTGATCATTCCGAAATGACCAACATGGGCGGATTGCAACAACTGGGCAGGCGGGTCATCGCCAGCCTCAATCCGTCTTTCCCTTTCGGGGAGTGGAGATCGCCCAATGAATGCACCTGTGAGGTTGGCGGCCTCGTCTCCTCACGAACGATGCCCCCACTTTGGAATTCGAGACGACGCTGAAGATGAAGCGGCCTTCAGATCTGTGGTGGCTGCCACGATTTCGCCCGAGTGCTGCTTGGCGCCAAGGGAATCGCCTCCATTTGGATTGGGCCACAACGGCATAAATTCATTGTTGTTGTCCGCCAGACGAGTTACGCTGCTCTCACGTCGATTCGGTCCGCCGCATGACTGCCGCGGCGCCGACTTCCGGGCGCCGCGATGTGGACCTGCTTTGCGATTCGATCAAGCTCCTCGGGGTGACAAACATGACCAGTGCAATCTCGCCGGACGCGCAGACGCATGCCGACGCGGCGTTGGCCCAGCAGCGCGTCGAGTCGTTTTCGCGGCAGGTCCAGGCGATCCGGGCCAATCTCCACCAAGTGGTGATCGGCCAGGACCGCACGATCGACCTGCTCCTGACATGCGCCCTCACGGGCTCCCATGCGTTGCTGGTGGGCGTGCCCGGACTGGCCAAGACTCTCATGGTCAAGAGCCTCGCCGCGGCCTTCCGTTGGAAGTTCGCCCGCATCCAATTCACGCCTGACCTCATGCCCGCCGACATCACCGGGTACGAGCTCCTGGGCAAGGACGACCAGTCCGGCGCTCCGCGGCTCTCCTTCCGCCCCGGGCCGGTCTTCGCCAACCTCGTGCTGGCCGACGAGATCAACCGCGCCGCGCCCAAGACGCAGTCGGCCCTATTGGAGGCGATGGGGGAGCAGCACGTCACGGTCGGCGGGCAGACCTACCCGCTCGAGGAGCCGTTCTTGGTGGTCGCCACGCAGAATCCCATCGAGCAGGAAGGGACGTACCCGCTGCCCGAGGCGCAGCTAGACCGCTTCATGATGGAGATCCACATCGGCTACCCCTCGCCGGAGCAGGAGGAGCAGATCGTCCTCAAAACCAGCGGGGCGGCCCTTCGCATGCCCGAGGCGGCGTTCGACCGCGAGGCCTTCCTGGAGCTGCGCAACCTTGTCTGGGCCGTGCCGGTGCCGCCGAGCGTCGCGGCCTACGCCGTCCGGCTTTGCGGGGCCAGCCGGCCCGACGACGCCCGGGCGGCGCGGCTGGCCAAGGACTACGTCGCCTGGGGCGCCGGGCCGCGCGGCTCGCAGAACCTGGTCCGCGCCGCCAAGGCCCACGCCCTCCTCGCCGGACGCACCGCGCCGACCGTCGAGGACATCCGCGCGGTGGCCATCCCCATCCTCCGCCACCGGATCATCCTCAACCACCGCGCCATCGGCGACGGCGTGGGCGCGGAGAAGCTCGTCGGGCACCTGCTGGACGAAGTCAAGCCGTGACGAACAGCGCGTCCGCCAGCCGGTTCCTCGATCTGCGCGCCCTGGCTGCCCTGGAGCGCATGCGCTTCACCACGCGCCAGCGGATCGAGGGCGCTTACACGGGCCGCCATCCCTCACGCCAGCGCGGCGGGTCGGGCGAGTTCGTCGACTACCGCGAGCACAGCAACGGCGAAGACCTCCGCCGGATCGACTGGAAAGTGCTTTCTCGCACCGGCCGTGCCTACGTCCGCCTCTATCAGGAGGAAGCCAACCTCGTCTGCACGCTCGTGGTCGACGCCAGCGGCTCGATGGAGTTCGGCGGCGACGACCGCCGCGGGGCTCGATCACCCCGCGCCGGTGAATCCGGCTCCAAGCTCGCGTACGTGCAATTCCTGGCCACGGCTCTCAGCCACGTCATCAACCGCCAGCAGGACCAGGTCGGGCTGGCGCTCATCAGCGACGGGTTGGCCGAGTTCCTTCCCCCCGCGGCCACCTCCTGCCCGTCCACGACCGCAACGGCAACACGCTGACCGTCTCCGACGCCGACATCACCAGCCGCGACCCCGCGGGCAACGTGCTGGCGCAGATCCTCATGACCCGCGACCAGCAGGGCCGAATCACCAAGGTGACCGACCCAGCGGGGAAGTCGATCGTCTACGTCTACGACGGCAACGGGGACTTGGCGAGCATGACCGACCGCGTCGGCGCCACCACGCAATACCGCTACGACCGCGACGAGTCGGGCGTCGCCGGCAGCCTGGGCCGGCCGCACTTCCTCACCGACATCATCGACGCACGCGGGATCACCGTCGCCCACGCCAGCTTTGGCACCGACCCGGAGAGCCCCGACTTCGGCCGGATGACCGGCCTGGTCGACGCCTCGGGCAACGCCGCCCCCTTCGGCTTCAACCTCGACTTGGGAGGCGGCCTCGTCTCGCAGAGCGTCACCGACGCCCTGGGCAACCCCACCGAGCTGGTCGTCGATTCCCGCGGCAACGTCGTCCGCAAGATCCAGCGGCTCTCCTCGCCCACGGAGCTGTCGAACCCCGCGCTGGTCAAGTACATCGTCACCGTCACGCTCTACGAAGACGGAGCCAACCCCGACCGCGAGACGGCCGTCAGCCAGCCCTTCATGGTCGTGGGCAATTCCAACGCCCTGCGCTATTCGGGCGTGCCGGATGATGTGGTCTGGACCAGCCGTGCGGGCTACGACGCCGCGGGCAACCAGACCTCCTCCACCGACGCTCTGGGCAACGTCACCTACTCCACCTTCGACGCCTACGGCAACGTCCTGACCACCACCGACCCGCTGGGCAACACCACCACCAACACCTACGACCCCCGCACCGGCAACCTGCTCTCCAGCAGCGACGGGCATGGGAACGTCACGCGATACCGCTACGCCAACGACGGAAGCGGCCGCTTCGACCATACCGAAGACCCGCTGGGCAATCCCAGCGGCACGATGAGCTACGACGACCACGGCCGGGTCGCTTCCTCCACCGACGCCTTCGGCGTTACGCACGCCTACGGCTACGACGCCCCCGGGGGCGGCAACCAGACCAGCGACACCTTCACCTGGGTTGACCCCAGCGATCCGGCTCACACGGCCACGCTGACCACCACGACCCAGTACGACCCGGCCAGCCGGGTCACCCGCTCCACCGACGCCCGCGGCAACTCCACCGCGCAGACCTACGACGCGTCAGGCCGCGTCGTGACCACCACCGACTCCCTCGGCCTGGTCACGCAAAACACCTACAACGCCCGGGGCCTGCTCGTCCAGACCCGCCGCGAGTCCCGCACTGCCGGGGGGTCCGTCGCCTGGCTGATCGCCCGCACGATCTATGACGCCAACGGAAGGGCCGTGCTCGCCACCGATCCTAACCTCGAGGGAACCGAAGATCCCATCCTCGCCAGCGTCACCGCCTACGACCCGCTCGGCCGCACCAAGGAATTGCATCGCGTCTCCGGCGTGGTCGTCACGCTCACTGGCTCCGGCGACATCAAGGAATCGGCCGTCGACCCTGCACACGAGGGAACGCTCATCCCGCTCTCCTCCTCCGGCAGCATCACCTACGACGCCGCGGGCCGTGTCGTCGAATCCACCGACGCCTTCGGAACCGTCAGCCAGACTGTTTATGACGCCGTGGGCCAGGTGATCGAGTCCCGCCGCCAGTCGCGCGACGAAAATGATGACCTCGTCTGGGTTGTCTCCAACACCGTCTACGATCGCTTCGGCCGGGCTTACCTCTCCACGCAACCGCACGTCGAGGGATCGTCGGATCCCGTCCTCGGCTCGCGCACGCTCTACGATTCACAGGGCCGGGCCTACTCGACGCAGACGCTCCAGGGCGTCGTGGTCGATCTCGAAGGCAGCGTCGAGACGGGCGACCTCCACAGCGTCCTGGCCACGCCCGGCACGGTCCTCGCCACCACCACAACCGTCTTCGACGACACCCCCGGCCGCCAAGGCCGCGTCCTGCGCAGCATCGACGCCCGCGGCGGGGTCACCGACTACGAGTACGACTCGCTGGGCCGGCAATCGGCCGTCATCATGCCCGCCACGCCGGACCCTGATTTGACGCTCTCCGGGGGCGGGGGCGGGCACCCCCTCGTCCGCCGCCGCATCGAGACGGTCTACGAAGGCTTCGACGGGCAGGCCTCCGCCACCATCGACAACCTCAAGCAGTTCGCCACACCCTCGCAGGCCCCGACGGGTTCCGTCAACGGCGTCGACCGCTCCCACGCCCGCACCACCACGCAGACCTACGACGCCTTCGGCCAGCTCATCCGCACCATGCTGCCCGACGGCGCGACCACCTCCTCGGTCTACGACAGCATGGGCCGTCAGACCGCCGCCATCGACCCGCTAGGCCGCGTCACCACCTACGAGTACGACTCGCAAGCCCGGCTCAGCGCCGTGGAACTCCCCGCCGTGCAGGACCCGCGCCACCTGGGCGACCCGACCCGGCTCCTCCGCCCGCGCTGGGAGTACACCTACGACGCCAAGGGCAACCAGGTCTCCATCCTCGCCAACCTCGGGCGCGACGAGGCCACCGGCGACGTCGTCGACTTGGGCGACGCCCTCATGGGTGCCTCGGAGCTCACCACCTTCAAGTTCGACGGCCAAGGCCGGCAGACGGGCCGCATCCTGCCCTTGGGCCAGCCATCCGAGGGCGAGGAACAGCGGTACGATGATGCAGGCAGGCTCTCCCTCTCCATCGACTTCAAGGGCCAGGTGACGCACTACGTCTACGACGATCGCCAGGGGAGCAATGGCCGCCTCGCGGCCAAGGAGTTCTTCGTCGACGAGGACGCCTACGACGACGGGGAAGGCGAACCGGCGGAGAGCGTCGATTACACCTACGACGCCTTGGGCCGGACCGTCGAGGTCACGCAGCACCTGGCCTCGGGCGATCGCACCGTCGCCAACACCTACGACGCCTGGGGCCACCTCATCCGCACCGCCTCGCCCGAAGGCGCGGTCAACTATGCCTTCGACCCCGGAACGGGCGACCACACCCGCACCTGGACCGGCGACTACGCCGGCACGAGCCCCGCCACCGACACGCGCTACGCCTACGACGTGCTGGGCCGGCTCTCGACCGTCACCGCCTACAAGGTCCTCGGCGCCACTCCCGAGGGCGGCCCGCAAACCACCACCTACTTCTACAGCCTCGACGGCAGCCTCGACCACGTCGCGCTGCCGGCAGGGGTCGTCACGGAGTACACGTACGACACTTCCGGAGGCGGGGGCCGCGGCGAGATCCTCGAGCTCTCCCACACCGATGCTAACGGCGTGCTGCTCTCGGACTACCGCTACACCTACAACCCCGATGGCAGCCGCGCCTCCGCCGTGGAGACCACGCTCCAGGGCGATGGCGGCTACTCCGTCACGACGATCGGATGGCTCTACGACGGCGACAACCGGCTCATCCAGGAGTACGCCACCAGCAACGTGACGGGGACAGGCCAGAACTACACCACCACCTACAGCCTCGACCTCGTGGGCAACCACATCGCCAAGGCCACGGATGAAGGCAACAATGGCCCCTCGGCTGGCGACTCCACCACGACCTACGAGTACAACGCCAACGACCAGTTGACCCAGGACACCACCACCGTCCTCGCCGCCGAGGGCAATGACGACACCATCACCGTCACCACCTACACCTGGGACGCCAACGGCTCCCAGACCGCCGCCTCTCACGCCATCACCGCGGGAGCGGGCGTCGGAACGACCACCACCGACACCTTCACCTACGACCTGCGCAACAAGATGGTGCAGGCCGTCGTCAACGGCGTCACCAGCGGCTACGTTTACGACGACGTCCAGAACCGCGTGAAACAGACCACCGGCAGCGCCGTCACACTCTTCCTCACCGACGTCCAGAACCCCACCGGCTACGCCCAGCCCATCGAGCAGCGGACGGGCACGACCTCAAGCCTTCCGACCGCGGCGACGGCCCCCACCATCAGCTACGTCATCGGAATGCGCGTGATGGCCCAAGCCGTCGTGGGGCAGCCGGTGACCCTGCTCCTCACCGACGCCCACGGCAGCACCCGCCTGACCGTCAGCCTGACCTTCGACAGCGGAACCTCGCATCTCGTCGCCGCTTTGGCCGCCAGGCTCAACTACGACGCCTTCGGCGGAGCCCGCAGCTACAACGCCAGCAGCCCACCGACCCTCTTCCTCTTCGGCGGCGACGCCGTCTTCGACCCGGCTGCAGGGATCTTCTTTCATGGAAATGGAATACGCCAACGGTCAGACGCGAGATTCATGCAAACAGATGCGTATTCGGGGGTCATCGCCGACCCGCTCTCGCTTAACAAGCTGTTGTATGCAAATAGCAACTCTATTCAGTTTGTAGACGCAAGCGGCTATATGTCGTTTCCCGAGATAATGAAGGTTTCGTTTATCAGCGGCATGACCATGTCGCTCGTTCATTTCTCTACAAGCAAGCAGAAGTCTGCTGCTAGAAGTGCCGTGATAGGGGCCGAAGCCGGCGGCCTTACAGCATATTTATTGATGCCCGGGCGATCGCCTCAGGACAAAGGCAAGGTATTGCTGGCTGCCGCCTTTGGGGGAATGGTAAAAGTATGCGCCGAGCGATATAAAGATTGGATTCTCGCACAGAGCGCTACGCCCATGCCTCCGTGGTCATGGGCTCACATGAACTTGTTTGTTGACGGATTTGTGGACAGTGGATTTTGGGCTGCGGTTGGCTCTTTCTTTAAGGCCGAGGATCCGGCGCTGGCGGTGGCAGTATCGTCTGCAACAGCCGCTGTGACTGCTTCTATTACCAATATACTATCGCTGTGGGAGCAGGGGAGGCTGGCGACGCGTGACGTCGCATTGCATACATTCGTTGCCGTTATAGATGCACTTCTCGTAGGAAGCGCCACGTATGTGTTGTGGAAGATCGGCGCAACGCCAGGCGTGTGGACAAATGCCGGATACTATGCAGTCATAAGCGCATTTAGCTGGGATTTCCCAGTTGGACTCCGGCCCACGAACGTCGAGGGCCAACGCGGACGATGATACCGCATGAACCCCGCTCGCCGAACAGGAATCTCTCGCTTCAGTGAGTCATTCGCCCTCAGATGGCGTTCAGGCTTGGCG
>JAPLMQ010000075.1 GCA_026386955.1 Planctomycetota bacterium
GCCTACTACCTCGCCAACAACGCCGACGTGGCCGCCAACGTCGGGTCGGGCAAGCCCTGGTCCTCGGGCCTCGAGCACTACATCGTGTTCGGGCAGTTCGAAGGCCGGGCCCACGCCGTCGCCTGACCGAACCTCGGAACCGCGAAACCACCCAGGCCCCGCCCTCGCCGGCGGGGCCTGTTTTTTTCGTCGGCGCGCCCGCTCAATGGCTCATCGCCACCAGGATCACCAGGTCGATGACGAACAGCACCACCACCGTCACCTCCAGCATCAGCATCCAGCTGTTCATCCGGTCCTGGTTCAACAGTTGGTAAAGCGCGTCGAGGGTGTGCAGCTTCTCGTCGATGGTGCGGTGCCAGTCGCCGAGATGGAACGACTCGGAGAGCGACTGGTACAGCCGGGCGAGGTGCCAGGCGCCGAAGAACTTGGTGTTGTTGGAGAGCTCGTCGGAGAGCCGGGTGAGGTCGATGCGGATCTCGCGCAGCGAGGCCAGCACGCCCGAGCGGGCCCCGAGGCGCGACTTGGCGACGTCGCGGTAGGCGCGCTGCAGCGCCTCGTCGAGCATGCGGTCGTAGGCCTCGAGCTCAACGAGCTGCACGTTGGCGAGCTCCATGACATGGAGCGTGGGCTCGAACCGGGCGGGCTCGTCGACCACGAAGGCCGCGTCCCAGTCGGCGACGACCAGGTCGCTCTCGTAATAGCTGAGGTAGCGCCCGGCCGTGTCGTTCGCCTCCTGCTCGGAGAGCTGGTCGGGGTCGTGCTCCTGGGTGAGCAGGGCCGCGACGTCGCGGCGGTTGGCGCGGAGCCAGGGCTCGGCGGCGCAGACGCCCCCCGCCTCGTCGCGCAGCGGGGCCTGCAGGCAGAAGACGGTGTAGGCCTCTTCATCACGGAGCTGCGGGTTTGGACGGATGAGGATCGCGCCCAGCGCGTCGCGCACGTCCGCCGCCAGCCGCCGGGCGCACTCGTTGAGCGGGACGCCTCCCAACACCGGCTCATGGAATTCGACCAACTCTCCGACGCTGTCGACCGCGAACGGAACGCGGTAGACGATGCTGATCGCCCCGACGGGGAAGAACTTGATCGTGCGCTCGACGCGGACCCGGCGGCCGCCCACGTCGCACTCCTCGGGCTCGAGCGTGATCATCTGCGGGCGGTAGAAGAACGGGTGCCGCGGCCCTCGCTTGTCGGGGTCGAGGTGGTACGGCATCAATGGCCGGCCCAGCACGTCGCCCTCGGGCAAACGGGTCATGTCGTACGCGACGTCGAACGCGTAGATGTAGACCACCTGCCCGGCGAACCGGGGCGATCCCGGACGCGGGGCGGGCGGAGATGGAGCGTTGCCTTCCGTCATGCCTGCCCGCCTCCCGCGCAGGCGATGCGGTCATCGCGCCCGTCTCACTTCGCGTGAACCGTCGGCATCGCGTAGGCCGTCGGGCCGATCTTGAGCTGCTTCTGCGACAGCCCCGCGCGCTCGAAGCGGAGGTAGACGCCCCAGGCCTTGTTGCCGTTGGTGCCCAGCGCGATCACCACGTCGTGCGAACCAGCCGACGCCGTGAACTTCACGCCCTTCTGGTCGACCGACGCGGGGTTGGTGCCGTTGGGGTCGTGGAACTTCTCCTCGCCGTCGATCCAGAGCTTCACCGGCCCGTCGTAGCCAAGCTGCGCGATCAGGCTCATCTCCTCCGGGCACTCGATCCGGCAGCGGTAGTAGACCAGGTGGTCCACCATCCCGAGCTTCTCCAGCTCCGGATGGAGGTTGGCGAAATGCGCGTCGAACTTCAGGTCGCGCCAAGGCAAGCCGGACAAGTCCGTGGGGTAGGTCACCTCCTCGAGCTTGCCCCGTCCCGGCAGCGGCTGCGTCACGCTCCACGACTGCACGAACTGCGAGAGCGCCCGCCCGGCCCCCACCGCGATCGGTCCCATGACCAGCAGCCCTCGCCCCTTGCGGTCGGTGATGTTGCAATACGGGTCGAGCCCCTGCCCGTAGGAGACCCACTTGCCGACCAGCCCACCCCCGGGGATCGAGGTCTGGAGGATGACCTTGTTGCCCTCGAGCTTCGTGCGGTAGACATGCCGGCCGTCGAGCGGGTCGCCGATGGTGAAGCCCGACGGACGCCCCTTGGCGACCAGCGCGCCGGCGACGTTGTCGAACTCCAGCACGATCTCCTCGTTGACCGTGTGCGGCCCCGGGCGGCTGGTGACCTTCCGCAGGCTGATCGGCGGCTTGCCCGCCTTCTTCCCCTCGATCAGAACGCGCATCGCATAGGCGAGGCGGATGCCCAGCGGCTCCTGGTCGCACCCGGCGATGTGGATCAGGTCGTCGAGTTCCAGGTCGATGGCGGGGACGACGCTGACGTTCTTCACGTGCTCGGGGAAGAGCCGCTGCTGGTCCTGGATCGAGTTCCAGGCCTGGCCCGCCCATCCGCCGGCGAGCACCACGCGCCCGATCTGCACGGTGACGACCGGGAGGCGCGGGTCTTTCAGGTCGCGGCGGAAGGCGCTGACCAGCCCCTTCATGCGGTCGGTGAAGACCTTCGCGGCGTCGTCGTTGGCGTCGCTCTCGCCCTGGTACCAGATCACGCCGCGGACGCGCCCGCCGTTCTTGATGCACCGGCGGAGATTCGCGCCGTAGAGGCTCTTGCCGCCCTGGTCCTTCAGCGCCGGGTCCCACTGGCTCATGCTCGTCCCGCCGTGGGCCGAGACGATGATGCCCTGGGGCACGCCGGTGGTTTTGAGCATCTCGCGGGCGAAGGAGATGGCCGGGCCTGCGCCGCGCGGGTTGATGCCCGGCTCAGTGGCGCGATTGCCGCCGTTGTGGACGGGGTCGACGGCGATGTGGAGTTGGTGGATCGCGTCCTTCGCGACCGCCCAGTGGTCGTCCATGTAGAAGGCGCGGATCGAGGGATGAGTGCCCGGGGCGTCGGTGGTGATGCCCACGCCCTGCATGTTCGACTGCCCCGCGGCGACCCAGACGTCGCCGACCAACACGTCCTTCACCTCGAGCTTGTCGAGGACTTCGCCCTTCTTGTTCACGATGGCGAGCTTGAGGTGATAGGGCCCGCCCGTGGGGAGGCCGACGAGTTTGCCCGTGAGCTTCCCGTCCCTGGCCTTGCCGACCTGGACGTCGACGAAGCCCTTCACCTTCTTGCCCTTGCGGGTGATCTTGGCGACCAGCTTGCCTGCGACGGAACACTCGCCCGAGAACGAAGCGTCGCTGGCGTTGCGATCAGAGCGCTGCAGGACCATGTGGTCGAAGAGGCCGAGGAGGATGTTCATGGGGGGTTCCGGAGAGAGGGTGCGGGAAGTGGAGGAATACTTTACCGAATCAGCCGCCGGGAGCGAAAATAGGGCCGCCACCCAAGTGATGTGGAACCGATCGCGCCGCGTCTTTTCGCCGCCCGCCGGAATCCCTTTCAACCCACCGTCAATACCCCGCCCGCCGAGTGGAACAGCCGCCCGCGCCCTTGGAAGCCTCCGCTGCTCCAGGGCAGGTTCCACTGCATATGCTGGTCAAAGTAAAAATCCTTGCGCCCGTCGATGGTGATCGAGAGCGCCGTCGCCTCGAAGTTGCTCAGCGTCCGCCCGTCGCACTCCACCGGCAGTTCCTCGACGCTCACCTGCGGCAGCGCCGCGCCGGCGTACGGCACGAGCAGCGTGATGAAGCGGTGGTGCCCGCGGCCGTGGCGGGTGTAGCGGAGGTGGTCGGGGTTCTCGTAGCCCTTGAGCGGGAGCGGGTTGGGCTCGATCGTGCGCTCGCCGTCGGCGCCGGGCACCGGCACGATGAGCAGGTTCGCGTTCGCCGCCGCCGAGCCGGGCGGTGCGGTGGGCATCTCCGTGCCGGGCTTGTCGGGCAGCGTGGTCACGCGCCCGGCCTCGAGCAGGCGCGAGGGCGTCGCCAGGTGGAAGTGGAGTTGATAGTCGTGCTCCTCGTCGCGGAACGAGGTGAAGCGGTCGATGAGGATCCAATATCCGCCGCGCTCGTTCCCGGCCTCGTCCTTCCCGCCGCGCAGATAAAACATCTTGCGCCGATAGGCGTGGATCGGCTTGGGCAGGCGCAGGTAGCCCTCGTGGACCGCGGAGAAATAGGCGAATTTCGCGTCGCTGCGGAAGTCGTCGACCGTGGGGACGACGGTGCTCCCGTAGAGGAACTCGCGGACGACCTTGACGCAGTCCTCCCCGTCGACGGTGGCGAGGTTGTGGGCCGGGCTGCTCACGCGCCACATGCGCACGCGGTCGTCTGCCCGGTCCTCGGCCCCGGAGCCATAAAAGTTGTCGACCAGCACCCGCCGCCCGCGCGCGTAGAGCTCGAAGCTCAGGAGGTCGGCCTGCTTGTGGCTGGTGATGCGCGGGCCCATCTTGCCGGCGACGATCGCCGCGGCGTCGGCGTCGGGCGTCCAGTCTTGCCGCATCACGTAGAGGCCCGACTGGCGCAGGCTCGTGTCGGGCGAGCCGGGCGAGGCCGCGGGCAGACGGCGATAGGCCTCGAGCATCTCCTCGCCCGAGTCGGCGAGCGTGCTGCCGGCGGGCGCGACCGCGCCGGGGTCGAGCGCCTCGGCCACGAACTTCGCGTGCGAGAGCCCGAAGCGGGCGGCCCGGCGGCGGATCTCGTGGCAGGTCCCGTTCGCCGGCCGGCCCGGGCCCTTGAAGCCGCTGTAGAGGTTCCCGCGCACGTGGTCGCCGAAGGCGGGATAGTCGCCGTCGGGCAGCAGCATCCGCCACGAGGCGTCGGCGATCGTCGTGAGCTTGCGGTGCGTCGCCTCCGGCACGGGCAGGCCGTTGAGCGCCATCAGGTGGGCGATGCGGATCAAGTTGTCGGCCGCGAAGGAGTGGTACCCCGGCGAGCCCTCCTTGCTCCACCCGTCGTCCTCGAAGAGCACCTCGGCCTCGCGCTGCAGGTAGTCGGCCGCGAAGGCCTGAAAGCCCGCGGCGCCGCGCAGCTCGGGGAAGAAGAGCCCGAGCTTGAAGAAGCCGTGGAGCGTGTGGGCCCACCAGTTGTGCCCCTCCGTGCCCAAGTCGCGCTCGTCCCACCCGCGGGCGTCGGCCCACTCCACCGGCCAGCGCGCCGCCAGCCAGGCGAACGCGGGGATGAGCAGCGCGTCGTCGCACTCCTTCACTGGCCAGAGATAACTCAGCACATCGCAGATGCTGTGGACGGTCCCCCAGAGCCCCTCGGCCCAGCGCGGGCGGTAGTCGAGGATCTTCCTGGCCGTGCGCTCGCAGAGGTCGGGCGTGGCGGCGATGAGGAAGGCCTCGGCCCCCATGTTGTTCAAGGCGTTGCCGTGGTAGGTGTGCAGGTCGCCCTCGAGCACACGGTTCCAGCTTTTGACGATCGCCTCGCGCCGCTCGGGCGTCGCGGCCTGGCGGAGATTCGCCATGTAGGCGGCGGTGTAGCCCAGGCGCGGCGTCTCGCGCGAGCGGAGGTGGCGGACGAAGGCGGCGGCGGCCGCGGGGGCGTCGCCGGCGCGCCGGAGCGCCGCGGCCGGGGCGAGCTCGGGGCGGTCCCAGTCGATCGCATCGCAGAGGATCTCACAGACGTCGCGCGGAATGGAGAGCATGGGTTCACTCGTGGGAGGAAAACCCAGGCACGCGGCGCCTGGGCTTTGGGGGTGCGTGGCTGATGACTTGTGATTGATCTACTTCGCGGGCGCCTTGTAGTCCGCGTCGTAGGCGAAAATCCCAAAGGCGTTGCCGTAGTTGCGGGTCTCCCCCGCCGCCCATGTCTTGCTGCGGTCCTCGTCGGCGAAGAGCGCGACGTGCCCGTCGAGATAGGCCACGTTGATGCCCGCGGCGTGGACGCGCCCCCAGCCGAGCAGCGGGCTGGGGTTGTCGCCGACCTTGGGGATGAGCTTCTGGTCGGCCGCCTCGAAGTCGGCGAAGAAGGCGAAGTCGGCCGGCTTGACGATGTCGCTCTTGGGATCCTCGGTGCGGTGGAGCGGCTTGCTGAGCTTGAGGGCCGGGCCGCGGATGCCGTAGGTCGTGAAGTAGTTGGGGAAGCCGGGCGTGCCGTAGACGTTGCGGTAATACATCGGCGCAACGGGGTCGAGGGCGACGCGGAGGCAGAGGTCAGCCGCGTCGTTGGGGGCCTTCGAGGTGTAGCTGAGGAGCGACTGGCCGGTGTTGAAGCCCTTGTCCTCCCGCGCGTCGGCCTGCGGGCAGGCGATGGCCTCCCTCTTCTCCGGAAGGTACTTGCCCCACATGAGCTGCCCCACGCCGCAGACCTGCTTGGGCTCGAAGATGACCTGCGTGAAGTAGTTCGAGCCGATGAACGTGCCCTTCACCCACGGGCTGTTCGCGCCGTTGGGAAGGGCCTCCTTCGCATCGGCGGCGTAGACGCCCGTGGCGGAGAGGATCGCGCGGAGCGTGTTGGTGCAGGTCTCCTGGTTGCTCCCCTCGCGGGCCCGGGCGAGCGCCGGCAACGCCAGCGAGGCGGCCAGCGAGAGCAGGGCGAGGCAGACGAGCAGTTCGACGAGCGTGAAGGCGCGGCGGGTCATGGCGCGTTTCCATTGGGGGCCATTGCGATGCCGTGAGTCTACACCGCGCCGGGCCGCAAAACCCAGGTGTGCGGCGCCTGGACTTGGGAGTGCGAGGATGACGACATGCGGCTGATTGGGGTTCGCCCGCCTCGGGCGTCTCACTTCACTGGTGCCTTGTAGTCCGCGTCATAGACGTACATCGCCGCGGAGTTGCCGTAGTAGCGGACCTGGCTGCCCGCCCAGGTCTTGCTGCGGTCCTCGTCGGCGAAGAGGGCGACGTGCTCGTCGAGGTAGGCGACGTTGATCCCCGCGGTGTGGACGCGCCCCCAGCCGATGAGCGGACTGGGGTCGTCGCCGACCTTGGGGATGAGCTTCTGGTCGGCGCCCTCGTGGTCGGCGAAGAAGGCGAAGTTGGCCGGCTTGACGACGTCGCTCTTGGGATCCTCGGTGCGGTGGAGCGGCTTGTCGAGGTTGAGCGTCGGGCCGCGGATGGCGTAAGTGGAGTAGTAGTTGGGGAACTGGGGCACGCCGTAGACGTTGCGGTAGTAGGTCGCCGCGACGGGGTCGAGGGCGACGCGGAGGCAGAGGTCGGAGGCGTCGTTGGGGGCCTTGGAGGTGTAGTTGACGGTGGGCATCCAGAGCCCGGTGTTGAAGCCCTTGTCCTCGCGGGCGTCGGTCTGCGGGCAAGCGATGGACTCCTTCTTCTCCGGGAGGTACTTGCCCCACATCAACTGCCCCAGGCCGCAGACCTGCTTGGGGCCGTGGGAGGCCTGCACGAAGTAGCTCGCGCCGATGTAGGTTTCCTTGACCCACGGGCTGTTCATGCCGTTGGGCAGCGCGCCCTTGCCGTCGGCGGAGTAGACGCCCGTCGCGGAGAGGATCGCGCGGAGCGTGTTGGTGCAGGTCTCCTGGTTGCTCCCCTCGCGGGCCCGGGCGAGCACGGGCAGCGCGATCGAGGCGACCAGCGCGAGCAGGGCGAGGGAGACGAGCAGTTCGACGAGCGTGAAGGCGCGACGGGTCATGGGGAATTTCCATGAGGGGAGTTGGGGATGCCGTGAGTTTATACGGATTCCATCGGGTCGCTGCCGTTGAAACGCTCTTTCTGATCACAGACGGCGACTGTGTCGCCGAAGACCGGGCGAGGCGGTACTCCGCCCGCGCGACGTGCGGGTGTCGTTGACGTCGCCGAGAGCATGCGACGCACCCGGAAAAAAGCCTTTTCGCGCAGGCATCGCGTGAGGCTGGACGATACATGGCGGCCGGCGATTCGCGCGGGCGGGGTACCGCCTCGCCCGGCATTCGGACACACAGTGTCCGTCTCTGATCAGGCTGCGCCTGATGAGAGGAGGCGAACCGGTTTTCGCACGGGCTCCGAACGCCTCACCGGTGCAGCAGCACGATGTCGCCCTGGTCGAGCGCGGGGAGCGTGATGATCGTCCGGCCCGGGGCGGTGGCGAAGGTCAGCGAGCCGTGGCGGAGCGACTCGACGGCGCGGACGTCGGTGACCGCGACGCGGAGCGTGAGGTTCGCCTGGGGCTTGGGGTCGGCCAGGAGCAGCGCCCCGCCGCGGTCGCTCATCAGCAGCAACGCGGAAAGGACGCGGGCCGAGGGCTCGACGGCCCGCGCGACGCCCGCGGCCTTGCACGGGAAGGTCACCGCCGCCGCGGCCGCGGGGGGCAACTCCGCGAGGCCCGGGCCGGGCTCGACCAGTTGGTGCAGCAGGCTCAGCCCGGGGCTGTAGGCGAGGCTGACGACCACGCCCTTGCCCAGCGGACGGGAGATGGCGGCGGGAGCGCCGTCGTCGAAGTTCGCCACCACGCGGTCGGGGGCCGCCTTCTCGAAGCGGCAGGCGCGGAGGGCCAGCGAGACGCTCGCCTCGCGCGGGAGCTTCATGACGCTGGCGCCGCTGCGTACCGGGAAGGTGACGCGCTCCGCGGCGGCGCCGGGGTCGATCGGATCGCGCCCGACGACCTCGGCCCCGACGAATTCCGTGATGCCCGCCGAGGGGCGCCCGGCCTCGTCCTGCGTCGCCGCCAGCGCGCCCAAGCAGAGCCAGCCGCCGTCCTTCACCCACAGCCGGAGCTTCTCCAGCACGGCGGCGGGGACCTGCGTGTCGGTCACATAGATCACGCGGTAGGCGTGCAGGTCGCGGGCGAGGGCCGACTGGTCGGAGAGCACGTCGACGTCGTATTGCTCGGAGGTCAGCGCGTAGTGGAGCAGCCGGCGGTCCTGGGCGACGGGCCAGCTCGCGTTCCAGAGCTCGGCGTCGGCGACGTGGAGGATCGCCACCTGGCGGGCGACGGGCTGGCCGTTCTGGATGAGGTCGCGGGCGCGGGCGAGGTCGCGCGACAGCCGCATCATCCCCAGCGCGCGGGTGGCGAAGCCCTGGTCGAGCGCGGGCACGCGGGCGAGGGCGTTGGCTTCGGGGTTCGCGGCAGTGCCGTTCGCTGCGACGGGCGCGGCGGCGTTGTCGGCCTTGTCATCCGCCGCGTCGTCGGATGCCGGCGCAGGAGTGGCCGCGGGAGCCGGCGTGCCATGCGAAGCCAGCGACTTGCGCACCACCAGCGATTCGCTCGCCGAGGCGGCGGCAGAGGCGTCGCTGGTCCAGCGCGGACCGAAGTCGAAGAAGTGGATCGCCTTCGCACCGTGGCCCAGGGCGATGAGGGCGTCGATGCGGATGGCGGCGGCGTCGGCGGGCGTGCGGTGGAAGGCGGTGGCGGTCGGCGAGGCCGGGGGCGCGGCGTTGTCGCCAGTCGGCACGGCCGAGCCGCGGAGGAGATCGAGCAGGTAGGCCGAGCCGAGATGCAGCCGCGGGGCGAAGCGGCGCCAGCGGTCGCGCGTCGCGTCGTCGGGCCAGAAGTCGTCGGTGTCGGCCTCGTGGCCCGCGGCGTCGAGCTGCGGCCCCAGAGCCCCGGGGGAGAGGCCCGCGCCGACGACGATCGGGCGGTCGACGAACGTCGCGGCGACGGCGGCGTCGCGCCCCACGGCGTCGCGTGGCGCGTCGATGCGCGTCGCGGCGGCCAAGGCGTGCGAGGCCAGGTAGGCGCGGTAGCGGGTCGTCCAGACCAGCGCGTTCACTGCCGCCTGGGCCAGCGCGGGGTCTTCGTTGTGCGTGGCGTCGAGCAGCTTGTCGTGGTCGGGCTTCTCGTTCACGCGGTCGAAGGAGGGCACGGCGAAGTCGGCGGGGCGCAGGCCGCGGGCGGCGAGGTAGGCGCGGAAGGCGAGCGTCGGGGAGCGGGCCGAACCGGGGGCGGGGGCAGGGGCGGCGGCGGTCGCGGCCTTGGAGGCGGGCTCGTCGAGGCGCACCAGCGCGTCGAGCATGCTCATCGCCGGCACGTCGACGCGCTCGCCGCGGGCGACGCCCTGGCCGGGGGCGAGGGCGACGAACTCGGCGGCGGGGAAGAGGAAGGGCGAAGCCCACCAGCCTCGCTCGCGCGGGACGGGGCGGGCAATCCGCTCAGGCCGGGAGGAGCCCGCGGCGGCGAGGCCCGAAAAGCCCTGCAGCCGGAGGATCTCCAGCTCGTCGGCGCGCAGGCGCGGGTCGGTGTAGGCCACGCCCAGCCCGTAGGGCGCGAAGGCGACGAGCGGCAGGCCGGGCTGGGCCGCGGCCACTTCGACCGGCGCGCGGGCGACGTTCGCCGCCGCCTCGTTGCCATCGTCGTCGGCGGAGTCGCCGGTCGCGGTTGTCTGAACCTTCGCCGCCGTCATCGCGTGGGCCGTGCCCGCGGCCGAGTTTGAAGTCGAATTCGAAGCCGCCCCCGTGGCCACGCTAGCCCCGAGCGTCGGCGGGCCGACGGTGACGACCGGGCCGATCAGCTCGTCGCGCGGCTTGCCCGGGGCGTTCATCGCCTGCTGCAGCCGCTGCGCGAGCTTCAGCCGCCGGCCGATCACCTCGCGCACCGTCGCGATGCCCGCGGGCCTCCCGGCCGCGTCGGCGGGGATCACCAGCGTCACCAAATTCCCCGGCTCGTTGATGTCGAGCGTCCGCAGCACCGCGAGCTCGTCCGCGCTCGAGGCGATCTCGACTTGCCCCATCATGGCGTCGATCGGCCCGGGCTCGAACGAAAGCGTGATCGTCCCGCCCGAGCCCAGCCCGGCGACCTCGATCCAGTCCGACTTCTCGAGCTTGGCGACGCGCAACGCCGCGTCGCGGTCAGCCTCGGCGGGCACGATCCCCGCCACGCGGCGCCACGGGGCCGCCGCCGTGGAGACGACCACCTTCGCGTAGACGTCGCCCACGCTCGCGGGGCGGAACCGCAGGTAGAGCGTCCCCGCGCCGGGCTCGCCCCAGGCGGGGAGGCCGGCCCACAGCATGACGATCGCCGCCAAGGCAATGTGCAGCCGCGTACGCATGGGTCGTCCGAGCGAAATGAGGCACTGGCCAAACCGGGCGTGACCGTCGTCGAAGCCGCCCTGATGAAACCGTCGCCGAAGCCGGAGAAAAAATGGAACTGCCTTCAGGACTGATTCAGGACCGAACGCGAAACCGGCTTAACCCGACTGAAATGAATCGCCCTTAGCCTACGCCCGCGCTGTCGGTTTCGCCAGTCCTTGAGGCTAAGATGGTTCCATGCTGACGATGGTTTTGAGCCAGTTCCGGGCCCCGTCTCGATTCTGGGCGTTGGGCGAGGGGGGGATGGGCGACGGGCTCATGGCGAGCGGGGCCGTCGTCGTGGTTGTCGTGGTCGCGGGCCTGGCGGTGGCGGCGGGAATCGTCCTCTTCGTCGTCCGGCTCAGGAAGTCCGCGGACGACCCCGTCAAGCGCCTGCGAGAGGCCATCGGCCGGAACCCCGATCCCAAGTCCGACCGCAGCATCCGCCTGCTCCACATGGCGGCCGTGCACGGGCAGGGCGACATGATCGACACCCTGGTCGACCTGGGCATGGACATCAACGTGCCCGACGTCGACGGGATGACGGCCCTGCACAAGACGGTGATCGGCGGGAAGCCCGCGGCCATCACCGCCCTGCTCGACCGCGGGGCCGACGTCAACGCCTCCTCGAACCACGGGCGCACGCCGCTGCACAAGGCCGTGGAGGAGAACAAGCCCGACGCGGCTGCATTGCTCATCAAGGCCGGCGCCGACGTCAACGCAAAGACGCACAACGGCCGCACGCCGCTGCACAAGGCGTCGTACGACGGCAATCAGCCGTTGGTCGAACTGCTGCTCTGCAACGGGGCCGACCCGAACATCCGCGGCAAGGAGGACGAGACGGCCCTCCTGCTGGCGAAGGCGAAGAAGCACCCGCAGATCGTCCAGATCCTGGCGGAGCACGGGGCGCGGGAGAGGAAGGACAGCAGGAAGAGGTGATGGTCCGCCCCGCCCCCGCGCTTCCCGTCCGGGCCGCGGTGAATTACGCTCTGTCCATGCTCATGGACGTCATCTCGGTATCGATGCGTTACCTCCACATCGTCTCGGCGGTCGTGGCCGTGGGCGGCATGGCCTTCATGCTGCTCTGCGTCTCGCCCGCGGCGAAGCTGCTCGAGGAAAAGACACGCGAGGAGCTGCTCGACGCGCTGCACGGGCGCTTCCTCCGCGTGGTCTGGGCCTGCATCGCGGGGCTCATCGTCAGCGGCACGTACAACTGGATCATGCTCGCGGAGGCCTACCGCAAGCTCGGGCCCAAGGGCAACGCGCTGATCGGCACCAAGGTCCTGCTGGCCTTGATCGTCTTCGGCGTGGTCTGGGCCCGCTCCGCGGGGTTCATCGGCAAGGCCGGCCGGCGACGCGTGCTGATGATCAACATCCACCTCGCGGCCGTGGTCATTTTGCTCGGCGCGGTCCTGCGCCAGTACCGCCAGGAGATGCCACCCGTCGGGCAACCGGCGGTGCAGATCGACGCGGCGCAGGGCGATGCGGCCCGGGCGCTGCCGCCTGTGACGCGTTGAAGCGGCTCGCGGAGTGGACGGGTGGGCGGTTCAGAGGCGTCCCATGAACTCGACGCGACCCGACTCGTCCACACCGCCTTTAACGTCGCCCCTGAAGAAGCCGCGTTCGCGATACCCCGGCCCCGACCGGTTCGGCGGGTGGAGGCGGGCGATCCGCACCGGCGCGGTGCTCGCCCTGATCCTCGGCCTGAGCTGGGCCGACCACCACGGTTGGTTCCTCCATCGCGGGACCGCCATGGCCCGGTTCGACGGACGGGAGTTCCGCGTCACGCGCGTCGTGAACGTCGATGAGCTGGAGATCGAGTCCGACGCCGGCGCAGGCCCCGGACCCGGAACGAGACCCATCGCCGTGCGACTTGTGGGCCTGCGCGGCCCCGCCTCGTCGCCCTTGGCGCCGCGATCGAAGATGCCGGTCCCCCCGGCCCCCACCTCCTCCGTCGCCGTCGAGGCCGCCCGCGAACTCGCCGAGGGGCAGGTCGTCCGGCTTGAACTCCCCATCGCCCGGAAGCGCGACCGCCTCGGCCGGCTGTTCGCCTACGTCCAGCTACGCGACGGCTCATTCCTGCAGGAGGCGCTCCTCGCCCGCGGGATGGCGCGGATCTCGGCCCAGCTCGACCACCCGCGGTTCGATTCGTTCCGGAAGCTGGAGCGCGACGCCCGGCGGACCAAGGCGGGGCTGTGGGCGATGGAGGCGCAGGCATCGCGGGCGAAGGCCGCCGGCGCGGCCACCCGCCCGGCGACGATGCCCATCTCGCCCACGCTCCTGGGGCCGGATCGCGACGACGGCGCGGGCGACGACTGGGGCGGCGATCCTGTCGAGACGATGGATTGAGCGCGTGGCTCCAAAAGAAAACCCAGGCACGGCTGGGCCTGGGCTTTGAAGGTCAATGGAACATCGAAAGTCAGCGCTGCGCGGCGCAGTGCGGTTATCGGTCTAGACGTCCAACCGCCTCACCACTCGTTGCGCTTGTTATTGGCCCTGGCCTTGTCGGTCTCGTTGCCGACGATGTAGCCCGCCCCGGCTCCGACGCCGGCGCCGATCAGCGCGCCCGTGGCGGTGTGGCCGCCGGTGTTCTTGCCGATGATCGCGCCCAGGCCCGCGCCGGCGGCGCTGCCGATCAACAGCCCGGTGTTGGAATCGTGCTCGCAACCCCCCACCAGCGTCATGCCGAGGCAGAGGCTGGCGGCGGACGCGGCGGCGGTGAGCTTCGCGGTCATCTTGGATTTGAGCTTCATGGCTGGGTCTCCCTTGTTTTGGACCATCGAACGGCCCGTCGGCTCCGGCTTCACTCAAGTTCCGCGTGAAATCCGCACATCCTTCGCACCGTGCGGGACCGGAACCTCGGGCTCTTGATTTTATCGGCAGATCCCCAACAATATCCAGCATCATGTCCGGCCGAGCGGGCGGGCCCCCTTGAACCCCCTGCCCCCTGCGACGCCCGATGGCCATCCATCTCTTCTCCACCCCGGAGCTGGGCCCATGAACATCTTCCGTTGGCCCGCCGCGGGCAGAGAGGCCCCCACCCAGTCCCTGCGCGAAAGGCTGCTGGGCGAGCACAGCCGCTTCCTCTCCAACGCCGCCTCACGCCCCGCGGGACGCATGCGGATCCCGCGCCTGCGGGTCGACCGCGGCGGGTTCACGGCGATGATGCGAAACTCCGATACACGTAGGGGAGTCCTGAATAACGCCTTCGTTTTCTTTTTCCCTTGAAACCAGTCGACCGCCGGGCCGGGCGGTCGGCCTGCGCAGCGTTCCCCGCTGTTTTTCCGCGGCGGGATTCGGTTTCCCGCCGCCTTGGCGCGCAGCGAT
>JAPLMQ010000118.1 GCA_026386955.1 Planctomycetota bacterium
CTGGCTTGAGCGCCGCCGCGACCGAACCCATCTCGACCAGGCGTCCTTCGTCATCCGCTACCATCAGGCCCGCAATCGCGCCGCCATCAACTCGCGGCAGAAACTCGCTGCGGACAGTTCGTAGGACGCGCTGTAGTGCTAGTTTGCCTGTAGCCGCCAGTCGCCGCTATCTGGTCGTTAAGTGATCTAATGTCGAGGCAGATCGCAGCAACGCAATCATCGATGAGATCGCTTGTAAGGGGTACAAGAGAGCATCGATAGTCGAAGACGTCTAGTCGCAGCCAATCTTTGCCCAATTGCGATGTATGCAGGTCGATCAGCGATATTGCTCTGTCCCTGATTCGGTTATGAACCACCACTGTCCATGCTCGCCGCCACAACTCGTAGTCTGATGCTCCACAAATGGTGACGAGCAGTTGCTTTAGGTCAGACATAGGTAGTACCCGTGGCGCAGTCCCATCGAAGCCATGAACGTAAAGGGCGTCACCCAATCCGAGGTGACAACGCGGTGCTCACACAAAGAATCTTACATCGGGTTTGCGTCTCCCCCCCCCACACTAACCACAGCCTCTCTAGCACCCGTGCCGCAATCATTCGGTCAAATTTCTCTTCCACCTGCCCAGGCAGGCCTACACCCATCACTAGCACTCAAAGCTCCATGTTGATCGAGACGCCTTGCCCAAGCTGCTCCGCCAGCGCGACGATGATCCCCTCGGGCCCGCGGAGGTAGGCCAGGCGGTAGGCGTCGCCGTAGTTCATTTCGCCGATGAGCTCGGCCCCGTGGGTGAGCAGGCGGGCGACGAGGGCGTCGATGCCCTCGACGGCGAACATGACGCGGCGGAGGCCCAGGGCGTTCACCGGGGCGTCGGCGGGGCCGAGCCGGACCGGGGCGGGCGTGTGGAACTTGTCCAGCTCGATGCCCTGCCCGTCGGGCGTCCGCAGCATCGCGAGGGTGGCGCGGACATCCTTGAGCCCGATCAGCCGCCCGACCTCGGGCCCCTCGACGGTCGTCTCGCCCTCGAGCCTGAGGCCCAGCGCGATGAAGAAGGCCTTCACGGCCTCGAGGTCGTCGACGACGATCAGGACGTTGTCCATCCGCTTGAGGGTCATGGCGTTCCTTTCGCCGCGTCGCGGCGGATGGCGGCGTTTGCCGGGGGGGGCGTGGGGGATCGATGGCGCGATGGCCGGCGGCGCGGCGGGCGGGTGGAAGTTTACCCGGGCACAGAACGCGGAGGCGGGGACGAAGACCGCGTAAACGCGGAACTACGTGCCCCAGACCGCCTGAAGGCGGGACTACGAGCCCAAGACGGCGTTGTCGCGGCGCTGGCGTTGATCAGATGGGGTGGACGATCGCCGCGGGGCCGATGCGGGGTGGGGCTTCGGCGTTTTGGATGGCGATGCTTTGGCCGCGGGGGGCAGTGGCGAGGAGTTCGTTGTCGGCGGTGCGTTCGCGGTCGAGGAGGCGGAGGCGGACGAGCCGGCCTGCGGTGGTGCAGAGGTCGCGCTCCATCTTGCCCTTGCTGTTGAGGGCGTCGCTGACGAGCCGGCCGAGGAGGGGCGGCGCGGCGGGTTGTGGCGCATGCTGCGGCACAGTGGGCAACGCGGCGTGATTGTGTTCGCCTGCGGGTTCGGCCGCGGCAGCGGGGATGTCGAGGACGGGGGCCAGGACGAGGAACGAGAACTTCACGCGCTCGTCGCGGCGGTGGGTGATGGCTTGGATCTCCGCGACGCGCGGCGTCGGCTCGAAGAGGCGGACTTCGTGGCACCAGTCGCGCTCGTTGGCGAGCATCGGGCAGGCGGCTTGGTGCGGACAGGGGGCGAGGACGCGGATGGCGGGGGTTTGCGGCGCGGGACTTTGCGCGGCGAGATGGTGCGCGGCGAGGAGCAGATCGCGGGCGGCGTGGAGCGGGCGGGTGGTCTCGCGCAGGGCGGGTTCGATGGCGATTGTCAGGCCACGCGCGGCCCATTGGGCGAGCCAGGCGGCGCGGGCGTCGGCGGGCGATGGCGAAGCTGCGGGTGTGGCTGCGTGCGGCTGCGCGGGAACCGGGGGAGCCGGGGGGAAGAGTTCGTTGAGCACGGCCTGGGTGACGAAGAGGTCGAATGGGCCGGGGAGGTCGGCGGGGGCGAGGGTGCGCAGGTCGGCTTCGCGCGGGCGGACTTCGAGGGAGAGCCCGGCGATGGCGGCGGCGCGGCGGGCGAGGGTCGACCAGATTGAGAGGGCGCGGCGGTCGGAGTCGAGGGCGTCGACGACGACGCGCGGGAATTGGGCGGAGTTGAGCGAGAGGAGCAGGCCGACGGTGGTGGCGCCGACGCCTGAGCCGGCGTCGATGATGCGGAGGGGTTCGGGGTGGGCGGAGGTGGGCATGGACGACTGAAGTTGCCCATCCTTCAGGCGGGATTCATGCAGGCGGGATTCATGCGCGAGCTCGTGCAGGACGAGGTGGATCTTGGGGGCGTCGGAGCAGAGGAAGTAGAAGACCTTCGCGAGGAGGTGGCCTGAATCGCCGGCGTCGTGGAGTTGGGTGCGGGCGACGGTGTAGACGTCGGAGAGGGCGCGGACGTCCTCGGCCAACCGGCCGGGGCGGGGCGGGGCGCTGCCGAGGCCCAGGTCGCGCGGGCCGTGTCGCCAGAGCCAGTCTTCGAGGGCGGCGAGACGCTCACGGAAGAGTTCGGGGGAGACGGGTTGGGGGATTCGCAGATCGGGGGTCGGGCGGTGGGACATGTGGGGAGTTTTAACGCATCGGGGGTGGAGGTGGAGATGGACAACTGAAGTTGTCCATCCTTCATGCGGTGGGGCGTGGGCGCGAAGGACGTCTGGAGGCGGAGCTCCGAACGTGAGCGTGCGTATGGGGACGATTTTCCTGTCGCGTCAGGCTCATCCGCGCAAGTGGCGGTCCATCCAGTCCCAGCCCATGGCGTGGAAGTCGCCGCAGGAGGTGTGGGTCAGGTCGGGATAGTGCGCGATGGCCTTGACGCCGGGCAGGCGGGCGTAGACGGCGTGGATCGTCGCGGGCGGGCAGGTCTCGTCCTTGCCGCCCGAGCTCACGAGCGTGGCCGCGCGGCAACGGGAGGCGAGGACCGCCGGATCGAAGAAGTCGTAGGTGTCGAGCCGGCGGGCGTCGCCGCGATTGGCTCCCTCGTAGCCGTGGTTGTTGCGCAGGTCGCAGAAGGCGGGCACATGGGCGCAGACGGCCTTGATCCGCGCGTCGAGCGACCCGGCCGCCAGCGCGAGCATGCCGCCCTGGCTGGTGCCCATCGCGCCCAGGCGGCTCGCGTCGGCGTCCGGGCGCGACGCGAGGTAGTCCACGCCGCGGAGCACGTCGACGTAGGCCCCGCGGTAGTAGAAGTCGTTGGGCGACTCGACGCCCGCCATCATCGGCGCGGGTCCCTGGCGCGGCTGGCCGTAGACGGTTGTGCCGGAGAGGCCCTGGTCGCGCGGGAAGACCTGGAGGATGAGGTAGCCGCGTTGGCAGTCGTCGAGCATCGCGCCCTGCTCCCAACCGCCGTAGCCCGGCGCGGTGACGATCGCGGGCATGGGGTTTCGCGGCGGATTGATGGGAACGCCGAGCAAGGCGTTGATGGTGTCGCCCCGCCAGCCGCGGTAGGAGACCTTGAATGAATGGTACGGAAGCGGAGCCTTGATGGGCTCGCACACGGCGTCGAGCGGCCTCTTGGCGGCGAGCCGCAGCGTGTTCCTCCAGAAGGCGTCGATCTTCCGCTGCTTGGCCGGGGTTGGCGTCATGGGGGTCTCGTCCTGTCCTCGCCCTACCGGCTCTCTGGCCGCCAGCCCAGGAGTTGGGTCGCCTTGGTGTTGGGGTAGACGTCGTTGCCCAGGTCGCCTGTGGTCTGCACGGCGTGGGCGCCGGGGGTGTCGAAGTCGAGGGCGGCGAGGAAGAGGCGGCGGAGGTCCTCCGGGCCCTGGGGGTACCAGTATTGCCCGGGGGTGTACTCGTTGCCCGGCCAGTCCTTTTCGCTGCGCGGCCACATGAGGCGCAGGGCGAGGAAGGTGCACTTGGGGTACTTCGCGGCGAAGGCCTCGTTGGTGAACTCGGCGACGCGCTTGGAGAAGCCGTAGGGCTCCATGATCGCGTCGGGCGGCGTCTCCTCGGTGAGCGGGCGGCGGAGCGGGTTGGTGAGCGGGTAGTAGACGCTCAGGGTGCTGGCGAGGATGAAGCGGGTCGCCCCGGCGCGGACGCCGGCGAGGAGCGTGCGGTAGTAGCCGCAGACGTTGACCTCGAAGGAACTGGTGATGAGCTCGCTGCGGGCGACGTGGCCCGGCTTGGCGCCCATGGCGAGGAAGAGGACGGCGTCCATGCGGTGGGCGGCGTCGCGGAGGTCCTTGTCGTTGTTGATGCTGCCGACCATGCAGCGTCCCTCGGCGTCGGGGACGGGGACGATGTCGAAAAAACGGCAGGTGTGGTGCTGTTCGAGGGCGGGGCGGAGGATGGTGCCCACGTAGCCGGCGGCGCCGATGACGAGAACGTTCATGGTGGGGATGCACTCGCAGGGCCAACCGCGTGGCCTTCACGAAAAAGCCGCGGGGAGCCCCGAGGGAAGGGACGGAGTTGGATGGAGGGGGACGGGGGGGGTCCGAAGACGCGCCGAGATCCTCGGGCGTCGGGGGCGGGCCGGTCCAGGCGACCCGGAAGGTCAGGGGCAGGGACCGGGGACTGCGGGACGGATTATAGCATGGGCGGGGGTGTCAAGGGGCTGTCGCGGGCGATGTCGCAGGTTGCGTCGTCGGCGGCGGGATGTGCGGATTCTTTGGGCGTCCCTTGGGGATGGTCGCCCCTGCGGCGACGAGCAGCTTCCAGCCTTCGGGGTTGCCGAAGTCATCGGCGAGGTCCAGGGCACACTGATCCCCCATGCCGTGGGCGTTGACGTCGGCCCGGCTGCGGATCAGGAGATCGAGGAGCGCCTTGGCACGAGGACTCCTCGAGGCTTGGAGTAGCGGCGTGTCGCCGTTACGGTCGCGGAGGTCGACGGGCACCCCCGCGGCCAGGATCGCCTCGACTTGCCGCAACCGGCCGGCCTCGTCCGGACCGGAGGCGGCGCGCATCGCGTTGCGCACGGCGCTGGCGTATGCGTCCGCCATCTGGGCCTCCGACGGATGCTTGGCGAGTTCCGCCTGAAGAGGGGTCAGGGGCGCGGGATTCTTCAAGGCCTGCTGCATCGGCGTGGCGCCGACGGGGAAAGTCAGTTCCAAGATGCCATACAACAGGACGAACAGCGCGACGACGCCCCATCGACGGAGGCCCAGTCCGGGGTTGGTGCGGCTGGTCTGGTTGGCGTGGCCGACGACGAAGACCAGGAACGAGCCGAGCCACAAGTAGAAGCCGCTCAATCGGGCGGTGATGACAGCCATGTCGTAGTCGTCGGGCAGGCCGGGGAAGTAGTAGGCCGTGGCGGCGAGCGCGAGCATGATCAGGCCGAGCCACCAGCGGACGCGGTCGCTGAGGATCCCTTCGCCAAAGTCGCAGATGAAGAGCAGGAGCGCCAGCAGATTGGCGAACCAGGCGGGGCAATACATCAGCGCGCCGAGCCAACCCAGCAGCAGAGGCCAGAGCCCGTTGAAGGTCTGCCACACGCCTCGCTCGTCCGAGAGTGTCTCCCAGACGGGCATGGCGATGGAGAGGCCCCACATGCCGGCCGCGAGGAAGGAGGTCCATCGAGGCAGGCGCCAACGCAGCCGCGAAGCGGCTTGGGGGGCGGGATTAGATGGCGTTTCCATGCGGACGTCCCCGGAGAAGGAGAGGTTGATTCAGTCGATGAGTCATGGGCGAAAATGTCGGATGCCCCATGTTGTCGTGCTTGCGACATTTGCCGGTCGAGGGAAGCGTCTCGAAGACGCACGTTGCGAGTACGGCAACGTGTGGCACCCGACGTGTCGCGCGTCTCGTTGTCCGGCACACAGCAGACTTCGTCTGCGGTGTGGCACGCCCGCCGCACTCGCTACTTGTAGATCACAACCACTTGCGTGTTGTCCACAAAAATCTCCTCCACGTCCGCCAGCATCGTCCGGCCATCCGGCCTCGGGATCTTCGCTAGAACGCCCGCGGCGTGTGTCCAGCCAATCAGCACGAGCCGATAGGGCAGGCGTTCGGGCCAGTAGAGGTAGTCGTTGAAGGCGTCGAGATTGCCGTTCCAGTGGCCGCCAACGTGATGGATCAGCCCGGCGTTGAACGCGGCGATGTAGTCCTCGAAGCTGGCGATGGCGGTGAGGTCGACGCGGTATTCGGCGATTTCTTCGCTCACGCAACCACCAACTCCTCCGCCTTCTCCCTGGGCCAGATCGCGCAGCCGGCGTATTTGTGGTCCTCGTTGAACAGCCGGCCGTGGTCCTGGTCGCTCATCTGCCTGCACGACGCGCCGCGGTAGTGGAACTGCAGCGCCCTGCGGCGGGCAGGCGACGTGTTGTCCTCCGTGCCGTGGTGAAGCAGGCCCGAGAAGAGCAGGCAGCCGCCGGGGCGGAGAGGGACGGCGAGCTTGCGGGCGGTGGCGACGCGGTCGTCGGGGATCTGGCAGTCGCGCAGGTGGAAGTGGGCGACGGGCCCGGCCTTGTGCGTGCCGGGGACGACCTGCATGCAGCCGTTGTCGATCGTCGCCTCGTCGAGGGCGATCCACGCGCCGACGACCTTCTCGGGCGGCGTCCAGCGGAAGTAGGCGTTGTCTTGGTGCCAGGGCTTGGCGACGCCGAAGAACGGCGGCTTGAGCAGGGCCATGTCCTGGGCCATCACGCTGGGCTCGCCCATGAGCTGCTCGACGGCGCCGACCAAGGCGCGGTGTTCGCAGAGCGACTTGAGCAGCGGGTCGAAGGCGGTGAAGAACATCAGCTTGCGCACGGCCAACTCGGGGTCGGCGACGACCTCGGGATGGGCCTTCACGGCAGGCTCGATGTCGAGGGCGACGACCTTGTCGCGGATCAGGCGCGAGATCGAGCGGCAGGCGGCGTCGACCTCGGCGGGCGTGAAGAGAGGCTCGATCGTGAGGAAGCCCTGCGCGTAAAACTGGGCGATCTGGTCGGGGGTGAGCATCGGGGTCTCGATTCGTTTCTTTTCGGGGGCGTTCCGGGTTGCGGGTTCCGGGGGCGCGCGAAGGATGGACAACTTAAGTTGTCCATCCTTTATAGATGTAGAGAAGACCGGTTTTCATTGAACTCCACGCAATTCTAACGCTTCGTCGCGGGGCGCAGAACGGGTATCATGTTTCGTCCGCTTGTTTGGAGAAGTGCCCATGACCGCGTACGCCCCGACCGCCGAATCCGCGCCCGACGCAGGGACGCCCGCCCGCGCGACGCCGCTCGATGCCTGGATCGCCGATGCCAAGGCCCGGCTCGCCCGCGGCGAGCTGCGCCCGGAGGATCTCGAGGCCGTGCGCGGCTTCGCCGTCTCGCCCGGGGCCAAGCTCCGCCAGCGCATCCTCTATCTGCACGCGACGACGCCCAATCTCGGGGCCGGGCTGGTCGGGGCGGTGGTGCACGAGCCGGTGAAGGGCGGGATGGCCCGCGTCGACCCGAGCCTGCCCGAGCTTCCCTACAAGAGCGTGCACGACGCCTTGGTCGACGGGTGGCAGATCATCCACTTCCCGCTCCAGACGGCGCCCTTCGAAGACCGGGAGATCGACATCCTGGGCTATGAGTTCATCCTGCAAAAGATGGAGCCTTTCGATGCCTGAGTCAGCCACGCTCACCGCCCCCGCCCCCGCCCCCGCCCCCGCCCCCGCCCCCGGAACCGGAACCACTTCCGCCCCTGCCGCGCCGCCCGTCTGGTCGGCCCAGGGCTTCCAGCGCCAGCACCTGCTTGACGACGACGCGGTGGCGCTCTTCATCTGCAAGGGCTTCATGCTGCTCGAGCCGCAGCACCGCGCGGGGCTGAACGAGGCGATCGACCAGCGGCTGACGTCGATGGAGCAGAACCCGGGCGACGGGATTTATGACGCCGTGCCCGAGTTGGCGGAGGTGTATCACAACCCCGTCTTCGTCGGCGCGGTGGCGAGCCTGCTCGGGCCGGACTGCCAGATGAACGGCCACCGGCATTGGCACTGCACCCGCCCGGGGCAGCGCGGCGTCGAGTGGCACCAGGACAGCGTCAACGCCCGGCACCACCAGGTGAAGGTCGTGCTGGGGATGTATTACCCGCACGACGTGACGGTCGACATGGGGCCGACGATCGTGATGCCCGGCACGCACTTCCGCAACGCCCCGACCGACCGCATGGCGACCTACGCGAACCTGCGCGGGCAGGTGCCGATGACGGTCAAGGCGGGGTCGATCGCGCTGACGCACTACGACATCTGGCACGCCGCGTCGCCGAACCGCTCGGGCCGGCCGCGGCACATGCTCAAGTTCCTGTTCAGCCGGAAGACCTCCGCGAAGGAGCGGGGCGGCCCGGCGTGGAACCACGACGCGGCCAAGGGGCCGGGCATCGCCTCGCAGCGTTTCCACGAGTGGCCGCCGTTCTGCGGGCAGAGCGATCATTACAAGCAGATCGGGCTGCGGAACGAGTGCTGGCGCGAGCTGATGGGCAAGCCGCTGCCGCCCGCCAAGCCGGCGATGGATTGAGGCGCGGCCGTGTCTTGTAGGGTGGGTTGAGCGGTAATCCGCGAAGCCCACCGGTGCGGCGCAGGGCAAGCCAGAGACATCACGTCACACAGGCGACGGAGATCTTTTCTCCTCCCATCAGACGAAGTCTGATCAGAGCCGGGGACTGTGAGTTTGTGAACTTTTCGATCTCGTAGAAACGACTGTCAGAATGCCAGTCTGAAACTACCCCTAATGATCGCCAAGTTGCCGCCGGGCGTCTCCTCTCAGGGACTTTTCAAGCGTGGCGAAACCGACGATCGAAAAGTTCACAAACTCTGTGTCCCCGTTCTTCAGGCGCCAGGCGGTGCTCCGCCGCGCGCGACGTGCCGAACTCGCGGGGACGATTCGATGGAAAACCGTCGTGTGCGCGCCATGTATTTGGATCGCTCATGAAGACGTGCGAGCGGAGTACCGCTTTCGCCCGAACTCCGGACACACAGTGTCCGGCTCTGATCAGACTTCGTCTGATGAGACATGGAAAACGCACGCCGACCGCACGACGTGGCGATGGGTGATTGACTTGGAGTTCCGTGCTTGACCCTGCGCCCCACCGGTGGGCTTCGCGGATTACCGCTCAACCCACCCTACAAGAGCCATGTTTCTCCACCGATTTCGCGGTCATTCGCGGCCGGGTTTTTCTTTTTTCGCGCCGACGTACAATCCCGCTCCACGCCCCGTCCACAAGCAGGGCGCATCTGTCATCTTCATCCACCTCGATGTCTTGGTCGGGATAATCGACGCCCCGACTCGCCTGACACGGACCCGCCTGACACGGATCCCCTCGCCATGGACCTGCCCGACGACGAAAGCCCCGTCCCGAACCCGATCCCCGCCGGCGCTTCGGAGCCCAGGCCCAGCCGCGCCCGCCGCGGCGAGCCGTTGCTGCTCGAGATCGCCTGGGAGGTCTGCAACCAGCTCGGGGGCATCTACACCGTCCTGCGCTCCAAGGTCCCCAGCATGATCGAGCGCTGGGGCACGCGCTACGTGATGGTCGGCCCCGCCAACCCCGCGACCATGGCGGTCGAGTTCGAGCCCACCGCGCTCAGCGGGCCCGTCGGCGCCGCCGTCAAGCAGATGCGCGACGAGGGCATCGGCACCCACTACGGGCGCTGGCTCGTCACCGGGCGCCCGCACGTCGTGCTCATCAACTACCTCGACGTCTTCCGCCGGCTGCACGAGGTGAAGTACCGCCTCTTCCGCAACCACGACATCTCCACGCCCCCCAACGACGAGCTGCTCAACAACGTCATCGCCTTCGGCGAGGGCGTCGCCCGCTTCCTCACCTACCTCTCCGCCAAGGAGTCGCCCCGGCGCAGGCTCGTCGCCCACTTCCACGAGTGGATGGCGGCGACGGCGGTGCCGGCGCTCCGCCATGAGAACTGGCCCGGGGCCGTGGTCTTCACCACGCACGCCACGATGCTCGGCCGCTACCTGGCGATGCACGACCAGAACTTCTACAACCAGCTCCCGTTCTACAACCCCTTCGTCGAAGCGAAGAAGTTCAACGTCGAGGCGCAGTACAAGATCGAGCGGGCGGCCGCGCACGGCAGCCACGTCTTCACCACCGTCTCCGACGTCACGGCCGAGGAATGCCGGCACCTGCTGGGGCGCAGCCCGGAGGTCGTGCTGCCCAACGGGCTGAACATCCAGCGCTTCGCCGCGCTGCACGAGTTCCAGAACCTGCACCGGATCTACAAGGAGAAGATCCATCAGTTCACGATGGGCCACTTCTTCCCCAGCTACAGCTTCGACCTGGACCGCACGCTCTACTTCTTCACGTCCGGGCGCTACGAGTACAAGAACAAGGGCATGGACCTGACCATCGAGGCCCTCGCCCGGCTGAACCACCGGCTGCGCCAGGCCAACGCCGCGGCCCCGCCCGGGCAGGGCATCAACGTCGTCTGCTTCATCATCACCAAGCGGCCGTTCAAGTCGATCAACGTCACGGCCCTGCAGTCGCAGGCGCTGCTCAACGAGCTGAAGCTGGCGACCGACCGGATCAAGGGCGAGATCGCCGACAAGCTCTTCCACAGCACGGCGGCGGGGAAGATCCCGGACTTCAACTCGCTGGTCGACGAATACTGGCTGCTGCGGCTTCGCAGGACGATGCACGCCTGGCGGCGGGACCAGCCGCCGATCATCGTCACGCACGACTTGATCGACGACCAGAAGGACGAGGTGCTCAACCAGCTCCGCGCCTGCCGGCTGTGGAACCTGGGGGGCGACCCGGTGAAGGTGGTCTACCACCCCGACTTCATCACGCCGGCGAAACCGCTCTTCGGCATGGAGTACGACCACTTCGTGCGCGGGTGCCACCTGGGCGTCTTCCCGAGCTACTACGAGCCGTGGGGCTACACGCCGCTGGAGTCGATCGCGCTGGGCGTGCCCGCGGTGACGAGCGATTTGTCCGGCTTCGGGTCGTACTTGGTGCAGCTCTTGCCCGACCACGAGGAGAAGGGGCTGTATGTGCTGCGGCGCAGGGACGTGAGCTTCCACGACGCGGCCGACGCGTTGTGCGACCGGATGTTCAGGTTCTCGCAGATGAATCGTCGCGAGCGCATCTCGCTGCGCAACAGCGTGGAGAGCTTCAGCGAGCACTTCGACTGGTACAACCTGGCGAAGCGGTACCACGAGGCGCATGAGTTGGCGCTGGATCGGGTTTGAGGCGTCTTGAGGATGGAGGACTGAAGTCCTCCATCCTTCCGTCCTTCATGTCACCCCGGGCCCGCGCCCTGTTGCCACTGCTTGATCCCCTCGAAGGGGTGCAAGAGCATGATCACGTTGAGCGTTAGGTTGTCGCGGATGACGAAGGCGACGCCGACCTCCATGAGGATGATCAGCGCGATCGTCGCGGCGACGGGGAGCTTGCGCGCCAGCGCGAAGCCGGCGACGCAGCAGAGGACGTCGCACATCGAGTTGTAGACGCTGTCGCCGACGTACCCGGCCGCGAGGGTCTGGCGGTAGCGGTCGATCACCCAGGATGAATTCTCCAGCACCTCCCAAGCCGATTCGGCGACGACGGTGAAGAGGAGGGCCGCGCCGACCGGCCATTTCGCGCGCCCGAGGATGCGCGCGAACCAATAGAGCGCCATGCCGTGGATGACGTGGGAGAAGGAGTACCAGTCGAAGGTCTGTTGGGAGTTCTCCGGGCCGTTGACGTCGCTGACCCAGAGGAGGATGCGCCCCGAGGCGGAGAACAGCCGTCGGCCCATCGCGAGTTCCGCGAGCGCGGCGAGGAGCATCGTCGCGATGCAGAGCCATGCGAAGACGCGGAAGGAGAGGCGGGGTTGTGGCGGGACGTCGAGTTCCACGGGGGAAGGATACCCGCGGGGCCGACCCCACCGAACCCGACGGCGTACCGTCGGGATCAGTGGGCTTTGTGGTTATCATGTCCGCCCCGCACGATACATCCGCAGGAGCCCGCCATGGACTTCGTCCTCCCCGTCGCCACGCACAACGCCATCATCGACGCCGCCTACCGTTCCCGCGGCTACTCCGCGCAGGAGTCAGGCCAGGCGGCCCGCTTCTGCGAGATGGCCTCGTGGCACGGCATCAAGACCCACAACGGGCTCAAGGCCCTCCACCTCGACGACCACTTCGGCTCGGGCAACAAGAAGAGCCCCGGGTGCGTGCCGGGCGCGGCGATCGAGAAGCACCCCTCCCGCTTCAAGGCCGCCCAGCGGTGGAACGCCAACCGCAAGCTCGGGCAGGCCGTCGGCTTCGAGGCGATGGAGGCGGCGATGCGCCTCGCCGACGAGTTCGGCGTCGGCATCGTCAGCGTCGACCACGCCTTCCACTACCTCTGGGGCGGCGGGTACGTCATGGACGCCGCGAAGAAGGGCTACATCGCCTACACCAACTGCACGGCAGCCCTGGCCGAGGTCGTGCCCTTCGGCGGGAAGTTCGCCACGCTCGGGACCAACCCGCATTCGTGGGGCTTCCCCACCACCGCCGCGGTCGGATACCCGATCGTGATCGACTGGGCGACCAGCACCGTCGCCATGGGGCGCGTGCAGCAGTTCGTGCGCGAGAACAAGCCGCTGCCCCCCGGCAGCGCGGTCGACAAGGAGGGCAAGGAGACGACGGACCCGACGAAGGTCGCGGCGCTGCTCCCGTTCGGGCAGCACAAGGGCTACGGCCTCTCGCTCATCGACGAGCTGATGGCGGCCTACATCGGCGGGTCGCTCCCCACGCTCCGCTCGCGCCCCGAGATCGCCCCGCCCGGCGAGAAAACCACGCCCAACTTCTTCTTCCAGGCGATCCACCCCGACGCGATCAACGGCGGGAACTTCGCCCTCAAGCGCGACCAGCAGAGCAACGTCAAAGCGGTGCTGGCCGACATCCTCGGCCACGGCAACTCGCCGCCCGAGGGCAAGTGCATGCTGCCCGGGCAGCTCGAGCACGAGGCGGCGATGCGCAGCCAGGCCGCGGGCGGGCTGCTCTTCACGCAGGCGGAGATCACCGAGTTCGCGTCGATCGCGAAGAGCGTGAATGTGGCGCTGGATGTGGCGAAGTTGAAGACGGTTTGATTTGAGCGTCGGCCCATCCAACCCAAACGAAACCAGAACATCGATTGTCCCCCTGATCGTTGCCCGGCAGGGGGGAGGCGGGTAGGCTTATTGGGCCTTGGCTGTCGCATGGGGAAGGTTGTGGGTTCCGGAAAGATGGCGAGGCCTAACTAGGAGTCAACGGCATGCTCGAGTCCTTTGAAAACCTCAAGACTTTGGTTGCGAACGCGGAAGACGACGTGCGCAAGGCCGCCGGCGGGAACAAGGCCGCCGGGACCCGCGTGCGCAAGCTGATGCAGGACATCAAGAATGCCGCCCAGGCGGTGCGCGTGAAGGTGCTCGAGTCCCGCGAGGGCGAGGGCGACGGCGCCCCGCCTGCCGGGCAGGCCTGAGCCGGCATCGGTTGCCTTCGGACGGCCCGGAAAGGCGTCCGTTCGCTGCGACGCGTCACGCCGGCGCGTCTCGATTTGCGTTTCGGTTATAGTCGCAGGGCTTCCCCGTGGAGCCGGTCCGCCGTCCCATCGCCGCGCGGCGTGGGTCGATTTGGCTCGACGTGGCTCGGCCTCTCCTTGGACTTTTCCTCTCCCGAGACTTCCCAGGCATGGTGCCTCCGCATCTCTTCGACATCGCTTCGTTGGACCTGAACAAGGTCGCCTACGACACGGCCGCCATCGAGCGCGTCAACCCGCACCGCGGGCACATGCGCATGCTCGACGGGATCATCCACTTGGCGGAGGGCGCCACGGCGGGGCTCGCCTACAAGGACGTCAAGGCCGACGAGTTCTGGGTCGAGGGGCACATCCCCGGCCGGCCGATCTTCCCGGGCGTGCTGATGATCGAGGCCGCCGCCCAGCTCGCGAGCTTCTGCACGCTGCTTCGGCTCAAGGACCAGAAGTTCATGGGCTTCGTGGGCTGCGAGGACGTGAAGTTCCGCGGCCAGGTCGTGCCGGGCGACCGGCTGCTGATCCTGGGGCTCGAGAGCGACTTCCGCCCCCGCCGGATCACCTGCCGGGCCCAGATCCTCGCGCGGGGGACGATGGTCTTCGAGGGGACGATCGTCGGCATGCCGATGTGAGGGCTGTTTCAGGAAGACGCTCGGGCTGACGTCGATGCCCGCCGCTCCCACCCTTCGCCTTTGCCCCCGGCCAAATCGGAAACTACAGTGATCCCCCTCGCTTCGCCCCGACTCCCGGGGAAAGCCCCTCTTTTCGCCGAGAAACGACGATGACCGCGACCATCCAAGGCACCCTGACCGCCATGATCACCCCGTTCCGGGGCGGCGAGGTCGACTACGCCCGGCTGACCGCCAACGCGCTCTTCCAGATCGAGAGCGGGATCGACGGCCTGGTGCCCGTGGGCACCACCGGCGAGTCGCCCACGCTCAGCCACGAGGAGCACCGGCTGGTGATCGAGAAGGTCGTCGCGGCCGCGAAGGGGGCGAAGCGGCGGGTGCCGGTCGTCGCAGGCACGGGGTCGAACGCGACGAGCGAGGCGCTTGAGCTGACGCGCCACGCCGCCCACGTCGGCGCCGACGCGGCGCTGATGGTCAACCCGTACTACAACAAGCCGACGCAGGAGGGGCTCTACCGCCACTTCATGACCGTCGCCGACGCGGTCGCGCTGCCGATCATCCTCTACAACATCCCCGGGCGCACGGGGGTGAAGATGGAGCCCAAGACCGTCGCCCGCCTGGCGGCGCACAAGAACATCGTGGGCGTGAAGGAGGCGACGGGCGACCTCGACGTCGCGTCGGAGATCGCCCAGCTCTGCGACCCCGCGAAGTTCATCATCCTCTCGGGCGACGACTCGCTGACGCTCCCGCTGATGAGCGTGGGCGCCCGCGGGGTGATCAGCGTGTTGTCGAACCTGGTGCCGCAGCGGGTCAAGGCGCTGACCGAGGCCGTGCTCCGCGGCGACTTTGCGGGGGCCCGCAAGGTCCACCTGCAGCTCTATCCGCTCTGCAAGGCGATGTTCATCGAGACCAACCCGATCCCGATCAAGACGGCGATGTCGATCGCGGGGATGGACACGGGCGAGCTGCGCCTGCCGATGTGCGAGCCGACGGCGGCCACGCGCGAGGTGCTGGTGAAGGCGCTGAAGGATCACGGCGTGACGGGCTGAGGCGGCGTCGGCGCGTCGGCGTCGTGCAGCACGCGATAGGCCTTCAACTCGCAGAAGCAGGCCGTCATTTTGTCCGGGTCGTCTGCACTGACGCGCCGGATCTTTTTCGCCTTGAGCGCTTGGTCCAGCACCGCGAGCTGCTTTTCAGGCATCCCGTACTCAAAGGGGGCTCCGCATTTGTTGACGGGCTGGATCTCGATCCCATCGGGCAGTCGTCGGACCTCTTCGAGGAACCGTGTCCAGTCGTGGGTCATGAATCGCTTCTGCCGCGGGCGGTCGAACAGGTAAAATGCGTGCCCGTCCGGGCCTTTCCAGTCAACGATGTAGCCGTATTTCGCTTCCAGGCAGAAGAAATCGGGCTGCTGTCCGCCTTCGCGCGTGAACTCGATGATGGCGAACCCGGATGACTGCTTGGACGGCGATGCGACGTCGGTGGGAGCGGCGTCGCGGGCACAGCCGACGGCCATCAGCGCCAGCGTCCCCAAGGCAAGTCCCAAGAAAACCCGGTTGAGCATGGTCGGGCCCTTCACGCGTTGGCGGACTCTAGCACCACATTGTCGATCAGCCGCACCGATCCCAGCTTGCCTGCCACCAGCAGGGCCGCGCCGTGCGTCTGCCGGACGTCGATGCTGTCGAGCGGCGCCAGCGTCATCGGGTGGCGGGCCACCGCGTAGTCGGGCTCGATGTGGTGGGCTTTGAGCGCCTGGCGCATGGCCGCCTCGACGCGCGCGGGGTCGGATTCGCCAATGGTCTCGATCAGGGCCCGCCCCTCCGCCAAGGCCTTCGACAAGCCGACCGCGTGGCGTCGCTCCTCGGGCTTGAGGTAGACGTTCCGGCTCGACATCGCCAAGCCGTCGGGCTCGCGCATCGTCGGCACCGGCTGGATCGCCAGCGGCAAGTTCAGGTCGGCGACCATCGCCTGGATCACGCGGAGCTGCTGCAGGTCCTTCTGCCCGAAGCAGGCGACGTTCGGCTGGACGAGGTTGAAGAGCTTGAGCACCACGCGGCAGACGCCGGCGAAATGGCCGGGGCGGATCGCGCCTTCGAGGATCGTCGCCATCGAGGGGATGTTGACGTCGCAGGGCGGGATGGTGGAGGGGTAGATCTCCTCGACGCCGGGATTGAAGACGCCCGCGACGCCCGCGGCCTGGCACATCGCCAGGTCGCGCTCGATGGGGCGCGGGTAGCGGGTGAAGTCCTCATTGGGGCCGAACTGCGTGGGGTTGACGAAGACGCTCACCAGCACGTGGTCGGCCAAGCCGCGGGCGGCCTCGACCAGCGAGATGTGCCCGGCGTGCAGCGCGCCCATCGTGGGCACGAAGGCGACCCGGCCCTTGAGGGCGAGGCGGTGGCGGCGAAGGTCGGCGATGGTCGTGGCGGTCCACATGGCGCGTCTTTCGATTGGGACGTCGATGGCTGCACACGATGGTACATGGCCCCGATACCGGAAGGGACTCATGGGGATCGAGGCGGAGCGAACGCATTTGTTAGCGGTGGACCTGCTGCATACCTCTGGCTGTGCCGGTATTCGTGGCGTCCCTGTCCCGTCGCTTGCGCTTCCGGCTAACAATTCCTACCCCGGAAAGCGGATGACCTGCCCGGTGAGCTGGCGGTAGACGCGGGCCGTGAGGTTCACCTGCCCCGCGAGGTCGTGCCGCGGGCGGACCCAATGCCGGGCCCGGCCGCCCAGCGCGCGGGCGCGCGGGGCGTCGCCTGCGGCTCGACGGAGCAACTCCTGCCAGCCCTCGGGCGTGGGCGACTCCACCAGCCAGGCCGACTGGTCGTCGACAAGATAATCGAGCCAAGGGTCGGCGCAGGCGAGGACGGGCACGCCTCGCGCGAGGGCCTGCAGCACCAGCCCGCGCGAGCGCCCCAGCGGCTGGGGCTGGATCAACAGGTCGGCGCGGAGCAGCAGCTCGCGCCTACCCAATCGTCGCGGGACCATGCTGACGTTGGCGAGCAGCTTGTGCTTGCGGGCCGCCTGCCAGAGCGGGTGCTGGTCGCGCCCCTGTCCGTCGAGGAAGAACTGCCCTTGCGGGAATTCCTCGATGATGGTGGGAAGAGCCTCGAAGAAGGCCTGGCAGTCGGCGTCGTAGATCCCGCTTCCGCAGACGGCCGCGCAGAAGATGCCCTCGCCGGTGCTGAAGGGCGCGGGCGGGTTCTCCGGCGCGGGCACGCCCGGGTGGATCACGTGCAGCGGCACGTCGGGGCCCAAGGCCTTGCCCAGCGCGTCGCCCAGGGGGATGGTCGTCGCGATGACCACGGCCTTGGCCCGCTCGATCGCGGGGCGCAGCCGCTCCGCCAGGGCGACGTCGGTGCGCGAGCCGGCGGTGAGGACCGAGGGCACGTCCATCCGGCGGGCGAGTTGGAGGGCGCCGGTCCAGAGTCGCCCGTCGAGCGCGTGGACGACGTCGACGTCCAGCTCCTCCAGGCGGTCGGCCAGCCGGCGGAGGCGCAGCGAGCGCAGGCTCGACCAGGCGGAGTCGGCCCACCCGACGCAGTCGCCCATCCCGGCCGCCTCGTCGGGGTCGAGGTCGTTGGGCAGGACCTGCACGGCCTGCACGCCCGCCTCGGCGAGCCCGCCCGCGAGCTGCTGGAGCGTGGCGAGTTCCTCGTCGAGCCACGCATTGTTGCTGATCATCGCGACCCGCATGGCCATGATGCTATCGCAAAGGAAACGGGGGTGAGGCGGGGCGCTTCGTTGTTGGCCGGGCCCCGCGACTACAATCCACCGCGATGAGCCACGCCACGACTTCATGGTCGACCCGCCGCCTGCTCGTCTGGACGACGGAGTATTTCACGAGCAAGGGGATCGACAGTCCCCGCCTCTCGGCCGAGATGCTGTTGTCGCACGTCCTCTCGGTCCCGCGGCTGAAGCTCTACATGGAGCCCGACCGCCCCGCGAGCGACCTGGAGCGGGCGGCGTTCCGCGAGTTGGTCGAGCGGGCGGTCAAGCACGAGCCGGTGGACTACCTCGTGGGCCACGCGCCGTTCTTCTCGATGATGCTCAAGGTCGACCGGAACGTGCTGATCCCGCGCCCGAGCACGGAGACGATCGTCGAGCATGTGGTGCAGCATGCGCGGCGGACGCCGGGGTTCCTGGGGCCGTTGATCGCCGACGTCTGCACGGGGTCGGGGGCGATCGCGATCGCGTTGGCGAAGCACGTGCCCAACAGCCGGGTGATGGCGACGGACATCTCGGCCGAGGCCCTGGCGGTCGCGCGGGCCAACGCGCAGGAGCAGAAGGTCGCGGAGCGGATCGAGTTCCTCGAGGGCGACCTGCTGGCCCCGATCGCGGGCAAGCGGTTCCGGTATCTGATCAGCAACCCGCCCTACATCAGCGACGCGGAGTGGGCGGAGGTCGCCCCGAACGTGAAGGACTATGAGCCGACGGGCGCGCTGCGCGGCGGGGCCGACGGGCTGGCCTTCATCCGCCCGATCATCGAGCAGGCCTACCTGTTCCTCGAGCATCCCGGGCAGTTGGTGATGGAGATCGCCGCGTCGCAGAAGGCGGCGGTGCTGAAGATGGCCCACGAGGCGCCGGGACTGGAGAACGCGCAGGTGCTGGCCGACCACGAGAGCCTGCCGCGGGTGCTGGTGGCGGACCGGGTGGCGTGAGGCAGGGGGAATGTGTGTGTCTGGAGAGATGGGGGAGAGGTCAACCCGCTTGCGGCGGCTTGATCCTGTTCCTGACCTGGCGGATATCCAAGCTCACTCCCAGGGGAAATCGCGAAGATCGGACTCGCCGATCTTCGCCGACACCTCGCCGTCGCCCGTCCATATCGCCAGCACCAACCCGCCGTCCTTCAACGTGCTCAATTGCAACGTTGAAGGCGACATGTTGAACGTCTCGCGGACCGTCAGCGTCTCGCCCGGCCGCAGCGCATGGATGGCTCCCTCCGGCTCGAGGGCGATGCACAACGGCGTCGCCAAGTCATTCTCAATGAAGAAATGGTTGGCCTGATTCATCGAATGCCTCTTTCCATCTGCCCCGGGCGCTTCAGGGCTTGATGCGCGTCACCACCAGGCGGGCAACACTGACGTAGACGATCCCCGCCGAGTCGCCGCCGTTCGGCGAAGCGTCGGTTCCTCCCAGGGAGATCTGGGGCCGATCGCCCTCCAGCGGGAACGAGAAGGAGAGCATGCAGTTGTCGAGCTTGGTGCCCTGAAAGCCTTCGCGGGCGGGGCGCGACTCCGCCTGCCGCACGCTGGCCGCGGAGATCGAGGCGTTCACCCACGGCCGATCCCACCCGCCGCGGCGATCGGGCTCGGCCTGGACCTTCAGGATCGCCCCGACATTTTCGTAGTGGATGGTTTGAATCGGCGGGCCGTCTCCGGACTTGCGGGAGTTTTCGACGACCGGGATGCGGGCGCTGAAGTTGACGGCGCTTTCCTTGCGGAGGTCATGCTGCTGGTCGCTCTGCGTGACCACGGCGGTCGGGCCGATCTTGTCGAGCTCGGCCTCAAGGGAGCGTGCGGTCTCGCTCTTCTTCGCCAGCGCGGCAGCATCGAGATCGGCGAGATGCCCGGCGGGGCATGCGACGCGGAAGAGCGTCAACTGCACCCGTGCGAAGAAGGGCTCCGCGAGCTGGGTTGAGGAGGCGTCGCTCTTCGTCGCCGCACCGGTCTTCGAGGCGCAGCCGCCCGCGAAGGCGACGAGGCCCGCGGCCGCCAGCGCGCAACCCAACAACCGAAGCGTCAAGATTCGCATGGGGTTCCCCCTGTGGAACGGGATGGGGATGGCTGTGATTCGGATCGGTCGGCCAGACGAAATCAGCGCATGATCCACGTCTCGCCCTTGGAGAGCAGGACGGTCTCGAGGATCGGGGCGTTGGTGCCGGGCAGGTCATACGAGATCATCAGCGTCTTGCGGAAGATCATCGCGGTGGCGGAGGGCTTGGCGGGCGCGGCCGGGGCCGGCTTGGCCATGGGGGCGGGTTTGGACGCGGGCTTGGGAGCGGGCGCGGGCTTGGTTTCCGCGGGGGCGGCGTCGGACGACTCGCCCTCGGCGGCGGGCTGCGTCTCGGCGGCGGCCGGCGCGGGGGCGGCCTTGGGCTCGGGGGCCGCGACGGGGTCCGGCGCGCTGGGGTCGAAGGCGATCCACTCGCCGCTGAGCCCGGCGATCATGATGTTGAGGTGGTCGACGTCGTGCCCGAAGTCGGGCCAGATGATGACGCTCTCCTTGGCGTAGTCTTCGCCTTGGAGGAGCGGGCCGACGGTCTGGTTGGGCGTCTGGATGAGGGAGTTGCCGATGCGGGTCTTGACGGCGACGTAGACGTTGGCGGGGAGGTTCTTGTTGGCGGTGACGATGTCGCCGCGGTCGGAGGTGACGACGACGTCGGGGATGAAAAGTCGATCCTCGCCGGTGCGATTGACGACCTTGTAGGACATGAACCAGTACCAGTGGTAGTGGCCGTCCTCGCCCTTGACGGCGATGGGAAGGGGCTTGACGTGCGTGAACTCGAATTCCCAGGTGATCGGGAAGGGCGCCGGCTCGGGGAAGCCCTTGGCCTCGGCCCGCGGAGCGGCGGCGGCGAGGAACAGCGTGGCCATCGCGACGGCGAGAATCGATGAACGGGTCGTGCGCGTCATAAGATGCTCGCGAAGGGGCTGTTGCGAAAAGGAGCGGCGCGTGCTGGATTCATTCTACGATACGGCGGGGGCGGGTCAATCGGCGGGTGGCCAATCCGTGGCCTTCCCATGCCTTCGCGGCCTGTTGCAAGGGCGACCCGCGTGAGCGTGCAGGAACCTTCATCAAATCCCGAATCGAATCTCGATCCGGCCAAATCCACCCGCGTCGCTTTGGCGGAGCCCGGGCAGAAACGGCTCGCGATCGCGCTGCTGCTCACCGGCACGCCGCGGCCGACCGAGCCGGCGGTCGACCGGATGCTCGACTACGCCGCCGAGGCGGAGCTGTCGCTTGATTGGCTTTGGCTGGCATGGCGGAACGATCGGCCGGTGGCGGCGGCGCTGATCCTTCCCGCGGCGGGGCGGGCGGCGATGGCGATGATCTCGCCTCTGCAGGGGATCCACGCCGACTTGGCCGCGGCCTTGGTGCGCGAGGCGTGTGCAGCCGCCGACCGCAAGCGGGTCCGGCTGGTGCAGGCGCTGCTCGACCCGTGGCTGGGCGTCGAGCGGCAAGTTTTGGAGCGGTCGGGCTTCAAGATGGTGGCGGACCTCCACTATATGGAGCGGAAGACGGCGCGCGGTCGGAACGAAAAGCCACTAGGGGTTGGTTTCGGCGTCAATGCCGGAGGGGGGGCGTCGGCGTTGACCTTGGCGGCGATGCTCGGCCTCGATCCCGGGCAGGAGGTGACGCTCTGGGCGCCTGAGCTTCGCCCGCTCTTCGCCAAGGCGATCCTCGCGAGCTACGAGGAGACGCTCGATTGCCCGGACTTGGTGGGCATGCGCGACATCGACGACATCATCGACGGGCACATGGCGGCGGGCGTCTTCGATCCGGACCTCTGGATGGTGGTCCATCGCGCGGGCGAGCCGGACGCGGTGATGCTGCTGGCCCCGCTGCCGCAGCGCGACGCGGTGGAGCTGGTTTACCTGGGGCTGTCGACCGCGGCGCGCGGGCGTGGGCTGGCGCGGCGGCTGCTCACGCACGGCTTGGCGCTGGGTCAGGCGAAGTCGTGCGCGACGATGGTGCTCGCGGTGGACGAGATCAACAAGCCGGCAAAAAAACTCTACGAGAGCCTTGATTTCGCGGTCACGGCGCGCAAGCTGGCGATGATCATGGCGTTAGCCTGAGCGCGCGGGCGGCGCGGACGCGGCGCGCGATTGTCCACACTTTCCCCGGTGCATATGTGTGGAAGAGCGTGGATAAAAAAAAGTGGCGCGCTCAAATGCTTGAATGAGCGAACTATGAGGGGATTCCGCGGAATTTCTCAAGTTTTGCCTGTTGATGCGCCGAGCCCACCGGCTTATCTTCTCACCAGCGACGAAGGATTGTCGCCTCGTGCGGGCTCAACTCCACCGGCTTCTTCCTGACATCAGTTCGGAACCCGGCCGCGGGTTGAGGCGAGCTTCGGACGGACCCATTTCCGTGGCCTGACAATTCGTCAGTCGACCTTCACCCCCGATCGGTCCGGACTACCTCCCGACCCATCATCGCCGCAAGGAGAGATCGTGCCCCCAACGACCTCAGCGCGGTCGGTCTGCGCCCGCATCGCCCAACGCCTGGCTCAATCCGTCGGCCCGCGTCGCTACAGCATGTGGTTCGACCGCACCGCGAAGTTCCATTATGACGACCAGCACCGCAGGCTCGACGTCTCGGTCCCCAACCGCTTCGTGGCGGACTGGATCGGCAAGAACTTCGGCGAGAACCTCCGCCACGCCGCGAGCCACGAAGTCGGCGGCGAGCAGATCGACCTGCGCGTCGAGGTGAAGCCCGATCTTTTCGAGGGGCCAAGCACCGCGCTGGAGACCTCTGCCGACGTGGGGTTGGATGGGGAGCAGGAACAGGCCGCGGGCCCGACGGCCGGCGCGCCGGCTGTGGCCGTCGCCGGCGCCTCGCCTGATGGGTCAACCGTCACCGCCAAGCGCGAAGGCGCCGCTCTTGTCCGCCCCGGACGTGGCCCCGCCGACGTCATCAGCCGGCCGATCAGCCGCCCCTCCCCCGCCCGTCGGCCAAGCCCAGCGCGCCCCCACGGCGGGCTGGAGTTCTTCGGCGACACCGCCCCGGTCCTCCGCCACCGCCTCGACGCCTTCATCAGCGGCCCGAGCAACGAGTTGGCCTACACCGCCGCCGTCCGCCTCGCGGAGGACCCCGCCTCCTCCGCTCACCCCGTCTTCATCCACGGCGTCTGCGGCTTGGGCAAGACCCACCTGCTCCAGGGCATCTGCGCCCGCGTCTTCGAACGCAACCCGCAGGCCCGCGTCCTTTACACCACCGGCGAACAGTTCACCAATGAGTTCCTCGTCGCGATGCGCACCAACCGCATCGAGGCCTTCCGCAAGAAGGTCCGCGGGCTCGACGTGCTGGCGGTCGACGATGTCCACTTCCTGGCCAACAAGCAGGCGACGCAGCAGGAGTTCCTGCACTCCTTCGACGCCATCGAACTGGGCGGGGCCCGCGTGGTCCTCGCCAGCGACAGCCACCCCAAGCTGATCCGGCAGTTCAGCGAGGCCTTGGTCAGCCGGTGCGTTCGCGGGATGGTCGTCGAGATCGCCATGCCCGACGCCGCGACCCGCGGCAACATCGTGCGGACGCTCGCCCAGCGGCGGGGGCTGACGCTGATGGACTCGGTCGCGGAGGCGCTGGCGGCCAAGTGCGTCGGCTCCGTGCGCGAGCTCGAAGGCATGCTGGCCAAGCTGCACGCCATGTCGAGCCTGCAGCAGCAACGGCGGATCGCGCAATCGGCGCTCTCGGCTCCGTCGGCTTCATCGATCCATGACCCGTCGCCGGCCCAGCTGCTCGCCCCGGTCGAGCCGATCGGGCACACCCTCGTCAACCAACTCTTCGAGGGGCAGTCCCACGTCTCCCCGAGGCGGGCCGTGCGGTTCGAGCACGTCGTCGAGGTCGTCGGCGAGCAGTTGCAGGTCACCCGGGCCCAGATCCTCGACAGCGGCCGGCAGGCCCGGACGGTCCTCGCCCGATCCCTGGTGGCCTACCTCGCCCGGCAGATGACCCCGCTGAGCTATCCGGAGATCGCTGGGGCCTTGGGGCGGAAGAACCACTCGACGATCATCACCGCCGCCCAGCGGATGGAGAAGCAGTTGGTCGAGAACCCGCAGGTGATCCTCCCAACCACGATGGAGCAGGTCTCGCTGCAGGACTTGGTCGAACGGCTCAAGCGGTTGATCCTCCGGGACAACGCCTGAACCCGGGCCGACTGATCCACCGTTTTGATTCTTGATTCACGAATCTTGATTCTGAATCAGAATCAAAAAGGGGGTGTGAATCAAGCTTGGCGAGATCCGTATATTTACTATAAGAATAGTTTTGTAAATATCTTATAATCGACTTTCTGTTAACGGTTCGCTCCACCCCCGCTCCGCACCCTTTCAACCGTGTCTTGATTCACGCGTGAATCATCTTTTCCACATTCGCCCTTCGTTTTCCACGTGCCCGAACAGCCGAAATGGGGCGATGTACGAAGGATTCGACCAAGTCCGCATCGGGTTACACGCCCCGGCGGGGCAGGCCCGGATAAGTCGTTTTTTTCGCCGTGTCCGGGGATTCGGGCGGGCGCGGGCAGGAATCTCTTGAGTCCGAGGCACGTGCTGACCGATTCGGTGGAATATGAGCGACATCAGCGCAGCATCGTCGGCGGACGGTTTGGGCTTCCAAGTGGCGATGACTGTCGCCGCGAAGTCCCAGAGCGTCGCCAAGCAACAGGGGCAGGCCGCGATCGCCCTGCTCGATTCCGCGGTGCAGTTGGCGCAGCAGCAGGTCGCGCCGGCGGCGGGCGGATCGGGGATCGGATCGGCTTCGGTTGGATCGTTCGCCGGGCGTCGGCTCGACGTGAAGGGCTGAGTGAAGGGCCGAGCGGGCCATGAAGCCGGGTGGGATTGTGAACAACTTCCCACCCCTCCGGACCGCTCGAACGTGAACCGCCTTGACGGCTGACTCGGTAATATGGAGAATCACACGCATTGGCTGGCTGACGGGCCTGATTCGGTTGCGAGCGAATCGGCCTGAAAAGCCAGGGGCAGGGGGGATGGGGAAATCGGCGTCGTGTTCCGGATCGCTGACGGGATTTGTCAGCAGGGGCACGATGCAGTTTCAAGGCTTCGCCCGAGGCCGGTCCAAGGGTCGACGGAAGTCGACAAACAGGCCGGTTGAGATCGTGGCGAAGGCCCATGTGCGGACGCCCAGCCAAGCATTCACCTCGCTGTGCCGGAATGTGGCCTCGTCGGTCGGCGCTGATTTCGCCGCTGCAGCCAATCGGGGCGGGGAATGCGGTCTGGGTGGTTTGGGAGGGTTCCAATCGGTTTTTTGGATGTGCTTAAAAGGGCGTCGCGTAGGCGCCATGACGGAAGGCCTGGATGCGGATGCCAGGCGAGGCCGGGACTGAGTTGTCCAGGGTGGATGAATCAGGGGCCCCCGGCCGCAGAAGCGAGTTCCTCTTTGGAGAGATGGTTTATGAAAACCCGACAGATTTTTGCCCTGAGCAGCGGTCTGCTGCTGGGCGTCACCGGCGTGGTCCACGCCGACGCCACCAGCGAAGGCACTGATGTCAAGGCCGAGGTTGCGGCTCTTCGCGCTCGCGTCAACGAGCTCGAGGGCAAGCAGTCCCAGACCTGGCTCAACGCCCAGCGCGCCGAGGAAGTCAAGGCCCTGGTGAAGGACGTCCTCGCCGACGCCGACACCCGTTCGAGCCTCATGGCCAACGGCATGACCGCCGGCCACAACGGCACGAACTTCTTCCTCGCCTCGGAGGACAACAACTTCCTCCTCAACATCAGCGGCTTGATCCAGGCCCGCTATGAGTACGCCAACCGCACCACCGCCAAGAACCCCGCCCCCGGCAGCGGCGGCCTCGACCCCGAGGACAACGAGAACCTCAGCGGCTTCGAGGTCTCCCGCACCCAGTTGAACTTCTTCGGCCACGTCGTCTCCCCCGCCTGGACCTACTACATCCGCCTCGCGACCGGCAGCGAGAGCGAATCGGCGAGCAGCTCGGTGTTCGTCCAGCGGGCGACCATCGGCTACGACATCGTCGACAACGTCAACCTCGCCGTCGGCCGCCAGCGGGCCGCGTTCCTCAAGGAGGAGATGATCGACGACGGCTACCAGCTCGCCGTCGACCGCTCCAACGTCAACCAGCTCTTCAGCGCCGGCTACGTCGAGGGCCTCTTCCTCACCTGGAACCCCACGGACTCGGTCCGCATCCAGGCCTCCCTCAACGACGGCATCCGCTCCGGCGAGTTCAGCAGCCTTGGCTACGCCTCCGACGGCAATGACATCACCGTCACCGCCCGCGGCGACGTGAAGCTCATGGGCGACTGGAAGCAGGCCGAGCAGTTCTCCGCCTGGAACGACCAAGAGAGCGCTCTCTTCGTCGGCGCCGCCGTGAACTACCAGCTCAGCCAGACCGGCGACAACGGCGGGAACAACAAGGACCTCCGCTGGACCATCGACGGCCAGTACAAGACCGGCGGCCTGAACGTCTTCGCCGCGATCGCCTACCGCAACGGGTACAACGACGCCGACACCACCCTGAACACCAACTCCGACCAGTTCGGCGCGGTGGTCCAGGCCGGCTACTTCGTCATCCCCGACAAGTTCGAGCCCTTCGCCCGCTATGAGTACCTCGACCTCGACAACACCGCCGACCCGGGCCTGACCGGCGGCTCGTCGATCTCGACCGACCCCCGCGTGCACCACGTGGTCACCGGCGGCGCCAACTACTACTTCGCCAAGCAGCGCGTCAAGGCCACCGTCGACGCCGGCTACGCGTTCAACTCGAACACCGGCGCCCTCAGCCAGGGCTTCCAGACCGACGTGAACAACCACGGCGGCCAGTTCCTCGTCCGCGGCCAGGTCCAGCTCATGTTCTGATCGCCCCCCGGCGATCGTCTGACATCCTGATTGAATTGAAAGCCCAGGCGCATCGGCGCCTGGGCTTTTTTTTGTTTGTGGGTTGCTCTGTTGCGGTGCTCTGCCACCGCGACGATTTCGAGGATCTTGGACTTGGCATTGAGCCCCATAGGGGCGCAAGGTGATAGCCCGGGGCAACGCCCCGGGTCAGGTCGTCGAATTTGATTCAAGCCCTGTAAAGGCGCAACCTGGCCGTTTGGTGAAACGGGTTTCGCCCTTTCAGGGCTCGCTCGTTCAATCGCCATTTTCCCGGGGCGTTGCCCCGGGCTATCACCTTGCGCCCCGTTGGGGCTGAAGACCGTGCTGGCGAAATCCACGCGTTTGTTGACGGGTTTCAGGATCGCAACAGAGCCCTTGTGGGATCCCATGTCGGGCCTTCACCGTTATCCTGTGTCTCTCCTCATCCAACTTCAACCCTTCAAACCACGGAGAAGGACATGCCCAGCAAGCGAATCGTGATGCGCACCGGAGAAGCCCTCGTCGAGGCCGAGCCCGCCTGGTCCGCCGCCGAGCCGGAGGTCATCATCGGCGAGCTCGACGGACCCGTCGGCTACGCGATCGCCAACCTGCTGGGCGACCAGATCAAGGGGCACGCCCGCGTCTTCGCGATCCTCAACAGCGACGTGCAGGTCCGCCCCGCCACGCTGATGGTGAGCAAGTACACCACGCCCAACGCGCGTTACGTGAACATCCTGATGGGCACCGTGCAGGCCGCGATCGCGAACGCGGTGCTCGACTCCGTGCGCTCGAAGGTCATCCCCATCCGGAAGGCGGACGACCTGGGCATCATCGTCGCGGTCTGGCTCGACCCCTCGGTGGCCGACCCCAAGACCAAGGTCGACCACGACATCCTCTTCCAGACGCACCGCGAAGCGACCGCGAAGGCGATCCGCAAGGCGATGAAGGGCGAGCCGAGCGTGAAGTGGCTGCTGAAGAACCAGAAGAAGGTGACGCACTACTACCACGACTTGGGGGTGAAGGGGGAGTTGTGAGGCTGATTCAGCCTCTTCTCCCATCAGGCGCAGCCTGATCAGAGACGGACACTGTGTGTCCGAAGACAGGGCGAGGCGGTACTCCGCCGCGCGAAGTGCCGGCCTCGCGGCGACGATCCGCATGACTCATCTGCGTAGGGTGGCGCTGAGCGGTACTCCCGGAATCCGCGGAATCCGCGAAGCCCACCGGTTGGGCGTCCGGTGTGCGTACGCGGCTCCGTGTCGTCGTGCGCCGCACCGGTGGGCTTCGCGAGTACGCTCAACCCACCCACCCCTTTCAACATGGCGTTTTTGGCTCAAAACAAGGGGTTTCGTGATTGAGCGACGTTCCGGAAGCATGGCAAAAAGGGGTTTCGAGTATTCACGATGCGATGTACCCGCAAAATCGTCGAACCAAATCCCCGCTAAAACGCTAGCCGGCAAGCCTCGGCGGCAACTCAGGGTCGCGGAAACTCGTCAAATCAACGGATGCCTTGGTCTGTTAATGACTTACGCTCATGTTTAAAGGGGTGGCTCAACCACTACTGTCCGGGATTTCCGCGCCGCGGAATTCACGCAATCTTCGCTTGCGCCCCCGGCGCGGATCGTGCATGATCCCGTGCATGGCCGAGGCGTCGCCCCCATCTTGCCCGCAGGTCCAGGAGGACCAGGTCCATTGC
>JAPLMQ010000212.1 GCA_026386955.1 Planctomycetota bacterium
ACGTCCTGGTCGGCGAAGTCTGGATCTGCTCGGGCCAGTCGAACATGGAATGGTCCGTCTCGATGAGCAACGAGCCGGGCAAGGAGATCGCCGGGGCCCGCCATCCGCAGATTCGCCTGCTCAACGTCCCCAAGCTCAAGGGCGACCAGCCCCAGACGCACATCGGCAATGCCACCTGGATCGACTGCCGCCCCGAGACCGTCGCGGCCTTCAGCGGCGTGGGCTACTTCTTCGGGCGTGAACTGCACAAGCAATTGAACGTCCCCATCGGGCTCATCAACAGCTCCTGGGGCGGGACCGTCGCCGAGGCCTGGACCAGCCGCGAGGCGCTGATCGCCGACCCGACCGTGGCAGACATCGTCAGCAACTACGCGGCCGACCTCCCGCGCCTCAAGGAGCTGCAGACGAAGTACGAGAAGGACATCGCCTCCATCGAGGAGCGCATCCGCGACAAGGGCAACGAGGGCGTCGGCCGCGGGTGGGCCAGCCCGGCTGAGCCCTCGGGCGAATGGAAGGAGATGAACCTCCCCGGGAGCTGGCAAAGCAAGGGGCTCGACTTCAGCGGGATCTTCTGGTTCCGCAAGGCCGTCGAGATCCCCGCCGCCTGGGTGGGCAAGGAGCTCCAGCTCGCGATCGGCGCGACGGACAAGAGCGACGTGACCTATTTCAACGGCGAGGCCGTGGGCAGCGTGACGATGGCGCAGCGGCCCGACTCGTGGTCGTTCCAGCGCCGCTACACGGTCCCCGCCAAGCTGGTCAAGGGCGGCAAGGCCGTCGTCGCCGTGCGCGTCCACAGCGAGAAATACGCCGGCGGCATGACCGGGCCCGCCGAGGTGATGTACCTCGCCTGCCCGTCGCTGCCCGACTCGCCGAGCATCCCCCTCGCCGGCCCGTGGAAGTACGCCACTGAGGCGAACTACGGCAAGGTCGAGCTTCCGCCCGCGCCGATGGGGCCCGACAACCCCAACGCCCCGAGCGTCCTCTACAACGGCATGATCGCCCCGCTTGCCCCCTTCGCCATCCGCGGCGCCATCTGGTACCAGGGCGAGTCCAACGCGGGCCGGCCCAAGCAATACCGCACGCTCTTCCAGACGCTCATCCGCGATTGGCGCAAGCGCTTCGGCTACGAGATCGGCTTCCACTTCGTCCAGCTCGCGAACTACATGGCCGTCCGCGCCGATCCGACCCAAAGCCTCTGGGCCGAGCTGCGCGAGGCCCAGACCATGGCCCTCGCCCTGCCGAACACCGGCATGGCCGTCGCCATCGAGATCGGCGAGGCCGACGACATCCACCCGCGCAACAAGCAGGACGTCGGCCTGCGCCTCGCCCTCAACGCCCTGCACACGACCTATGGCAAGAAGGAGGTCGCCCCCTGCGGCCCGATCCTCAAGTCCGCCAAGCCCGAAGGAGCGACGCTCCGCGTCAGCTTCGACCATGCCCACGGCGGGCTTGTCATCAAGGAGCCCAAGGCCGGCGCGAGCGGGGGCAAGTCCAACGGCAAGCTCAACGGCTTCGCCATCGCCGGGAGCGACGGGAAGTTCATCTGGGCCGACGCGAAGATCGACGGGCAGACCGTCGTGGTGAGCAGCCCGAGCGTCCCGGCGCCCAAGGCCGTGCGCTACGCCTGGGGCGACAATCCGATCTGCAACCTCGCGAACGGCGCGGGCCTGCCGGCGTCGCCCGGGCGCAGCGACCGCGACTGATCAAGCTCTCCCGCGCTGAATCGACGAACCTCTTCGACGAACTTCTTCAAAGCCCAGGCACAGCCGTGACTGGGCTTTTCTTTTCTTCCAGAGACCGCTCACGGCTGCGCCTGAGGCTGCACCACGCGATGGCGGTCGCTCTCCTCGCCGCGCTCGCCCGCCGCGTCGGGCAGGTTGAAGAAGGCCAGGGCGAGCATCACGTAGACGGCCAGGAGCATCACGCCCTCCATCCAGTGGCTCTCCCCGTCGCTGCAGACCATCGCCAGCACGAGGATCGAGATCACCACCGCGACGACCTCCATCGGCGTGAAGTGCAGGTCGAGCGGGTGTTCGTAGCCCATGAACATGCTGACGAAGACGAGCACCGGGGCGACGAAGAGCGCGATCTGCAGGCTGCTGCCCACCGCGATGTTCACCGCCAGGTCCATCTTGTTCTTCATCGCCACCAGCACGGCGGTGGAGTGCTCAGCCGCGTTGCCGATGATCGCCACGACGATCACGCCGACGAAGACCGAACTCATGCCCAGCGAGTGGGCCGCCTCCTCGACCGAGCCGACGAGGAACTCGCTCATGACCGCGACGCCGACCGTCGCGGCGACCAGCACGCCGATCGCGAAGCGCCGGCTCCACTCGGGATGGTGGTCGGCGGGCGCCTCGGCGGTCTCGTCGGGGACTGTGGCGGCGGCCGGGGTCGCGGCGGAGCCGTGGTCGTCGTGGTCATCGCCGGCGAAGAGGTGCTGGTGTGTCTTGAGCGAGAAGAAGAGGCTGAGCAGGTAGGTCACGAAGAGGACAACGGCGATCTCTTCGCTGAGGTGGTCGAGCATGTTCGGGTCGGGTGCCTTGGCGGCGCTGGCCGCGGCGGTCAGCGTGCCCGGGACGCCATAGACGAGGTAGTGGTAGATCGTGGGCAGGATGAGCCCGACGGAGGCGAGGGCGAGCATGGTCGCGCCGAGCCCGGCGGCGGTGCGGTTGAAGGTCTGCCGACGGAACTTGACGCCGCCGGCGAACATCGAGAGGCCCAGCACGAGCAGCACGTTGCCGATGATCGAGCCGGTGAGCGAGGCCTTGATGATCGGGTACATCTGCGGGCCCTTGAAGAGAGCCGCGAGCGCGATGATCAGCTCCGCCGCGTTGCCGAAGGTCGCGTTGAGGAGTCCGCCGATGCCGGCGCCGAGCGTCTCGGCGAGGTTTTCGGTCGCCTTGCCCATCAGCCCCGCGAGCGGGATGACGGCCACGCACGACGCGATGAAGACCCACACCGGCGAGCAGCCCGTGAAGCGCAGCACGCAGGCGATGGGGATCGCGACCAGCAGCAATTGCAGCGGGTCGATCTTGAAACGCCGGGCGGTCGGGGACACGGCCATCGGTTGCCTCCAAATAGAGGTCGGCATATTAGCCGGTCGCCCGTGGTGAGTCGGGCTCCACAACGGCACCCAGGCCTTATATTCATTGCAGCCGCAGCTCAACTCCCGCTCGCCTGAAATTATTCCGACACCTCTCCCACCGGATGCCCTCCCATGCCGTCGAACCCCACGGTGCTCTTCACCGGTCCGGCCAAGGTCGAGGTCGAGGACCGCCCGATCCCCGAGCCGGCGCACGGGCAGGTGCGCGTGCGGACCCTCGCGAGCCTGATCAGCACCGGAACCGAGTTGACCGTCCTGGCCGGGGAAGCCGACGCCAAATCCGTCTGGGGCCAGATCACCCGGTTCCCGTTCGTGCCCGGCTACAACAACGTCGGCGTAATCACCGCCGCCGGCCCGGGCGCGGACGCCTCGCTCGTCGGGAAGCGCGTGGGGAGCTACGCGCCGCACACCCTTCATCACGTCCATAAGCCCGAAGACCTCCGGCCGATCCCCGACGGCGTCGCCGACGAGCAGGCCGTGTTCTTCACCACCGCCGAGATCGTGATGAATGGCGTCCGCCGGTCACGGTTGCTCTGGGGCGAATCGGCCGTCGTCTTCGGACTGGGCCTGCTCGGGCAACTGACGGCCCGGGTCTGCCGCATCGCCGGGGCCAGCCCTGTGATCGGCGTGGACGTGGCCCCGAGCAGGCTGCGGTTGTTGGAGCGGATCCCCGGCGCGGGCGTGATCGGCGTCGACGCGCGGGCGGGCGATGTGGCGGAGGCCGTCGCCCGCGCGACGCGCGGGCGCAAGGCCGACGTCGCCTTCGAGCTCACGGGCAACGGGGCCGCGATCCCGGGCGAGGTCGCCTCGCTGCGGCTGCAGGGAAGGCTGGTCATCCTCTCGAGTCCGCGCAGCGCGAGCGAGTTCGACTTCCACGACCTCTGCAACGCCCCGAGCATCACCATCATCGGGGCCCACAACTTCTCCCACCCGATGCACGCCACGCCGGACAACCCCTGGACTTTCGCGCGAGACGCGGAGCTCTTCTTCGATTGGGTGGCCGCGGGCGAGATGGACATGTCGCCGCTGATCAGCCACCGCGGCTCCCCCGCCGACGCGCCGGGCCTTTACGGCATGCTGCTGCAGGATCGCACGCAGGCGATGGGCGTCGTCCTGCGGTGGGACGGGGCATGACGTCCGCGGGAGGCCCCTGCTTCGTCCCAGCTCCCGCACTGAATGATGCATAAAAATGACTTGCCTTCGGACTTTGCTCACTAAAATGGACTGCGATAGGCCAATGCGAACCTGCCCTTGTTCATGGAGGGGGCGTCATGTTTCGCGACGAGGACCGGTCGATCGAGCCCATGGCTGTTTCCGCTGAAGCAGGCGTCTGGGCGAGCCCCGGAGCGGGCGTGCTTGGCGTCGAGCGGCGGCTGGCGCAACGGATGCTCCGCTACCTGCACAATCCCCCCATCCGGGTGGTGATGTGGAACGGCGAGTCGATCGCGCCCCCCGGAAACCCCGACAACCCCGACGCCCCGCCCGTCGCCCGCGTGGTGCTTCGCGACCGCGCCGCCTTCTATCGCCTGCTGAGCAACCCCGACCGAGAGTTCGGCGAACTCTACAGCGCGGGGCGTCTGGTGATCGAGGGCGACCTGCTCGCCTGCATCGAGGCCGTATACCGCAGCATGACGGCTGGCGGCTCGTTCCGCGACCACGTCCCGGGCAGGCTGCACCGCGTCGGCGCCAACACGCTCGGCCGATCGCGGGCCCACATCCACCGCCACTACGACATCGGCAACGACTTCTACCGCCTCTGGCTTGACGAGGCGATGGTCTACACCTGCGCCTACTTTGCCGAGCCCGACATGACCCTTGGGGCCGCCCAACAAGCCAAGATGGAGCATGTCTGCCGGAAGCTGCGTCTCAGGCCCGGGCAGTCGGTCATCGAGGCCGGCTGCGGGTGGGGAGCGCTGGCGATCCACATGGCCCAGCATCATGGCGTGCACGTCCGGGCGTTCAACATCTCGCACGAGCAACTTGTCTTCGCGCGGGCCCGGGCCCATGACCTGGGCCTCGACGATCGCGTGGAGTTCATCGAGGACGACTACCGCAACATCGCCGGGCGCTGCGACGCCTTCGTCTCCGTCGGCATGCTCGAGCACGTCGGCCCGTCCGACTACCAGACGCTCGGGCGCGTCGTCGACGGCTGCCTCTCCGAGACCGGCCTGGCGCTGATCCACTCCATCGGGCGCAACCGCCCGATGCGCATGAACCCCTGGATCGCCTCCTGTATCTTCCCCGGCGGCTACACGCCCGCCCTGAGCGAGATGACGCAGATCTTCGAGCCCGCGGGCTTCTCCGTGCTCGACGTGGAGAACCTCCGGCTCCACTACGCCCTGACGCTGCGGAACTGGCTCGACCGCTACGAGCAGTCGGCCGACCGCGTGCGCTGGATGTTCGACGACCGCTTCGTGCGCATGTGGCGGCTCTACCTCGCCGGCTCGCTCGCGGCCTTCACCACCGGCTGGATGCAACTGTTCCAGGTGGTCTTCACCCGCTGGTCGAACAACGAAATCCCGATGACGCGGGCGGATCTCTATCGCCCCACACCACGCCCCTGATCACGCCTCTGACCACGTCGCTCGAAAATGGAGGTGCGCATGGATCGCTGTGACGCCTTGATCGTCGGCGGCGGGCCCGCGGGCTCGACCTGCGCCCGCGACCTCGTCCGGGCGGGGCTGGACGTGGTCGTGCTCGACAAGCAGGCCTTCCCGCGCGACAAGACCTGCGCCGGCTGGATCACGCCCGCGGTGGTCGCCGAGCTGGAGCTCGACACGGCCGACTACGCCAAGTCGCGAGTCTTCCAGCCCATCTCCGGATTCCGCACCGGCGCCATCGGCGGGCGCAGCATCACCCTGGGCTACCCCTCGCCGGTGAGCTTCGGCATCCGCCGCCGGGAGTTCGACGAGTTCCTGCTCTCGCGCTGCGGGGCCCGCCTGCTCCTGGGCGAGCGCATCGACTCGCTGGAGCGCACTGACGAGGGCTGGCTGGTCAACGGCCGCATCGCCACGCGCCTGCTCGTCGGCGCGGGCGGCCACTTCTGCCCAGTCGCGCGGCACCTGGGCTCCTCCAAGGGGAGCGAGACCGTCGTCGCCGCGCAGGAGGTCGAGTTCCATCTGAGCGAGACGCAGCGGGACCATTGCCGCGTCAACCCAGCCGTGCCCGAGCTTTATTTCTGCGGAGACCTCGCGGGCTACGCGTGGTGCTTCCGCAAGGGCGACTACCTCAACGTCGGCCTGGGGCGCGAGGACAACACCCGCCTCAGCGAGCACGTCGCCAAGTTCCGCGAGTGGATGATCGAGCGCGGGCGCATCCCGCGCGACACGCCCGAGCGCTTCCACGGCCACGCCTACATCCTCTACGGCCACGCCCCCCGCCCGCCCTGCGCCGACGCCGCCCTGCTCATCGGCGACGCCGCCGGGCTCGCCTATTCCCAGAGCGGCGAAGGCATCCGCCCAGCGGTGGAGTCGGCGATCATGGCGGCGCAGGTGATCGTCGCGGCGAAGGCCGATTACTGCCGCGCGAACTTGGAGCCCTACGCCCAGAAGCTCCGGGCCCGCTTCGGCAAGCCGCACCCCGCAAGCGGCGCCTCGGCGTGGCTCCCCGCCCCGATCCGCAACGCGTTGTCGTCGCACCTGCTCGCGTCGCCTTGGTTCACTCGCCACGTCGTGATGAACCGCTGGTTCCTCCACGCCGGGCAATCGGCGCTGGGGGCGTAGGCCGGATGCCGACGTCGCCGCCCCGTCGCTCACCTTGCGTCATTTCGCAGGGAACGTCGGCCAAGGCATGAACTTGGTCCGCCCGAAACGGTCGCTCCCGCGCATCAGCATCGGGGCCCACGAGCTCTTGAAGTTCTGGTCCGGCGCGAGCTTCACCTCCGGCGTGGTGAAGCGGATCGTCATCCCGCAGCGCCGGCGGCGCGAGAGGTTCGGGTTGCTGCCGTGCACGGTCAGACCGTCGTGCAGCGAGGCCTGCCCGACCCGGAGCGGGAAGTCGATCGCCGCGGACTCGTCGATGAGCTCGAGCGGGATCTCCTGGTTGATTGAGAGCAGGTTGCCCGGGCGGGTCGATTTTCCGTGCGGGAGCTGGCCGCGCTTCTGGCTGCCGGGGATCACCCGCATGCAGCCGTTCTCGATGTCGACGTCGTCGATCGCCAGCCAGACGGTCGCGGCGACGGCGGGGTCGAATCCCCAGTAGGTCAGGTCCTGGTGCCACGCGACGAACTTCTCGGTCATGTCGGGGTACTTTACGAAGAAGTGCGTCGCGACGAGCACGACGTCGGGCCCAAGCGCGACCTGGGCGGCGTCGAGCACCTTCTCGTGCGACGCGAGTGCCCAGAGGTCGGCATTGTCCAGGTGCTTCTGGATCACGCCGAACTGGGCCTTCTCCTTGCCCATCTCCTGCTCGATGCGGTCGAAGACGCCGCGGTGATGGGCCACCTCGGCCGGGGTGAGGATGTCGAGGGGGATGAGGTAGCCGGTCTGCTGGTAGCGTTCGCGCGGGGTCATGGCGATCCTCTGCTGTGGGTTGCCGGGGGCGGGCCGCAACGACTCGCCTCAACGGGTTGATTCTACGGGAGAATCGGGAAGCCCTTCGACCGCCCCGATCGCCGCCCCAATCCATCCGCGTCGAGGCATGCCGTGGGAGCGGATACGATGGCGGCGCGAATGATCCGTCTCGCCGCAGCAAAGGACACGTCCACCATGCCGACGCAAACCCGATCCAGCCCCCGCTGGTTGTCCCGAATCAACCCGCTTCTGCTCGCCCTAATCGCGGGCGCGGCGATGGCATCGCGCGCCGCCGCCGACGTCCAGCTCCCGCACATCTTCAGCGACCACATGGTGCTGCAGCAGAAGCAGCCGATCCCCGTCTGGGGCTCCGCCGAGCCCGGCGAGGAAGTCGCGGTCTCCCTCGACGGGAAGACGATCAAGACCAAGGGCGACGACAAGGGGCGTTGGATGGTGCGCCTCCCCGCGCGGGAGGCGAAGCCCGGTCAGAAAGCCCTGACGCTGATGGTCGAAGGCAAGAACAAACTGGCCTTCACGGACGTCCTGGTGGGCGAGGTCTGGATCTGCTCGGGGCAATCGAACATGCAGATGGCCGTCGCCCAGTGCAACAACGCGGCCGCGGAGATCGCCGCCGCCAAGTTCCCGGAGATCCGGTTCTTCAGCGTGCCCAACATCACGGCCCCCTTCCCGAAGGAGGATTGCGAAGGCGGGTGGAGCGTCTGCGCGCCCGACACGGTCGGCGGCTTCTCCGGGGTTGGCTTCTTCTTCGGCCGGCATGTGCACGAGACCCTCAAGGTCCCCGTGGGGCTGATCAACACCTCCTGGGGCGGGACGATCGCCGAGGCCTGGACCAGCGGCCCGGCCCTGCGGGCGAAGCATCCGGAGTTCAACGCCGCGCTCGACGAGGTCGAGAGCACCAGCGACGCGGCCAAGGATGCCGCCGCGGCCTACAAGGCGAAGATGGAGAAATACGACCAGGCCCGCAAGGCTGCATACGCGATGGAGGACGACCTCGAGGGCGCCGCCAAACTGGCCGCGCCGGACCTCGACGACAGCGGCTGGAAGACGATGGCCCTCCCCGCGAACTGGAAGGCCAAGGAGCTGCCTGACGTCGATGGCCTCGTGCGCTTCCGCAAGACGATCGACATCCCAGCGGCGTGGGCGGGCAAGGAGATCATCCTGTGGACCGGGCCGATCGACGAAGTCGACAACACCTGGTTCAACGGAGCGCTGGTGGGCGGAAAGGGGAAGTTCCGCACCAACGACACCAGCTTCTGGAGCGTTCCTCGCGAGTACCACGTGCCCGGGAAGCTCGTGAAGCCCGGGCCGAACGTCGTGGCCGTCCGTGTCTACAACGCGGTGGGCGCCGGCGGGCTCTGCGGCGCCCCCGCCGAGACGATGTTCGCCGAATTGGCCGACGGCTCGGACAAGACGCACATCCCGCTCGCGGGAGATTGGCGCTACAACGTCGAGCTCGCGCTCCCGCCGCTCCCGCCCAACGCCAACGCGCCCAACTCCCCCAGCCTGCTCTTCAACTCCATGATCCACCCGCTGATCCCCTACGGCATCCGCGGCGCGATCTGGTACCAGGGCGAGTCGAACATCGGCCGGGACAAGCAATACCGCACGCTCCTGCCCACGCTCGTCGCCGACTGGCGGACCCGCTGGGGCGAGGGCGACTTCCCTTTCCTCGTCGTGCAGCTCGCCAACCACACGCCTCGCAACCCCGCGCCGGAGGAGAGCGGCTGGGCGGCGCTGCGGGAGGCCCAGGCGATGGCCGTCGCCACGATGCCCAACGCGGGGCTGGCCGTCAGCATCGACATCGGCGACGCCGCCGACATCCACCCCAAGAACAAGCAGGACGTGGGCATCCGCCTCGGGCTCGCGGCCCGCGCCATCGCCTACAAGGAGGAGGTCGCGTTCCACGGACCGACGTTTAAGGCGATGGCGGTGAAGGAGGGCAAGGCCCGCCTGACGTTCACCCACGTCGACAAGGGCCTGGTCATGAAGGGCGACGCGCTCAAGGGTTTCGCGGTCTGCGGCGCGGACAAGAAGTTCGTCTGGGCCCAGGCCCGCGTCGAGGGCGACGAGGTGGTGCTCTCGTCGGAGCAGGTTCCCGAGCCGACCGCGGTGCGCTACAACTGGGCCAGCAACCCCGAGGGGAACCTCTACAACGGCGAGGGCTTGCCCGCGGTGCCGTTCCGGACGGACGTGGATTGACGCCGTGCCGAGCGACCAGTCGGAGTGAACGCGGCAACGCGTCGGGCGGCTACTTCTTCACGTCCGCCAAGCCCGCCTCCGCCTCCTTCGCCGCGGGCGTGCCGGGGTAGTCCTTGATGATCCCCAGATACGTCTCGCGGGCGAGGGCGATCTTCCCGCCCTCGCGGTAGCCCTTGGCCAGCGCCAATTGCGAGCGGGCGGCCTTGGCCTTCTCCTCGTCCTTCACGGCCTGCATCACCGCCGGATCCTTCTCGTATTTCGCGACCTGCTCGGCGGCGGCAGTGGCTTCGGGGGTGCCCGCGAAAGACTTCGCGATCCGGCGATAGAGCCCGTAGGCCTGCACGTGGTCGCCCTCTTCACGGGTCTTGTCGGCCTTGGCGAGTTGGGCCTTGGCCTGGGCCGACTTGTCGGCGGAGTCGGAGGGGCGCGTCGCCGCGGGTGTGCTGCGCGAGCCGGGCGCGAGGGCATCGAGCTTGGCCTCCAGCCCGCGTTCCTTGGCCGCGGCGGCGCGGAATTTCTCCGCCCCCTCGCCGGGCCGGAGCGCCTTGACGGCCAGCGTCCGCAGCGCGAGGCGCGTCTCGGGATCCTTCCACGCCGCGTCGGGCAGCTTCGCCAGCGCGGCTGCGACGGAAGCGTAGTCCTTGTCGGCCAGCTTCAGGCCCGCCTCGTCGATCGACTTGAGGATCTCCTTGCGCGGATCATCCGGGGCCTTGATGCTGCCCACGGCCTTCTCCAACGCGCCGTCGATCTCCGCGGGATGGCCCGCCCATACGACCTCGCCCTCGCCTGAGAGGATGAACGTCTGCGGAATTCCCCGGACGCCCCACGCCCGCGGGATCTCGCCGTTCCAGCCCAGCGTGTCGCAGACCTGCGGCCAATCGAACCCCTTCTCCACGGTGACCTGCTTCATCCGCCCCACGTTGCTGTCGAGGCTGATCCCCAGCAGGTTGACGCCCTTGTCCGCGTATTGCTTGCGGAGCTTGACCATGTGCTCGGCCTCGGCCATGCACGGGGCGCACCAGGTCGCCCAGAAGTCCACGACGATGATCCGCCCCTTGAGATCGGCGTTGGTCACCGACTGCCCCTCGGTGGTCTTCCAATCGATCGCCGGCCTGTCGCCGACCTTCACTTCGGCGAACACAGGAGCGGCGAGCAGGAGCGCCGCGAGGCAGGCGGATTGGAAATGCTTGAGCATCGCAAGGCCTCCTGAGAACGAGCGAAAGCCCTGCCGAATCCAGCCAGGGCCGCATTGATGATATTTCACTGAAGCGGGCAGGACGAGCCGGCGGGTTGAACAATCGGCGGGCATCGGCCACCTGGCGGCGTTGGCCGGCCGTCGGGGCGAACGCGGCAACGACCACCACCCCGCCGCCGTCGATCAGGCATCGACTGTCATGCGCGATCCCTCCGGCTTGGCAGGAACCACTGCGGGCAACCCAAACTCGAAGACCGCCCCTAAGCCGTCCGAGACGACGGCATGGATCTCGCCGCGGTCGGCTTCGATCAGGCTCCGCGAAATCCAGAGGCCCAATCCCAGCCCATCGGGCCGACCCGTCTGGAATGGCTCGAAGAGCCTCGCCAGCAACTCCTCCGGAATGCCCGGGCCCGTGTCGGTGATCCTCACCGTGACGCCGCGGCCTTGCGGGCCAGTGGCCCGCGCCGAGATGGCGATGATGCGGTCCGCCCGGGCGCCTTCCTGGTCGATGGCGTGGATCGAGTTGGCGACGAGATTGCAGACGACCTGCTGGATGCCCAGGCGGTCGACGTCGACCACGGCGGGTTCGCATTCCTCCAGGCGGATCTCGATCCGATGCATCGCCGCCAATGGTCTCATCAACACCGCGGAATCCCGAAGCACATCGTTGATGTCGACGGGCTCGCGTTGGCGCGGGCGCTGGCCGGCAAACCCCAGCATCTGCTGCACGATCTTCCCGGCGCGGCCCACGGAAGCCGCGGCCTCGCGGAGCAGTCCCAGCGGCGTTTCGTCCGCCAACGGCGGGTCTGAAAACTTCAGGGCGGCGGCATGGAGGAAATTGGCGGCGGCCCCCAGCGGCTGGTTGACCTCATGGGCCAGCGCGGCCGCCATCTGGCCCGCGAGCGTGAGGCGGGAGGCGTGGTCGAGCTTGATGGCCTGGAGCTTGTTGGTCCGCTCGATGCGGTGCATCGCCTCCTGGGCCAGCTTCTGGTCGGTCACGTCGCGGGCGGCGCAGAACGCGGTCTTTTCCTCGGGGTAGGGAATCCCGCTCCACGAGAACCACCGGTACGTGCCGTCGACTCGTCGATACCGGTTCTCGAACCCCCGGATGGTCTGCCCCTTGAAGAGTTCGGCACACGCCCAGAGCGTCAGTTCACGGTCATCGGGGTGGACGAAATCCATCCAAGGCGTCTCCAGCATCTGGATGTCGGTCCATCCCAGGGTCCGCGACCAGGCGCCGTTGATGTGCTTGAAATGGCCATCGGCCCCGGCGATGCAGAGCATGTCCGGAGACAGCATGAGCAAGCGGTCGCGCTCGTCCTCCGCCCGCTTGATCTCGCTCAGGTCGTGGATGATGCCGGTGAAGATCCGCCGCCCGTCGACGGACGACTCGCTGACCGCGATGCTGATCGGGAAGACCGATCCATCCTTGCGCTGGCCGTTCACCAGCCTGCCCGCCCCGACTGGCTTGCGATCGCCGGTGCGCAGATAGGTGTCCAGCCATCTGCCATAGGCCTCGTGGTACGCGGAGGGCAACTGGTCTACCTCAACAAGGAGCTGCGCACCGAGGGCGGCGGCAAGCCCAAGGACGGCGCGATCAACATCGTGGTCCTCCAGGCCGACGAACGGCAGTTCGGCCTCGTGGTCGACGAGATCAACGACACCGAGGAGATCGTCGTCAAGCCGCTGGGCAAGCTCTTCAAGGGGCTCACGACCTTCGCCGGCGCCACCATCATGGGCGACGGGCGCGTGGCCCTGATCCTCGACGTCATGGGCCTGGCCCAGAAGGCCAACGTGATCTCCGAGGGCAAGGACCGCCTCTCCCGCGAATCGGGCTCCGCCGGCAAGGACGGCGGCACCGCGAAGCAGACGCTCCTGCTCTTCCGCATCTCCGGCTCCCGCCGCATGGCGATCCCGCTCTCGCTGGTCGCCCGCCTCGAGGAGTTCCCCGCCGACATGATCGAGCTCAGCGGCGACCAGCAGGTCGTGCAGTACCGCGGCCAGATCATGCCGCTGGTCTCCCTCGCGAACGCCCTGCGCGGCGAATCCGCGGCGACAGCTGCCCGCAACACCGAGGCCGAAGCCGAGGCCGGGCAGACGATGCAGGTCATCGTCTACACCGCCGGCGGACGGAGCGTCGGCCTGCTCGTCGACCGCATCGTCGACGTCGTGGAGGAGGCGATCGCCGTCCAGCGCACCAACGTCGCCCGCGGCGTGCTGGGCTCGGCGGTCATCGAGAACAAGGTCACCGAGATGCTCGACGTCGAAGGCCTCATCCGCGACATCCTCCCCGACAGCATCGCTACCTCCGCCGTGAAGGCCGCCTGACTTCTGGAGACGTCCCATGTCCGACGAACGCCAATTCTGCACGTTCCTGGTCGACGGCCTCTACTTCGGCGTCGAGGTGCGCCAAGTCCAGGAAGTCATCCGCTACCAGGAGATGACCCGGGTGCCGCTGGCCGACCCAGTGGTCCGCGGCCTGATCAACCTCCGTGGGCAGATCGTCACCGCGATCGACCTCCGCCGCCGGCTCGACCTGGGCGACCTGCCTGAAGGGAGCGTGCCCATGAACGTCGTGGTGCGCACCGCCGACGGCGTCCTGAGCCTGCTGGTCGACGAGATCGGCGACGTGCTCGATGTCTCCCCCGAAAACTACGAACGCCCCCCGGAAACCATCTCGGGAGTCGCCCGGGAGCTGGTCACCGGAATCTACAAGCTCAAGGACCGGCTACTGCTCGTCCTCGACACGGAAAAGGCCGCAAGCCTGAGCACCAAGGCAGCCTGATCCAAGCGTCTCCAACCGCAAAACAACGTGCGTCGACACAGGTCGACGAGTACCCGCCCGCAAGTGTCCAACGCCACCTTTGAAAAGGATCCAGGGATATGACCACTCTCCGCTCGCGCCCCGTTGTGAAGGCTTCGCCCGCCGCCAAGACCCGCCCCTCGGCCGCTGGCCCCGGTTCGGGCGGCTCGCTCGACGGCACCATCGTCGACCTCCGCGGCCAAGTCGCCGCGATCAGCAAATCGCAGGCCGTCATCGAGTTCAACCTCGACGGCACGATCATCACCGCCAACGCCAACTTCCTGGGCGCCGTGGGCTACTCGCTCGACGAGATCAAGGGCAAGCACCACCGCATGTTCGTCGAGCCCAGCTACGGCTCCAGCGCGCAGTACCAGGATTTCTGGG
>JAPLMQ010000027.1 GCA_026386955.1 Planctomycetota bacterium
GCTGATCTACGACGCCAGCTTCGTCGCACAGACCACCGGCTACACCGACGACGCTCCCCCCGGCTACCCGCCCTACAACGACCTGCAACTCCTCCCGCCGCTGCCGCCCGTCACGACGGTGCTCTCCCTCGCCGCCTCGCCCGAGAACCTCTGGGCCCTGGTCCGCGTCGAAGACCCCGCGGCCCTCGAACAGATCGACAACCCCGCCGCCCCCGGAAGCCCCGGCTCCACGGCCCCCGCGACCACCACCCCCGCCGCGCCGCCGACCGATGCGCTCCCGTGGAATCCCTACGTCCCCATCCGCCTCCCGCCCACGACCGCCACCGCGCCGGCCTCTGCCCCCACCACGGCCCCCGCCACCGCGCCCACCACCCAAGCCGACGCCACTCCAAGCAAAATCCTCGGCCCGGCCATCGGCCCCGCGCCCGCGCGACGCATCAAGCCCGCGACCTCCGCCCCCGCAAACCTCGGCTCCGCCGCCGCCACGCGACCCGCCACGACCCGCAAAGCCATCCAACCCGCGATCCGTCTCCTCCACCTCGAACGCGGCTCGTGGGTTCGCGCCCCTTTGCCCGAGGCTTGGCCGACCGATGCTCGCCAGGCCTGGGCGCTGCAACTCCGCCCCGACGACGCGACGCCCACCCTCCTCGCCGTGCAGCCCGGCGACCAAGCCTCGGCCGTGCGCGTCTTCCAGCACCGCGACGGCGCGTGGGCCAGCCGGGAATTCGAATTGCCCGGGCGCGGGGAGCTCGCCCCGCTCGCCGTCGACTCCCAGCTCATCATCGCGCAAAGCGACACCTCGCCGGAGGGCGTCGCGGTGCGCCTCTTCGCCGTCGACGTCGAGAAGCTCCACCCCGTCGGCTCGCTCGCGCTGCCCACCGGCGCGTCGGGCTGGGGGGCCGCCCCGCTGGGCCACGGCGTGAGCCTCGTCGCCCGCGACGCCAAGGGGCTGATCAACTGGGCGATGCTCGACCTGCAAGGCGTCATCATCCAGCCGTGGATGGAGGTCGCCCCGCAGTCCCCGCTCCCGCTCTACCGCTCGCCCGGCGCGGTGCTGCAGGTGGGCGTGCTCATCGGCGCCTTCATGCTCATGTTCATCTTCTGGCGGCACGACGCCGAGGCCCTCAAGGCCAAGATGCCCGCGGGCTTCATCGCCGCCGACCTCCCCCGCCGCGCCCTCGCCGCGGCCATCGACCTCCTCCCTTGCATCCTCATCGGCTTCGGCGTTTTCCGCACCAGCCCGCTCGACATCGTCGACCACTGGCCCCGCACCGGCGCCGGCTGGGAGGAGATGCAGGCCGGCATCCTCACCATCGTCCTCTTCGTCCTCTATGGCTTCCTCGTCGAGCTATTCACCGCCCGCACCCTCGGCAAGCGGATCACCGGGCTGCGCGTCTGCAGCCTCGACGGCAGCCCGCCCAACCTCTGGCAGGTCCTCGGGCGGAACCTGCTCAAGGCCTTCGACCTGATCTCCATCCCGCTGCTGATCCTCCCCATGATCCGCCCGCACGGGCAGCGCCTGGGCGACTTGGTCGCGCGGACGATCGTGGTCCAGCCCGGCAGCGAGGAGGAGGCGGATTCGTCGGACGAGGAGGATTGACCTGCCGCCCGCGCCGACGCAGCCCGGCGCCGCAGCCACCGCCATGCCATCGAACCCCACCCCATCCCCGCGCCCCGCGGTCGTCCTGCTCTCCGGCGGGCTCGACAGCGCCACCACCCTCGCCATCGCCCGCGAGGAGGGCTTCGCCTGCCACGCCCTGAGCTTCGACTACGGCCAACGCCACCGCGTCGAGCTCGAGGCCGCCAAGCTCGTCGCAACCCACCTGGGCGTCGCCTCGCACACCTGGGTCACCATCGACCTGCGCACCTTCGGCCAGTCGGCGCTCACCTCCTCGATCGACGTCCCCAAGGACCGCGACGAGGCCGACATGACCCACGGCATCCCCGTCACCTACGTCCCCGCGCGCAACACGATCTTCCTCTCCTACGCGCTCGCTCTCGCCGAGGTCCGCCACAGCACCGACATCTTCATCGGCGTCAACGCCGTCGATTACTCGGGCTACCCCGACTGCCGCCCGGAATACATCGACGCCTTCGAGCGCATGGCCAACCTCGCCACCCGCGCCGGCGTCGAGGGCCAGACCCTCCGCATCCACCGTCCGCTGATCGACTGGACCAAGACCCGCATCATCCAGCGCGGGCTCGACCTGGGCGTCGACTACGGCCTGACCCACAGTTGCTACGACCCCGCCCCCGGAAGCGCCCCCGGAAATGCGTCGGGGACGCGCCTCAGCGCCAAGCCCTGCGGCCACTGCGACTCCTGCCTCATCCGCATCCGCGCCTTCGCCGAGTTGGGCCGGGTCGACCCCGCGACGGTGTGAGGGCGAATTGCCTTGGCGTTGTTAGCCGGAAGCGCAAGCGACGGAGGTTGCCGGTTTTATCAGGCGCAGCCTGATCAGAGCCGGGGACTGTGTCCCCGATTTTCAGGCGCAAGGCGGTACTCCGCCGCGCGCGACGTGCCGCACGAGCGGGGATGGCGCGATTCACATCGGCGCTGCATCGACAGCGTTCTGCGGTTGGCGTGATTCGCGTTTCGAATCTTGGAAGGCTACTGGCGAGTCGCGCGGGCGGAGTACCGCCTCGCCCGGTCTTCGGACACACAGTGTCCGTCTCGGATCAGGCTGCGCCTGATGGAGACAAACCTCCGTCGCTTGCGCGTCCGGCTAACAAATCACTTCGCCTCCGCCGGCTCCAGCTCGATCGTGAACTTCCCCGTCGGCGGGGCCTTGCTCAACGGCACCGAAAAGACCTTCGTCTGGTCGACCTCGGAGAACGCGACATAGAACGTCGCAGCCTGGATCTTCTGCCCCTTCTCGTCGAAGGTCGTCAACACGAAGCCTGGCGTGACAACATCGTTGCCCATCGACGGCATCGTCTGGTTGGTGATGCGCCCGGTGCAGGTGAATCCCCCATCCGCAGGCGCGAAGACGATCTTGCTGAAGGCGAACGCGCCGACGCGGATCGTCGCGGGCATCGGCGTCGGCCCGGCGGCGGGCGTGGACGAGCCCGGCGCAGCGGTGTTGCCTGAAGCCGAATTGCCGGACATCGCAGGCGTCGCCGCGGCCGGAGTCGCCGCCGCGGGGCGCTCGTCGAGCGCCGTCACCCCCGCGCCCGTCGAGGCCGACGTCGCCAGCGCCCGCTCCAATGCGGCGATAAGTGTGTCGTTCGACCCATCCTTCGAGCGGGACTTGAGCGTGCCCACCGCCTGCAGCACCGCCCGGCGGAGGTCGGCATGCCGCTGCCGCGACAGCGCGAGCTCCTTGTTCTGGAACTCCACCTGACGGCGAAGGGCCGTCAGCTCGCGCTCGGCGACGGGGTCCTCGCGCGCCGTCGGCTGCGCCCCCGACCCCGTAGTGCGGCCATCGGGAGCCGCCCACGCGACGGCAAGGCCCGCAAGCATGAATGCCGCGGCGGCCGCGATCATTCCGACATCCAGTCCGTATGATCCCCGACTGATTCGCATCGACATGGCAAGCTCCCGCACAAGACCGAGGCTGGATCGATCGCAACGCGATTCTACCCCCGCGGCCAATGAACCTCGCCTATGCGGCGTCTGGTCTGCCCCTCTCCCTCCGGGAGAGGGTGGCACGGATGTACTCATCCGTGACGGGTGAGGGCGTGAGTGAACAAAAACGCCTGAAAAACCGCTTGCGTCTTCCGTGCGGGCCGGGAGCTTCTGGTTGACTCACGCCCTCGCCCGGCGGGAGTACCCGCCACCCTCTCCCGGAGGGAGAGGGGCAGAGGGCACCGGCCCCACACGTTCGCCATGAAGCCCGCCGGCGCAGAGAATGTGCCCCATGGACGTCACCTACGCCGACATTCAATCCGCCGCCGCCCGCATCGCCGGGGGCGTCTACGAATCGCCCTGCCCGCCCTCGATCCCGCTCTCGCTCTCGCTGGGCTGCGAGGTCTTCTGCAAGCTCGACTACCTGCAGCGCACGGGCAGCTTCAAGGAGCGCGGGGCCCGCAACGCCCTGATGCTGCTCGACGACGTCGCCCGCCGCCGGGGCGTCATCGCCGCCTCCGCGGGCAACCACGCGCTGGGGCTGGCCTACCACGGCAAGCTGCTGCACATCCCCGTCACCGTCGTCATGCCGCGCTTCGCCCCGCTCACCAAGGTCGCCAACTGCCAGGCGCTGGGAGCGACCGTCGTCCTCCACGGCGAACAGTTCGACGACGCCCGCGCCAAGGCACAGGAGCTCGTCGACGCCCAGGGGCTCACCTACGTCCACGGCTACGACGACCCCGCCGTGATCGCCTGCCAGGGCACCATGGGCCTCGAGATCGTCTCGCAGGTGCCCGACCTTGACGCGATCATCGTCCCCGTCGGCGGCGCGGGGCTGATCGCCGGGATCGGCCTGGCGGTCAAGACCCTGCGCCCGCGCGTGAAGATCATCGGCGTCGAGCCCGCCAACGTCGCGAGCCTCACCGCCGCCCTCGCCGCAGGCAAGCCGGTCAAGGCGAGCGTGACGCCCACGCTCGCCGACGGCCTGGCCGTCTCCACCGTCGGGGCCCGCGCCTTCGAGATCGCCCGCAAATACGTCGACCGCGTCGTCACCGTCGACGAGCGCTGGCTGGCGCTGGCGGTCCTGCGCATCGTCGAGCTGGAGAAGGGCGTGGTCGAGGGCGCCGCCGCCGCGCCGCTCGCCGCCCTCATCGCCGGGCTGCTCCCCGAGCTGGCTGGCAAACGCGTCGTCCTGCCCCTCTGCGGCGGGAACATCGACACGCCCGTGCTCGGCCGGATCATCGAGCGCGGCCTGGCCGCCGACGGCCGGCTCTGCCGCTTCGTCGCCTCCATCTCCGACCGCCCCGGCGGCCTGGCCCGCCTCGCCTCGATCATCGCCGACACCGGCGCGTCGATCCGCGACATCGAGCACGACCGCGCCTTCGCCGGCTCCGACCTCGCGAGCGTCAACGTCCGCTGCGTCGTCGAGACGCGCGACGCGGGACACGTCGCCCGCCTGCACGAACGCCTCGCCAAGGATGGGTTCGTGCTGTTCGAATGACGCCGCGTTCGCCGTCTTTCGCTGCCCCGTTGCCCACGGCATTTCGGAATCCCCGGAGACCGGCCTTGGAACTCCCGATCGCGAAACAGAGCTACCTCCCCTCGCCCGACGCGCTGGTCCGCGGGGTGAAACGGGCCAACGCCGTGCTCGCCCGCGCCATCGCCGGCGAAGAGGCGCTGCCCGGCGCGACGGCCTTCTTCGACCCCGCGCGCCCCGGGGTCGACCTCGCCAACTTCGCCGCCGACCTTCATGTCCCACCGGAGAGTGACGCGGCGAATGTCGTCGCGGCGGTGCGGGAGCATTACCGTTCGCACGACCTGCGCTGCGCCTCGCTCGACAGCGCCGAGTCGGCCTGGCCCGCGGGGCTCGCCGGCGCCGCCGAGGCGGCTGGGCTCCGCGCGGTGCGCTGGCATGTCATGCTCCTGCAGGGCTACCGCCCGCCCGCCCGCGTCAACGAGCGGCTGCAGATCATCCCCGCCCGCGCCATCTACGCGCAGCTCCCCGAGATCTTCGGCCTCTTCGCCCGGCTCGAGCACCGCGCCGACGACGCCGCGGCCGGCCTCATCGCCCGCGCCTTGGTCGACCAGCTCGACGAACAGCGGCTCGACCTCTTCGTCGCCAGGCTCGACGGCAAGCCCGTCGGCTTCGCCGGCGTGCTGGGGCTGGGGCAGATGGGCGTTATCCAAGCCGCGTTCACCGACCCCAACTGCCGCGGCCAATCCGTCGGCTCGACGCTGATGAGCCACCTGCTCGACCACTGCGGGCGGGCGCTTTTCGAGCAAGTCATCCTCGAGCGCCACGAAGGCTGCCCGTCGATCCCGTTCTACACGGGCCTGGGCTTCACGCCCGTCGCGGAGTTCGTGCGGTACCACACGCCGCACAAGGTCCAGTAGCCCGAACCCGCCTCACCTGCGTATCCTCTGAGTCGCCATGGACCCCATCGACTCCAATCCGCCCTCCGATCCGCCGCCCGACGCGGCCCCCGCGCTCGCCGCGTCCACGCCGCGGTGGATCTCCGCTCTGCGGCTCCTCTCCCTCGCCGCGCTGGGCATCGCGGTCTACCTGCTCTACCTCGCGATCACCGGCGCCAAGGCCGCGGGCTGCGGCGACAGCAAGGCCCTCGACTGCACCCACGTCATCCAAAGCAAGTGGTCCTCCGCCTTCGGGGTGCCGGTGAGCTTCTTCGCCGCGTGGGCCTATGTGCTCCTGCTGATGATGTCGGGCAACCTCGCCCCACGGCGCGGAGCCAACGGCCGCTTCTCCTGGGGCGTCGCGCTACTCCTCGCCGCCGCGATCGCCTCCAGCGCCGCGTGGTTCCTCTTCGTCCAAGCGGCGATCCTCAAGGCCTTCTGCCTTTACTGCACGATCGCGCACGCGTTGGGGCTCATCGTCGCCGGGCTCCTCTTCTTCCACGCTCCGGTCCGGCCGGCCCCGGCCGACCCGGCCACCGACCCGCATTCCTCGCGGGTCTCCATCCGAAGCGCGGCCATGTTCATCCTCCTCGGCATCGCCACCGTCGTCGTCATGGCCCTCGGCGCCCGCGAGAAAGGCGCCGCCATCGAACGCGCGGGCAACCTCGCCCCGGGAATCCGGGTCGGCACAGTGCTTCCGCCCGCCACGCAAGGCGCGTCACGCCAAGTCTTCCTCATGGCCGGAAAAATCGGCGTCGCCCTCCGGCCCGAGGACTACCCCCTCCGCGGCACGCCCGAGGCCCCGCACATCGTCGCCGAACTCTTCGACTACACCTGCCCGCATTGCCGGACGCTCCACGCCCTGCTCGACCAAGTGCTCGAGCGCTACCCCGGCCAACTCGGCATCGTGCTCATCCCCGTCCCGCTCGAATCGAACTGCAACCCGCGCATCAAGACCACCGAGCGCGTCCACGTCGGCGGGTGCGATTTGGCCAAACTCGCCCTCGCGGTCTGGAAGGCCGACCCCAAGGCCTTCGCCACGTTCGACGCCTGGCTCTTCGAGAGCGAGGCGCACCGCACGCCCGAGGAGGCCCGCGCCTTCGCCTCCGACCTGCTCGGCCCCGAGCAGCTCGAACGCGCCCTGGCCAACCCCTGGGCGGCCGAGCAGCTCGGCCGCAACGTGACGCTCTACGCCCACATCAACGGCGGCTCGATCCCCAAGCTCCTGCTCGGCTCAGTCGTCGTCCAGGGCCGCCCCGCCGACGCGGCCGAGCTGTTCGACCTCTTCGAGAAGGAACTGCGCCTCACGCCTGCGGCGACGCAGCCGGCGGCGCGGTGAAGCACTCTTTCTGATCAGAGACGGGGACTGTGTCCCCGAAGAACGGGCGAGGCGGTACCCCGCCCGCGCGAAGTGCCCCACGAGCGGGGGCGGTTCAATCCACATCGATACCACATCGACAGCATTTTAAGATGACGTCTTTGGCTTTCCGGCTCTTGGATGGCTCCCCGCGATTCGCGCGGGCGGGGTACCGCTTCGCCCGATCTTCGGACACACAGTGTCCGTCTCGGATCAGGCTGCGCCTGATGGGCGGACAAAGAGGCTGAACCCGCCGCACCGAAGCCTCCCCGCAATCGGCTACAATCGCCGCGGTTTCATCACGCTTTCATCCCGCCCGCGCCGCTGATTTTTCGACGCCGTTTTTTCGAGGACCTCCATGGCCACCGCCGCCCCGCCACGCCACGACTTCACCACCCGCCTCATGGTCGGGCTGGAGATCCACGTCGAGCTCGCCACGCGCACGAAGATGTTCACCGCCGCCCCGAACGTCGCCCACCCCGACTACGCCGACGCCGAGCCCAACACCCTCTGCGACCCCGTCGTGCTCGGCATGCCCGGCGTGCTCCCCGTGCTCAACCGCAGGGCCATCGAGATGTCGGTCCTCGCCGGCCTCGCGCTGGGCTGCAAGATCGCCCGCGACACCAAGTGGGACCGCAAGAGCTACTACTACCCCGACCTCCCCAAGAACTACCAGATCAGCCAGTACGACCAGCCACTCTGCCACGACGGCGCCGTCGAGATCCCCGACGAGACGCCCGGCGCCGCCCCGGGCGCGACCAAGAACATCCGCATCATCCGCGCCCACCTCGAGGAGGACGCCGGCAAGCTCCTCCACGAATCGCCCGGCGGCTACGCCATCGACCACTCCATCGTCGACCTCAACCGCGCCGGCACGCCCCTGCTCGAGATCGTCACCCACCCCGACTTCGACTCGCCCGAGCAGGTCGTCACCTTCTGCCAGACGTTGCGCAACATCGTCCGCTTCCTGGGCATCACCCAGGGCATCATGCAGCGCGGGCACATCCGCTTCGAGCCCAACATCAACGTCGTCATCGAGCGCGGCGGGCAGACCTTCAAGACCCCCATCGTCGAGATCAAGAACCTCAACAGCTTCAAGGCCGTGCACGGCGCGATCGTCTTCGAATACGAGCGCCAGGTGCAGGATTGGCTCGACACCGGCGTGGTGATGAAGTCCGGCAGCAAGAGCACGCGCGGCTGGGACGACGGCTCCGAATCGACCTTCCTCCAGCGCGAGAAGGAGGAGGCCCACGACTACCGCTACTTCCCCGACCCCGACCTCGTCCACGTCACCATCGACGACGCCTTCCTCGAGCGCATGCGTGCCCAGTTGCCCGAGCTCCCGCTCCAGCGCCAGAAGCGGTACGAGCAGACGCTGGGCCTGAGCGCGAAGGACGCGGCGACGCTGGTCGATGAATCGAAGGTGGCCGCGTTCTTCGAGGCGATCCTCGCACTGGGCGGCGACGCCAAGCGGGCCGCGGTGCTGCTGCTCAACAACCTTGCGCGCCGGGCGAACGAGAAGGGCCTGCGCATCGACCAGCTCGGCGTCACACCCGCGCAGGTGAAGCAAGTGCTCGACCTGGTCGCGGGCAACAAAGTCGGCAGCGCCGCCGCGGACGACCTGCTGGGCTTCTGCTGCGAGGACCCCGCCGCCGACGCCGCGAAGTTGGCCGAGGCCAAGGGGCTGCTGCAGGTCTCCGACGAGGGCGCGCTCGACGCGTGGGTGGAGCAGGCGATGGCGGCCAACCCCAAGTCTGTCGAGGCCGTCCGCGGCGGGAAGGAGGCGGCCATCACCTCTCTCGTCGGCGCGGTGATGAAGCTCTCGCGAGGCAAGGCCAACGCGAAGGTCGTGCAGGAGAAGCTGCGGGCGAAGTTGTTGGGGTGAGTGTCTCATCAGGCGAAGCCTGATCAGAGCCGGACACTGTGTGTCCGGAGTTCGGGCGAAAGGCGGTACTCCGCCTCGCACGTCTTCATCAACGCTCAAGAAGCGTTGGCGCGCATGCGACGCCATTTCATCCGGGGTGCCACTGCGAGTGCGGCACGTCGCGCGCGGCGGAGTACCGCCTTGCGCCTGAAAAACGGGGACACAGTCCCCGGCTCTGATCAGACATCGTCTGATGGGAACAAAGGCAACTTCCGTCGCTTGCGCTTCCGGCCAACAATTCCCCGTTTGATCCGCTTCCCCGCCCGTTGCTACACTGCCCGCCGTTTCATTCCGCCCGATCTTCCCGCCGCCAATCCCCCTCGGGACTCCGACCATGATCAAGTGCATCAGCTATTGGGCCCTCAAGGACGGGCTGTCGAACACGCACCCCATCGCCGACGCCTTGGCCCAGACCAAGCGCACCGGCTACCAGGGCATCGAGCTCTGCATGGGCACCGAGGGCGTGCTCACCACCTCGACCTCGCAGAAGGATTGCGAAGCGATCCGCAAGCAGGTCGCCGCCTCGGGCCTCGTCGTGCAAACGCTCGGCGCCGGCCTGACCTGGGGCTGCAACCCCACGAGCGAGGACCCCGCCGTCCGCAAGCGGTCGATCGAGCTCCACGCCGCCGCCCTGCAGCGGGCCGCCTGGCTGGGCATCGACTCGATGCTCATGGTCCCCGGCGTGGTCAAGAGCCCGATCTCCCCCGACATCGTGCGCTACGACAAGGCCCTCGACCGCTGCCGCGAGGCCGTCAAGCAACTCCTCGACGTGGCCGACAAGGTCGGCGTCGAGCTCTGCCTCGAGAACGTCTGGAACGGGATGTTCTACTCCCCCGTCGAGTTCGCCTCCTTCGTCGACTCCTTCAAGCACCCCAAACTGGGCATCTACTTCGACGTCGGCAACGGCATGGGCTACCACCAGCACCCGCCCCACTGGATCGAGCTGCTCGGCCAGCGCATCAAGCGCGTCCACATCAAGGACTACACCGAGAACTTCAACTGGACCGGCGGCTACTCGTTCTGCGCCCTCGGGGCCGGGCAGGTCCCGTGGAAGGAGACCATGGCCGCGCTCAAGGCCATCGGCTACAAGAAGACCATCGTCGCCGAGATGCTCCCGTGGGACCCCGCCAACCTCGAGCGCACCAGCGCCGCGATGGACGTGATCCTCGCGATGTGATCCGGCGACGCGCTTCTCGCGACAACCAAGTTCCCTCGAACCTTGACCACCAAACGAAGAAACGACGAAAGGCGACTGCGATGATCAACGTGGGCGTGATCGGCCTGGGCATGATGGGCGGCACCCATCTCGACGTCTACTCCAAGCTCCCGGGCGTGCAGGTCGTCGCCGTCAGCGACGCCAACCCCGAGCGGCTGAGCGGCAAGTCCCGCGCGGCAGGCAACGTCGAGGGGCAGGCCAAGGGCGCCTTCGACCTCGCCTCGCCCTCGGTCAAGAAATATGCCGAGGGGATGGACCTGATCAAGGACAAGAACGTCCACCTCGTCGACATCTGCCTCTGGACTCCGCTCCACCTGCCCTACGCGGTGGCCGCCCTGAAGAAGGGCAAGCACGTGCTGAGCGAGAAGCCGATGGCCCGCACCTCGGCCGAGGCGAAGAAGCTCGTCGCCGCCGCCAACAAGGGGCCGGGGAAATTCATGGTCGCCCAGTGCATGCGCTTCTGGCCCGGGTGGACCTGGCTCAAGGAGGCCGTGGTCAACAAGACCTACGGCAAGGTCCTGGGCGCGCAGTTCCGCCGCGTCGCCAACCACCCGGGCGGCAGCTTCTACGAGAACGGCGCGATGTGCGGCGGGGCCGCCCTCGACCTCCACATCCACGACACCGACTTCATCCAATACCTCTTCGGCGTCCCCCTCTCGGTCAGCAGCACCGGCTACTCCAAGATCACCGGCGAGATCGACCACCTCGTCACCCGCTACGAATACGCCGACGTCCCGCTCGTCGTCGCCGAGGGCGGCTGGGTCATGCAGCCCGGGCACGGCTTCAAGATGGAGTACACCGTCAACTTCGAGCGGGCCACGGCGATCTTCAACCTCGCCAACAAGGACCCGCTCACCCTCTGCGAGAACGGGCAGGCCAAGCCCGTCGCCCTCGACCCGAAGATGGGCTACGAACTGGAGATCGCCTACTTCGTCGACTGCATCAACCGCGGCGTGAAACCGTCGATCGTCACGCCCGAGAGCGCGCTCGACTCGGTCCGCATCGTCGAGGCGGAGGTCAAGAGCGCGCTGACCAAGAAGCCCGTGAAGCTCAAGGCGTGAGTCGGACGCGCTGATCTCGAATCAACGAAAAACCCCAAAGCCCAGGCACCGCGTGCCTGGGCTTTTTGTTTTCACGCATGCCGCGCGATCGTGAGTCGCGCAAGCGCATCGGAACAGCCCGGCGCGGAGATTCTTCGCCCCAACGGGGCGAGATGTTTCAGCCCAGGGTGAAACCCTGGGTGTCGGACCGCTTGCATTCCAAGCCCTGAAAGGGCGAAACAAGACCGCTCGGTCGCGCCCTTTCAGGGCTTTCCAAGACAGGGCCCTCCGGTTCCCAGGGCGTTGCCCTGGGCTAAAACATTTCGCCCCCTTGGGGCTCAAGAGATGGCCGCCCGCGCGAGAATCAAACCCAATCTGCTTCTGTCCGACATCCTCACGCGCGCCGGATCAGCAGCGCGGGGTCGATCCCCAACCCCGCGAGCAGCGGCTCGATCTCCCCGCGGAAGCGCTTGGCGTCCAGCGCATACCCCGCCGTCGGCTTCACCTGCGGGGCCCGCTGGGCGAACCACGCCTGGAAGCGGGCCATCAGCAGCTCGCGCGTGTACTTCGCGATCATGCTCGCCAGCGCCGCCGGCATGTGCTGCGACTCCGACTCCACCTCGAACACCACGCGCATCTTCTTCCCCGGCGCGACCAGCCGGTAGACGCTCCGCTGCGCGTTCTCCTCCTCGATGGTGAACTCCGCCTCGGGGAAGACCAGCACCAACGGCTCGCGGTAGTGCGTCCGCCCAGACTGACGGTCGACCACCACGAACGGGTCGTGCTCGCCGAAGCGGTCCCAGATGCCGCGCAGGTGGGCCGAGACGAAGGTGAAGCTGGCCGACGCCTTGGAGCGCGTCGCGGAGACCATCTGGTTGAAGCGGTCCTCGAAGACCACCGCCGCCCCGAAGTCGATCGCCTCGACGCCGATGCGCTTGCAGGTCGCCGAGAGCATCGAGCAGTCGATGCCCAACTCCTCGGCGGTGCAGGAGCGCGGGAGCGCGTCCCACGGTCGGCCGGGCTCGGGGGCGTACCACGGCAAGGGCCCGGGCGGACGGTGCGTCGTCTCGCCCAGCAAATCCATCCACGCCTCGACCGTCGCGGGCTTGTGCCCCGCCAGCGCGGCGAAGGCCAAGGCCCCGCGCTCCAAGTGCTGCAGCACCGAGCAATCGTACGGTTCGCCTGACGCAGATGATGAGGCCGAGGCCGCCTTGCGGTTCCGCCCCGCGCCCAGCAGCTTCTTGGAGTCGTTCACCGCGATCCGCCCGCGCCGGCCGACCAGGTCGCGGCAGACCGCCTTCGACAGCCGGCTCCACAACTGCGGCGGGGCCGACTCGGCAGGCAACTGCGGGATCGCCAGCACCATCCGCGCGACCACCAGCGGGCCGAACATCGGCCCGTACCCCGCTTCGTCGATCCCCGCGTAGACGAACATGGCGGCAACTATATCCGCACGGCTCCCCCAAACCGGGTGCCACA
>JAPLMQ010000143.1 GCA_026386955.1 Planctomycetota bacterium
GCTTCCCGATCAATGGAAGCAACGCCAAGTCACGACTTGAGCCCCCGTCGCGGTGGGGTGTGGTTCACTCAACGGACACCTCCTTGTTGACTGGTCGGAGCGGCAGGTCCGCACCTTTTGGGCAAGCTCCCCGGTGGCAACCGCGTTCGCAACTTCACTATGCATCTCAATTACGTGAGATGTTGTTCCCAAGAATGTGATCCGGCCGCGAAGAACAATCAGGTCTCGTTGGAGTAACGCCAACTGAAAGTGCACGGGCAAGCCTTACGCAGCACTGCTTAGAAGCCTAGCACGCGACGCAGAATCCGACGGCCTCGCAGAGAATACCACCATTTCTGCCCTGATTCTTGTTGCTTTCCATCGACGTTCAGCGAAGTTCAATTGTGAAGATCGGCGTCGATGGGTCTTGCTGGCGGGGCGTGAGTTGCACGCGCGCCCGGGCCGCGTCGGACTGCAGGTCGACCCAGGGCCGGTCGGGCTCTCCACCCAGCGATGGCCGCACCCGCGGGCCTGCATCGGACAGGTACGGGTGTATCACGGTGATGAACAATGCGGCTCGCGTCGGGGTGGCGTTGGAGATGGCGAGCGTCTGCTGCTCACGGTCGGGATGGTTATGCGCATGGGCACCCAGCACGGGTGAGATAAACGCGCGGACAGCGCAGGGCGTCGGGCCCAGCGAGGTGAGCGCCACCGACATCCGGTTATTGCGCGACACCCATGCGGCATGGGCTGCGTTGGCAACATTGCCAGTGGTACGGAACGCGTTCACGCCGTGGAACCGCAGGTCGAACATGGAGTCCACTTCGGCCTCGACCTCATCGACGATCAGCCATGCGTCCGGCTTGACGAACAGGACGTGGCGGAGGAATTGCCGTAGCCTTGCGGCTCGCTCGTAGGCGTTGCCCGCATCGGCGATGACACAGTCCCACAGGTCGCCGTGGTGGACGTGGCGGATGTGGCCCTCGGGCTTGCCGCGGCGCATCTCCAGGTCCTCGAACCAAGTCGCGCCTTCGCCGGTCTGGCCGATGCCGTTGACCAGTAGCGTATTGCGGTAGGCGGTGAACTTCTTCGTGTAGCCCGCGTCGGTGATGAGCCACTCCCCACCGGCGTGGAGCAACACGGAGCCGGCCTCTGGGTGCATGTGCCCGCCGGCGACGTTGTTGCGGAACTTCCGCGCCGCGTGGTGCCCTTGGCTGGGGCCGCAGTGGATGCCCAGCAATGCGGCGCGGTCGTGCCAACCGCTGCGCATGAAGACGATGTCCTTGTCCGTCAGATGGTGGAACGTGGGTAGGTCGTCGTGTGGGCGGCGGGGCACGCTGGGGTCGTAAAAGAGAAGGTTGAAGTAGGCCGAGCTCTCGCCCGAGGCGCCGGGCGTGGCGGAAACGACGTCGGCGAACCACTGGGCCCGCTCGTCGCGGTACCGCTGGGCGATAAGGCGCAGGTGCGTGTCTGGGCCGTACCAGTGGGGACCGTCGTTGTCGCCGAACTGCATGAAGATCTTCTGCCCATTCCAGCCCGCGCGGGGTAGTGCGCACTGCGTGATGAATCGCGTGTAGCTGCGCAGGAACTCGCAGTCGGCGAAGTGGTTCTCACCCAAAAGCTGATCGGCTAGGACCATCGACTTAAGCAGAAAGTCCTGATGGTACTGCCCATAGGCGAGCCCCTCGGCCGACGCGCCGTCACTGCCCAGGGCTCCGACCATCAGGCGGAGCTTCTCCTGCGTCATGCGGAGGATGCGTCCGGCGCCGTCGATGTCGCCCCAGATCGCGCAGCCCGCGGAGAACATGCCCGCATGGACGACGCAGGTGTGGTTCCACGCGAACCCGTTGGGATAGGCATCGGCGTAGTCGATCCAATGACGGTAGACATGCATGACCCGGTCGAGCAGCGTCTCGCGGACCCTCTGGCGGTGCGGCTCGTCGAGATCATGGTGCAGCCAGTCATAGGCGAGGGCGACTCCGTGCGCCCAGTGCCCGAAGTTGAGGCTGTGGCCCCAATGCTCGATGGAGCACATGGCTGTCAGAAGTCGTTTTGCCGTGTTGAGATATTCAGGCTTGCCAGTGAGCTTGCAGGCAACGGCGACGTTTGCCAGGCCGCAGCCGAAGCCACGAACATCCGATTCACAGGTTGTCGGCGGACCGGCGTTGATCATCGCGTCGGCCTGCACGAGGGTGCGCTGGAGGAAGCCTACCCAGGGCTCGCGCCCGAGGCAGCCATTCAATTCCGCGATCCCTTTGGCCGTGAGGTAAAGGCGCGGATGTACGCCGACAAAATTGATTTCGAGCGGCGTGGCGGAGTTGACGATGTCGGTTTCGTGTAGGTTGCTCATGGTGAGTGTGTGGATCACAAAAGTCGTTATGGGTGTGAGGGATTCAGCCGCCTTCGGGCTGGGTGAAATGCTTCCACTCCCGGCAGGCGGAGGCGGGCTGGTTGTCGGGCAAGTACCCGTGTTCGAGGAACCGGGGGAACATCAACTCGAAGTCGCCGCTCTCACGGTTCGCGAGGATGGAGAAGTTCAAGAGGCCCGGGCCTTCCCCACGAAATGGTTGGCGCGGGAATCTACGCCACACGCGTATCGTACTGTAGCTTGAACTGTGCAACCTGTGGGGCGACCCGGGCCACAAGGCGATCGGGGCGAAGGTGCTCCGCCAGCTTGTGGATGCCGAGTTCCGGTGCGAGCCCACGGGCATGCCGTATGTCTTGGCGGCGTGACCGCGGCGTTGCGGGAAACCGGTGGCCGACGACTATGATGGATGCAGCCATGCCCTCACGCGCACCCAACATCCTCTTCATCCTCAGTGATCAGCAGCGCTGGGACACGGTGGGTTGCTACGGCGCGCCGATCGTCGAGGGACTCACGCCCAACCTGGATCGCATGGCCGCCAGCGGCGTGCGGTTCCAGAACACGTTCACCTGCCAGCCCGTTTGCGGCCCGGCGCGCTCGTGTCTGCAGTCGGGCGTCTATGCCACGCAGACGGGCTGCATCACCAACAACATCGCCCTCCCGCTGAATCAAGTCACGATCGCCAAGCTACTCGGGGCCGCCGGCTACGAGACCGGCTACATCGGGAAATGGCACCTTGCCTCGGACAAGGAACACCGGCACGACACCGGCCCGATTCCGCCCGAGCGCCGCGGAGGCTACCGCGACCATTGGCTGGCGTCCGATCTCCTGGAATTCACCAGCCACGGCTACGAAGGCTACATGCATGATGGGGAAGGCCGGCGCAACGATTTCGAGGGTTACCGCGTCGACTGCATGACCAACTTCGTGCTTGACTATCTCAGGGGCTATGCCACGCGCAGGGCCGGTCGGCCGTTCCTTCTCTTCACGTCCTTCATCGAGCCCCACCACCAGAACGACCTGAACCGATACATCGGACCAATCGGGTCCAAGCAGCGCTTCGCGAAGTTCAACGTGCCGGGCGATCTGCGTGGCACGAGCCCCGAGCCCGGGCGACGCTGCGATTGGCCGCAGCAGATGCCCGACTACCTGGGTTGCTGTTCTAGCCTCGACCAAAACCTGGGACGGATCCTGGGGCAACTCGACATCCTGGGGCTGGCGCAGGAAACGCTGGTGATCTACACGTCGGACCACGGCTCGCACTTCTGCACCCGCAACGCCGAATACAAGCGCTCGGCCCACGACGCGTCGATCCGTGTGCCGCTGATCGCACGCGGCCCGGGTTTCCGCGGTGGGGCCGTGATCGAGGACCTGGTGAGCCTGATCGACCTGCCTGCGAGTGTCCTCGCCGCGTCCGGCCAGTCCGTCCCCGCATCGTTCCGCGGACGACCCCTGCAGGCGTTGGTCGATGGCTCCGCGAAGGACTGGCCGAAGGAAGTGTTCGTCCAGGTGAGCGAAGACCACACCGCCCGTGCGATCCGCACACACCGATGGAAATATTCCGTCTGGGTTCCCAGGGACAAGACCGGCAGCGCGGGGGACAGGAGCCAATATTGGGAGCAGTATCTCTACGACCTCCAAGCCGACCCTCATGAGCGCGTCAACCTGGTGGGCGAGCCAGGGTTGGCCGCCGTCCGGTCCGGACTTGCGGATGTGCTCAAGCGCCGCATGGCCCACGCGGGGGAACCTGAGCCGATCATCCTGCCCGCGTGAGACGTCGAATCAGATGAGGGAATTCGGATGGGCCGCTCGCCCTGGGCGGCTTTGCAATGGATGAATCCAAATGCCGAGGACCATGCCAACCCGTCGGCCCAACATCTTGATCATCATCACGGACGATCTGGCCTGGGGCGATTTGGCCAGCCACGGGAATCCATTCACCCGAACGCCACACCTCGACGCCCTTCGCAATCAATCCGTGCGCCTCGAGCGCCACTGTTCCGGGCCACTCTGCACGCCGGCGCGGGCCAGTCTGATGACCGGCCGGTATGCCTTCCGCACCCGCGCATTCGACACCTACCTGGGCCGGTCAATGCTCGACCCCGGCGAGGTGACGCTCGCCGAGATTCTTCGCGGCGAGGGCTATCGCACGGGCATCTTCGGCAAGTGGCATCTTGGCGACTGTCATCCAATGCGGGCGATCGACAAAGGCTTCGAGGAGGCCTTGGTGCACAACGGCGGCGGCTTGCGGCAGCCGGCCAACCCCACGCCCAATGACGGTTACTTCAACCCCGACCTGATGCACAACGGCCAAGTGGAGCGATCGACGGGCTACTGCACCGACATTTTCTCCGATGCCGCGATCCGCTTCATCCAACAAAACCGTGCCGTGCCGTTCTTTGCCTACCTGGCCACCAACGCGCCGCACTCGCCCTTCGAGGTCGACGAACGTTGGGTCGGCCACCACCGCGACCAAGGCCTCAACGAGACCTGGGCTCGCGTATACGGCATGGTCGAGAACATCGACGCGAACGTGGGTCGGGTGCTGGCATCGCTGGACGAAGCGGGCTTGGCGCGGGACACGCTCGTGCTCTTCACCAGCGACCACGGGCCATGCGGCTCGGCGAGCCACGGCGGTCAAATCCGCTTCAACGCCGGGCTGCGCGGAATCAAGGGCTCCCTGTATGAAGGCGGAATTCGAGTGCCCTGCTTCTGGCGCTGGCCCGCGGCGCTTTCGGGGAACGGCTCGACAGACCGGGTCACCAGCCCAATCGACGTCCTGCCAACGATCGCCGCCGCCTGCGGGGGCCCGCTCCCAGCGGACCGCGTGATCGACGGCGTCGATCTTCTCCCGCTCCTTCGCGACCCCACACGCCAGGATTCCTGGCCTGATCGCCCGCTGCTCATGCAGTGGCACCGCGGAGATCACCCAGTCCGTTACCGCAACGCGGGCGTCATTACCCAACGGCACAAGCTCTATCGACCTCACGAGGACAAGCCCGAGGAACTCTACGATCTCTCGGCCGACCCGGGTGAGCAAACGAATCTGGCCCCGCAGCATCCGCAGATCGCCGCGAGCCTGCGCAGGCTCTATGACGCGTGGTTCGACGACGTGTCTGCCACGCGCGGACCAAGCAATTACGACCCTCCGCGCATTCATGTGGGCTCGCCTCGCGAAAACCCTGTGCGACTCACTCGCCAGGACTGGCGCGTTGTCGGGCCCGACGGATGGACGGACCAGCACTTGGGGTTCTGGGAGATCTTCGTCGCGCATCCCGGTGCCTATCGCCTCCTTGTCCGAGTGCCGCCGGCGCCGAATGACCAGGCCCTCCATTTGCGATGCGGGTCGACGTCACGGGCGCAGTCCGTTCCGGCCGGTGCCGGCGAATCGTGGTTCGAGGGCATCGCCCTGCATGCCGGCGAAGCGCGTCTGGAGTCCTGGATCGAGGCCGACGGCAGGCATGCAGGCGTTCGAGGAATCGAGGTCTGGCATTGATGTCACCCCCAACTGCTGGCAGACCTGCCCCTCGCTCGCCCCGCCCGCCAACGCCGCCTCTCGCAACTTCGCGAAGATCTGCTCGGGCTTGTGCTTCTTGCCTGACATCCTTGAGTCTCCTTGGCTGCCCTGCGGCGGCCGGTTAAGACTCTCATATCACCTGGACCAGTTTTCGGGGGGCAGGCCACTGGCCCACAAACGACAACGCCGAGGCGGGTTGGCCTCGGCGTCATCCGTTAACCGGGGGTCTCGATTCCTCGAAACCCAAGATTCAATAGAGGGCGGCCAACCGTGTTCGAAACTTGGACGACGTACATGAGAGACTTGAATCTGTCGCGCCACCTGATAACCCGAGGATTTCCTGGGGCCCTCGCCTCGCGAGAGTCTAGCCGTCCGGGTTAACGCTGCTGATGTTTGGTGGCGCGGTCGAGAACACCACGATTGGCCTCGGTGGGCGGGTGCAGATCCTCTCACGCGAGGGTACGGGTTTGTCGCAAAGGAAGACTGAGCAAGGCAATGAACCGCAATCATCGGCTCGCTGGGAAGTTGGGGGTGCGTGCAGGCATCCGGCCTCGGCTTTGGAAAACTCGAGTTCGAACTCGGCCTCATTCCGCCGTTGGCGCAGTGGGATGGCGAGGATCGTCAAGGGATTCACAAACCTGCACCCCCCGCTCGAACAGGCGTGCCAACTGGAGGGTGATCCATGGCTGTGCCGCCGCCATCGCAAACGATTCGGCCAGTGTTTTTTGCGGTTGTTTGCTGATTCGGGCACCACAGAGCGCCAAGGCGCTGGCGATGCAGGCCAGGTAGATCGTCGCCGCGACGTCGTGCTCCTCTTCCGTGCGGGCCGTGCGTGTCCAGCGCTTGGCCCAATCCTTGATCCGTCGCAGCGAATCCTGTCGAGCACCGGCTCCCAGGAGTTGCTGTCCAAGGGCGGGAAGATTGTGTCCGGTGAATAAACCACATCTGTCGCGGCGCAGCGCTGACGCTTAATGTCGGCGATCATGAATAAGAGCGAATCAGCGTCGTCGCGGTGGGCGCGGATCATCGAGGAGCAGCGGGCCAGCGGGCTGTCGATCGCCGAGTTCTGTCGGCGACGCAACATCTCGCCGCCCTCGTTTTTCGGCTGGCGGCGACGATTGATCGCGGCCTGCGATGCGGAGATACCTGCCTTCGTCGAAGTGAAGGTCGGCCAGCCCGGGCCGCACCGTCAGGCGGCGGAGGCGACGCCGCTGGAGTTGGTGGTGCCCAACGGGTTGCGGGTGCTGGTGCGGCCGGGCTTTGATCGCCAGACGCTGCGCGACTTGGTGGCGGCGTTGGAGGCGTCGGCATGATTACGCTGCCGAGCCTGGGCGAGATGGATCGGACCAGCGGAGTCCGCATCTGGCTGGCCACGGCGACAACGGACATGCGATGCGGCTTCGACCGCCTGGCGGCGTTGGCGCAGGCGGCCACGGGAGAGGATCCTTTGTCCGGGCAGCTGTTCCTCTTCCGGGGACGCAGCGGCGACCGGCTCAAGATCCTCTGGTGGGATCGGGACGGCTACGCGCTGTGGTACAAGCGGCTGGAGGAGGGCGTCTTCAAGCTGCCCAAGGTCGATCCGGGGGCGGCGTCGGTGCAGTTGCGTGCCAGTGAGTTGGCGATGCTGCTGGAGGGCATTGATCTCTCCAGCGTCAGGCGAAGCAAGCGCTACCGGCGGAAGGACGCCAAAAATCCCGCGTGAATCGCCCGGCCCGTACGAACCCTGGGGCTCCTGGCGCGTAAGTTCCATCAAGCGTCATGGACGAAGCGATCCTCCAATCCCTGCCCGACGACCCGGCCGCGCTCAAGCGGCTGGTGGTGGAATTGGCGCAGCGGCACGACGCGCGGATCGCGGCGCTTGAAGCGGAGCGTGGCCAACGCATCGCCGAGTTGGAACGCAAGAGCCAAGAGTGGGAGCAGACCCGTCAGCAACTGGAGTTGGAGAAGCTGCGGCTGGCCCACCAGCTGGAGCTGCTGCGCAAGCGTTACTACGGCCCGCGGGCCGACCGGGTGGCACCCGACCAGCTGCTGCTGGAGTTCGCCGTGGCCCTGGAGAAGCGGCCGGTGGATGCGGCGCTGCTGCCCCCGGATGTCCCCTCGCCCGGGCCGATCGATCCGCAGACCATCCGCCGCGTGCGCCCCCGGAGCGGTCGCCGCGACCTGGCCCTGTTCGACAAGCTGCCGATGACGCAGAAGGTGCACGACCTGCCCCCGGAAGCCAAGCCCTGCCCCTGCTGCCAGACGATGCGCAAGCCGATCGGCCGGGAGAGCAGCTGGCAGGTCGAGTACCTGCCGGCGAGCTTCCAACGCATCGAGCACGTGCGCCTGAAGTACGCCTGCCCCGCGTGCGAACCCAGCGGCTAGAACCCGCAGATCGTCACGGCGGAGAAGCTTCCGGGGGCGCCGATCGACAAGGGCATGGCCGGCCCGGGGCTGCTGGCCTACGTCGTCACCTCGAAGTACGCCGATTACCTGCCCCTCTACCGCTTGGAGAACATCTGCGCCCGCAACGGCTTCGAGATCGACCGCTCGACGATGTGCGTGTGGGCGGGCGACGTCGCCGACCTGGTCAGGCCGCTCTACGACCGCATGGTGCAGCGCGTGCTGCAATCCCACGTGGTCCACACCGACGACACGGTGATGCCGATGCTCGCGCCGGAGAAAACAAAGCAGGCCCGCATGTGGGTCTACGCCGGCGACGCCCCCGGAAACGCCTACAACGTCTTCGACTTCACCCTCAGCCGCGCCCGCGACGGCCCGGCGAAGTTCCTCCACCACTTCAAGGGCACGCTCGTGGCCGACGCCTATGGAGGCTACGACGGCATCTGCGTGGAGAAGTCCATCACCCAGGCGGGCTGCTGGGCCCACGCCCGCAGAAAGTTCGTCGACTGCCAGGGCCTCGACCCGGCGATCACCGGCGAGGCGCTGGCCCTCATCGGCAGGCTCTTCGCCGTCGAGGCGCAGGCCAAGGGCTTCT
>JAPLMQ010000228.1 GCA_026386955.1 Planctomycetota bacterium
GTTCCGGGGGCGGGGGCGGTTCCGGGGGCGTCGCCGCGCCGCCGCGCGGGCAGCTCAGCGCCCCGCAGGCGTATGAGGCGCTGAAGACCACGCTGAGCCTGAACCTCACCGGCTCGCCCGTGCTCGTCCACACCAACGCCCTCGCCGCCGACGCGGCCTCGGTCGTCTCCGCGAGCGGGGCCTCGCTCACCGACGTGCCGGCGAGCTTGGTCTACGTCCCCACCGCGGGGGGCGTCGAGCTCGCCTGGCGGCTGAACGTGCAGACCACCGACCAGCTCCACTGGTACGACGCGTATGTCAGCGCCGCGCGGGGCGAGACGCTCTACGCCAACGACTGGGTCGACCACATCTCCTACAACGCCTTCCCGCTGCCGACCAAGTCGCCCGACGGGGGCAGCCGGGCGATCATCAACAACCCGGCCGACCCCGTGGCCTCGCCCTACGGCTGGCACGACACCGACGGCGTGGCCGGCGCGGAATACACCGACACGCGGGGCAACAACGTCTTCGCGCAGGAGGACAGCAACGCCGACAACTTGAACGGCCTGCGCCCCGACGGCGGCGCGACGCTCGACTTCACCGCCCCGCTCGACCTCACCAAGGCCCCCTCGACCTATCAGGCGGCCGCGACGACCAACCTCTTCTACTGGACCAACCTGCTCCACGACATCCACTACCACCTGGGCTTCGACGAAGCGGCGGGCAATTTCCAGATGAACAACTATGGCCGCGGCGGGACCGGGGGCGACCCGCTCATCGCCGACGCGCAGGACGGCGAGACCGTCAACAACTCGCACATGTCGGTGCCGCCCGAGGGGCAGAGCCCGCGGATGCAGATGTACCTCTGGAACTTCACCAACCCCAACCGCGACGCCGACCTCGACAGCCAGATCGTCATCCACGAATACGGCCACGGCGTTTCCGTCCGGCTCACCGGCGGGCCGGCCAACTCCAGCGCGCTCACCGCGCTGCAGAGCAACGCCATGAACGAAGGCTGGAGCGACTGGTGGGCGGAGATGTTCACGCAGACCGCCTCCGACACCAAGATGGGCGCCTACCCGCTCGCGAACTATTCCTACGGGCAATCGCCCAGCGGCGGGGGCATCCGCTCCTATCCGTACAGCTTCAACATGAGCACCGACCCGCTGACGATGAACAACTACAACGGCGGGGGGACGCACACCGAGGCCCACTACGCCGGGACGATCTGGGCCTCGGCGCTCTGGGACCTCAACTGGACACTGATCGACAAATACGGCTACAGCGCGGACCTGATCAACGGGACCAAGGGGAACAACCTCGCGCTGCAGCTTGTGGAGAACGGGCTGAAGCTCCAGCCGGCGAACCCCACGTTCCTCGACGGGCGCGACGCGATCCTCGCGGCCGACGTGGCCCTCACGGGCGGGCAGAACCAGGCGGAGATCTGGTCGGCCTTCGCGCGGCGGGGCATGGGCTTCAGCGCCGACGACGGGGGGAACAGCAACGCGGTGGTCGTCACTCCGGCCTACGACATGCCGCCTTCCGCCTCGATCAGCGGGACTGTTTTTCGCGATGACGACGGGAACGGGCTGCGCGGCGGGGCCGAGCCGGGCCTCGCGGGATGGACCGTCTACCAGGACGTCAACAACAACGGCGCGCTCGACCTGACCACCACCACGACCTTCAACTCCACCGACACGCCCCGGGCCATCCTCGACCAGGGGACGTCCTACTCCACGCTCCACCTCTCGGGGCTGGTGGGCACCGTCACCGACGTCAACGTCACCCTCAACGCGAACCACACCTACGACGGGCAGATGTACTTCACGCTCATCTCCCCCAGCGGCATCCCCGTGATCCTCACCAACTACCAGGGCGGGAGCGGCGACAACTTCACCAACACCGTCTTCGACGACGAGGCGGCGACGCCCATCGCCTCGGGCACGGCCCCGTTCACCGGGACCTTCAAGCCCTACCTGGCGCTGAGCAGGGTCGACGGCGGGAGCCCCAACGGCGACTGGAAGATGCGCATGGACGACGCCATCGCGGGCGAGACCGGCACGCTGCTGAGCTGGTCGATCCAGATCACCTACGGCGGGGGCGAGCCGACGACGATCACCGACGCGAACGGGAACTACAGCTTCGGCACGCTGCCCGACGCGACGTACCACATCCGCGAGGTGGCGCAGCCGGGGTTCGTGCAGACGGCGCCGGCGGGCGGGGTGAACAACGTCACCGTCGCGGGCGGGCAGGGCGCGATCGGGCAGAACTTCGCCAACCAGCCCGGGACCGCCAGCGCGACGCCGGGCGTGCCCGACCTGCAGGCGGGGAGCGACACGGGCGTGAGCGCGACGGACGACCTGACGAAGCTGGACAACGCAAACTTCGCGGGGGCGCTGCAGTTCGACGTGCCCGGGACGATCGCGGGGGCGACGGTGCAGCTCTTCGCCGACGGGGCGCCGATCGGCAGTGCCGTCGCGACGGGGGCCACGACGACCGTCGTGACCTCGGGGACGTACGACCTGCAGGACGGGACGCACGTGATCACCGCGCGGCAGACCGAGCCGGGCAAGAGCGTGTCGAACCCGTCGGCGGGGCTGGCAGTGCAGGTCGACACGCAGGGGCCGGGCGTGACGGTGAACCAGCACGCGATCCAGCTCGACCCGACCAGCGGATCTTACATCTACTTCACCGCGGTCTTCACCGAGACGGTGGCCGACTTTGTCGCCGGCGACATCACGCTGGGCGGCACGGCCGGGGCAACGAGCGTCTACCTGCCAGGGGGCGGCACGAACACGTACGACTTCGCGGTGAGTGGGATGACGGGATTCGGCACGGTGACCGCCTCCGTGGCCGCGGGCGTGGCGACCGACGCGGCGGGGAACGCGAACGCCGCCTCGACCAGCGTCGACAACACCGTGACCTACACGCCGCCGCTGCCGGAGATCGCGGTGACGGGGCTGGGGCTGGACATCGTGGACGGCGACGGCACGCAGAGCGTCAATGACGGGACCGACTTCGGGGCCGTGGTGCAGAACGGGGCGGCCATCACGCGCACCTTCAACGTCAGCAACCTGGGCTCGACGACGCTCACGCTCGGCGCGGTCACGCTCCCGGCGGGCTACGTGCTGGGCGCGGACGCGCTCGTCGGCAGCCTCGCCCCCGGGGCGAGCGACACCTTCAGCGTGCAGCTCACCACCGCGGCGGCGGGCGGGTACGCGGGCGACATCAGCATCGTCACCAACGACGCCGACGAAAACCCCTTCAATTTCCGTGTTTCCGGGGCGATCCTCCCGCTGGTCAACACCAAGCCGGTGATTGTTTCGCTGGTCGACAGCCCCGACCCGGTGATGCTCGGCTCGACGCTGACGCTCACCGCCAACGGCGTGACGGACCCGGACGCCGCGGGCGTGGTGACCCGCGTGGAGTTCTTCCGCGACTCGGACAACAACGCCTCCTTCAACCCCGCGACCGACGCGCTGCTGGGCATCGACAGCAACGGCGCCGACGGGTGGAGCATGACGGCCGACACCACAGGCTACGCGCTGGGCACGAACCGCTACTTCGCCCGCGCCTACGACGGCGGGCTCTACAGCTCGACGGCGACGGCGACGGGGACTGTCAACGTCGCGCCGACGATCGGCGGGATCGCCGCCTCGCCCGCGACGGTCTTCAAGGGCGACAACGTGACGATCGACGCCGCGGGCGTGGCAGACAGCGCGCCGGGGACCGTCTCGGCGGTGGAGTTCTACCGCGACGTCAACGGCAACGGCGCGATCGACGTGGGCGTCGACACGCTGCTGGGGAGCGACACGTCCTCCGCGGGCGGGTGGAACAAGGTGGCGTCGACCTCGGCCTTCCCCGTGGGCACGGTGACGCTCCTCGCGCGGAGCAAGGACAACAACGCCGCGTACTCGCCGACGGTCGCCACGACGGTCTTCATCGACGCCAAGCCGACCATCGGCACATTGGCCGACAGCCCTGACCCGCTCATCCCCGGGAACGCGCTGACGCTCACCGCGGGCAGCGTGGCCGACAGCGACGGCACGGTGGCGCTCGTCGTGTATTACCGCGACGCGAACGCGAACAACGCGGTCGACCCGGGCATCGACCTGCTGCTCGGCACGGTGCCCGCGGGCGGGGCGTCGTGGGCCTTGGTCGTCCCCGGCTCGGTCACGGCGGCCTTCCCCACGGGCTTGAACACCTACCTCGCGCGGGCCCAGGACAACCTGGGCGCGTGGAGCACCGCGCGGACCAGCCCGGGCAACGTGAGCAACCCGCCGACGGTGGCGACGCTCACGCCCACCCCCGCGGCCGTGAACAAGGGGTCCAACCTCACGCTCGTCGCCACGGGCGTGGCCGACCCCGACGCGGGGCAGAGCGTGGCTTCCGTCACCTTCTACCGCGACTCGAACGCCAACGGCGTGTGGGACACGTCGGACTCGGCGCTCGTCGTCGACAGCACGCCCGGCGACGGGTGGAGCTGGACCGGCTCGACCTCGACCTTCGCCAGCGGCAACCTCCGCTTCTTCGCACGGGCCAAGGACAACGTCGGCCTCTTTTCCACCGTGCCGGCGATGACCATCGTGGCGATCAACGCCTTGCCCGTGGTGACGATCACCGCGACGCCGCTGAACTACGCGCTGGGCGCCGCGGCGACCTTGGTGTCGAGCGCGACGTCGATCTCCGACGCCAACTCGCTCGACTTCGCGGGCGGCTCGCTGCTCGTGCAGTTCACCAACGGCACGGGCGCGGCGACCGACCGGCTGACGATCCGCAACCAGGGCGTCGGCGTCGGGCAGATCGGCCTGTCGGGCGCGAACGTCACCTACGGCGGCGCGGTCATCGGCACGTGGGCCGGCGGCGGGGACGGCTCCTCCCCGCTGCTGGTCAACTTCAACGCCCTGGTCACGCCCGCCATCGCCCAGGCCCTCGCCCGCAACGTGCTTTACCAAAGCACCGCCCTCCCCGGCTCGGGCGCGGCGAGCAAGACGGTCTCGTTCACCATCGACGATGGTGATGGCGGCCTGAGCTTGCCGGGCGTGCGGACAATCAATGTGGCGTGAGGTCCGCGGAAAGGATTTCGGCTCGTCCAGGAGCTCCGGCTCGTAAACTGTTTCCTGTGCCGTCCACAGACATCGCGGGCAACGGGGGACGGCTGCGGAGACTTCCATGACGAGCGACGTTGCGGGCCGCCGGCGCGGAGCGGTGGAAGAACTGGGTTTGTTGTGCGTGGTCCTGGCGCTGCTGGCGGGATGTGGCCGCAAAGCGCCTCCGCCGCCGACCACGCAGGCAGCCGCGACGCCAGCAACTCCTGCCTCGCAGCCGACGACAATGTCCCGCGACCAGGCTGATATGGTGCTGATGGATGATTATCACATCGACGACCACATCGAGGCGGCGATGCGGCTGCAGGCCTTCGGAAAGGCCGAGGCGATCAAGATCTTGGAGAGGATGGCAGCCAGGCGCGGGACCAGGTCTCACGTAAGGCAAAAGCCCGTTGCGAGTGGACCGCTGGAGGTCGTTGAAGAGATTAAGGGCATCGACTTACTGGTGCTTTGCCGGATGTTGTTTGCAAAGCGAGAGGGAAAAGAGTTTCGAGCGCAACATGGCTTGGAATGCATTGGAGGCACCACCATTTCCGATTGGCCGCTGGCGCCGGCAGCCATCATCGATGGCGTTCCTTTCAGAATTGGCGAACCTTGTGCCACGATCGGTGGACGTCCTGCCGAGGACTCGGCTTACGTGAACTACTGCGTCGCCAACTGCGACTGGTCGGCCTACCGCTTCACGCCCAAGACGCATGATGAAATGGCGGCGGCACTGAGGAAGCTGTTGGACTCGCCTCCGCTACGCGGAACGCTCGCCAACTCGGAGCGGGATTACTTGGCCAGGCAGATCGAGGCGGACGACGAGGCGCCGGCGACGCAATCAAGCAATTGATCTCGGCGGGTTGGCCAGCGTGACGGTCACGCCGTGGTGCCTGTCTCGAGCGGCCGCCACCAGGTGTCCCAGCCCTTGTTCCGCACCGTCGCGCGCAGCGGCACTTGGTGCAGGAGCATCATGCAGATCAGCGCGTCGCCGCCGCAGAGCATCGCGTTCATCGTCGAGATGATCGACAGCAGCCCGCCGAAGGGCGCGCCGGCCCAGGCGAGCAGCAGTGGCAAGACCGACAGGACCAGGAACGGGGCGGCGCCGACAAGCATGAACCGCCGGCAGGCGACGGGGCCGGAGTGGTTCCCGTAGGCCATGAACCGGCTCGGCCAGACGCCCATCACGGTGTCGGAGGTGAGTCCGAAGCGCGGGCAGGCCAGGACGTGGACGAACTCGTGGACGAAGATCAGGCTGAAGAAAAACCCGGCCAACGCCAGCAGGAAGCCCAAGGCCAGGAGGATCGTGCCCCATCGTCCAAAAGGCGTGATGTCGAATTGCGCGGAGGCTTGGGCCCCGGGGATCTTCGACCAGCCGTAGCCCACCAGGATCGCCAGGGGCACGCCGACGAGACTCCCCAAGACCACGAGCGTGCGCGGCCCGAGTTCGCGGAGGCGTCGCCAACCGCTTTCTTGCTCGGGGTCGAAACCGGCCTCGATGGGCGGTGCGCCGAAGATGAATCGCATGGGGTTTTCCGGGGATGGAAGGTCGGACGGCGGACGACATGAGGTGCGGAGGTCTCAGTCTATCGACGCCGTCGCGGAATCGAAACCGAAAAGGCCCCATGCGTCCGCGGAACATGCGGAATCCGTGTCTCGCAAACAGGGCCTTTTCCGGTGCCACATGTCATCGTACCCGTGACATGTGCCGGACAATGGACCGCTCATGGCCTTGCGGGAACTTTGTCGCAGCATCAAGGAAACCCGTGATTCAAGGGTTTTCGAGACTGCTGGCCGAGTGTGGATCGCACGTCATTCCAAGACACATGTCGCGAGTACGCCCCCGGAAATGACATGTGGCACCAGACATCGCGAGCATGGCAGCCGCCCGCAAGTGAACTCCACTGCGTAAACTGTTCTTGTGCCGTCCACGGGAGTCGTGGTCGGCGCGGGGCGGATCAGGGGTGGAGCTTCTCATGTCGAGCATTGCATCGGGGGGTCGCGGGCGGGTGGGATGGATTCGGCTTGGCTTCGCGGCGATGGCGATGGCGCTGCCGGCGACGGCGCATGCGCAGTCGCAGCCATCCACACAGCCCGCGTCGCAGCCCGCCACGCTTCCCGCGCTCGATCCCGCCGACAAGTCGACGCTCTGGCAGGCGGCCAAGGCGGGCCGGCTGGAGCGCGTCGAGGCGCTGCTGGCGAACGGGGCCGCGGTCGACGCGCCCGACGAGCGCGGGCAGACGCCGCTGCACCTGGCCGCGGGAGGCGGGCACGCGGCGATCGTCCAGGCGCTGCTCGCCAAGGGGGCCGACGCCAACGCGAGGTCGAAGTCGGACGGGAGCCCGCTGCTCGCGGCGGCGTCGCGCGGGAGCCGGGCCATCGTGGAGTCGCTCATCGAGAAGGGCGCGTCGATCGACGCGCAGGACGACGCCGGGCTCACGCCGCTGCTCGTGGCCGTCTGGAACAACCGCCTCGAGGCGGCCGACCTGCTGCTGGCCAAGGGGGCGAAGGTCGCGGGGAAGGCGGCGATGCTCGAGGGGCAGGGGCCGCTGCACATCGCGGCCCGGATGGGCAACGCCGACCTGGTCGCGAAGATGCTCGAGCGCGGCGGACAGGTCGACGCGCGCACGACCGAGCAGGTCACGCCGCTCGCGTTCGCCGTGCTGGAAGGGAAGGCCGACGTGGTCGAGCTCCTGCTCGCCAAAGGGGCGGACATCAAGGCCAAGGACCGCGAGGGGCGGACGCCGTGGACCGGCGCGCTGTCGCGCATGCTGATGGACCACAACGAGGCCCGCGACAACCCGGACTACAAGGGACAGGGCAAGCGGATCGCCCGGCTGCTGCTGGCGAAGAAGCCCGACCTGGGCGCGGCCGAGTCGCAGGGCTTCACGCTGCTGCACGTGGCGGCGCTCTGCGGCGACGCCGAGCTGGCCAAGGCGGCGCTCGACGGCGGCCTGCCGGTCGACGCGCCCTCGAAGAGCGGCGCGACGCCGCTGACGCTCGCCTCGGGCGCGGGGCAGAAAGCGGTCGCGGAGCTGCTGCTCGACCGCGGCGCTGGAACCCCCGGAATCCCCGGAAAGGCCGGAAACCCGGGAAATCCCGGCAATTCCGGCACCCCCGGAAACGCCGCGAACGCGATGAAGCCCAAGCTCCAGCGCGGCCCGCTCCACGCCGCCGCCGAGGCGGGCAGGCTCGAGGAGCTCAAGTCGCTGCTCGACCACAAGCTGGACATCAACGCCCAGGACGAGCGCGGCGAGACGCCTTTGCACCGCGCCATCGCCTTCAACCAGCCCGAGGCCTTCGACCTCCTGCTCGCCCGCGGGGCCAACATCGAGGTGGGCGACAAGTACGGGCGCTCGGCGCTCTTCGCGGCCTACTCGGCGCGGAAGATGGACTACGTCCGCAAGCTGATCCAGAAGGGAGCCGACCTCAAGACGCGCGACGCCGGGCGGGCGACGCTGCTGCACGTCGCGGCCGAGAACCAGGACCTGGAGACCATCGACGACCTGCTCAAGGCGGGGCTCGACATCAACGCGCCCGACAGCCGGGGCGTGACGCCGTGGGGCAAGATCCTGCGGCTGGTGGAGCAGGCCAGCGGCGCGGGGGGCCAGCCGATGCCCAAGCCGGCCGAGTCGGCCCAGCGGGTGGCGGAGCTGCCGATCATGCCGCTGGCGCTGGCGTTGGCGGCGAAGGGAGGCGACGTGAACGCGCGGTCGAGCGACTATGAGAGCCGCTGCGCGATCGAGATCGCGGTGCTTTCGGGGAACGCCGACTTCGCCAAGCGGCTGCTGGCGCGCAAGCCCGACCTGGAGGCCCGCGACGTGCGGGGCGACACGCCGCTCTTCGCGGCGATCAGGAACAGGCGGCCGGAGATGGCGCTGCTGCTGCTCGACGCCGGGGCCGAGCCCAATTCGCTGGACAAGCACGGGCCGACGACGCCGCTGCATTTGGCCGTCGGGTTGGACGACAAGGCGGTGGCGGAGAAGCTGCTGGCGAAGGGGGCGAACATCGACGCGACGGGCCAATCGCCGAACAACCCGGGCGAGACGCCGCTGCACAACGCGATCAACTGGGACAGGCAGGCGATGGCGGCCCTGCTGATCGACAAGGGGGCGGACGTCAACGCCGCGGGGCCAATGAAGGAGACGCCGCTGCACTACGCGGTGAAGGCCGGGCGCAAGGAGATCGTGGCGCTGCTGATCAAGAAGGGCGCGCAGGTGAACGCCGAGAGCCGGTCGGGCCAGACGCCGCTGGACCTGGCGACGGGGAGCCAGCGCACGGAGATCGCGGCGATGCTGGTGGAGGCGGGCGGGAGGAAGGGCCCGGGCGCGTCGCGGGGGAGGCCGGGGAGGAAAAGGACTGGGTCGTGAGGGATGGGGCGGCGGGAATGAATTGTGTTTGATCAGAGACGGACACTGTGTGTCCGAAGATCGGGCGCAGGCGGTACTCCGCCCGCGCGACGTGTCGGCGTCGTTGACGGCGCGAACACTGGACGACGCCACCGGAGAATGCCGTCATTGGGGCCGCGGCGGGGATCGTGACCTGGTTTGCGATTTGGCACTTCGCGCGAGGCGGAGTACCGCCTATCGCCCCGTCTTCGGGGACACAGTCCCCGTCTCTGATCAGACTTCGTCTGATGAGAAAACACCCGTCGCTTGCGCCCGGCCAACAATTGCAGGCATCGCAACAGAGTCGCCCCACGCAAACCGGAGAGTCCTCGATGACCGACTATCTCTACCTCATCCACAACGACGTCGAAAACCCCGAAGGCGAGGACGACCCCGCGGCGTGGGGCCGGTTCTTCGAGGTCCTCCGGGCCGGGGGACACTTCCGCGGCGGGTCGGCGCTGGGGGGCGGCTGTACCCGGCGCGGGGCGGCGACGGACAAGGCGTTCACCCACGCGATCGGCGGGTACATGCTGATCCGCGCGGAGAGCCTGGAGCAGGCGACGGCGCTGCTCGACGCCTGCCCGGTGGTCCTGCGCGGCGGCTCGGTCGAGGTGCGCGAGCTGGTGAAGAGCTGACGAAGGCCGGTATTCGCGCCATTTGCATCGCGATCGCCTCTCCTTCGCCGCCCGGGTGAAACAGCGCGACTAAGATCCGCTGGAGCACCCGGCGGGAACCCAAGGGAGAAAGGCGGCCAAGGATGGGGCTGTTCTCAAACAACCAGGAGCAACCGCGGCGATCGGGTTGCACGGGCAGGCTGTTGATCGGTGCGGTCATCGCGGTCATCTCGCTCGTCTCCTACTTCGGCACGCGCAGCGCGAACCCCGTGACGGGCAAGGTCCAGCACGTGGGCATCACGCCCTCGCAGGAGATCGCGCTGGGGCTGCAGGCGGCGCCGGAGATGGCGTCGCAGTACGGCGGGGAGTCGCCCGACGCCGCGGGCAGGCAGCGCGTCGACGCCATGGGGCGGCAACTGCTCTCGCATTCGACCGCGGCCGAGTCGCCGTACAAATTCGAGTTCCATCTGCTGGCCGATGCCACGACGATCAACGCTTTCGCGCTGCCGGGCGGACAGGTCTTCATCACCAAGGGGCTCTTCGACCGGCTGCAGACCGAGGGGCAGTTGGCGGGCGTGCTCGGGCACGAGATGGGGCACGTGATCGAGCGGCACAGCGCCCAGCAGATCGCCAAGGCGCAGCTCACGCAGGGGCTGACCGGGGCGGCGGCGATCGCGACGTACGACCCCAACGACCCGAGCAGCCGGAGCTCGGCCGCGGTGGCGATGATGATCGGGCAACTGGTCAACCTGCGCTTCAGCCGGACGGACGAACTGCAGGCCGACGACTGGGGCGTGACGCTCACGGCCGCGTCGGGCTACGACCCGCGGGCGATGGTCGGGCTCATGAAGGTGCTGGAGGACGCGAGCCACGGGCGGTCGCCGCCGGAATTCTTCAGCACGCACCCCAACCCCGAGAACCGCATCAGCCGGATCGAGGCGGCGATCCAGAAGCAGTTTCCCGAGGGGTTGCCGGCGGGGTTGAAGCCGTGAGCGACGGTCTGATCAGAGACGGACACTGTGTGTCCGAAGACCGGGCGCAGGCGGTACTCCGCCCGCGCGACGCGTCGGCGTCGTTGCCGGCGCGGGAATTGGGCGACGCATCCGGGGAATGTCGTCGCCGTGGCTGCGACGGGAATCATGGCCTGCTTCGCGATTTGGCGCTTCGCGCGAGGCGGAGTACCGCCTATCGCTCCTTCTTCGGGGACACAGTCCCCGTCTCTGATCAGACAACGCTCGGATCAGACTTCGTCTGATGGAAAAAGCCCAACCTCCGTCGCTTGCGCGTCCGGCTAACAATGCAAGCCCGCGCTCACTTCTCCCCCGCCGCGACCAGGTAGCCCACCTTCTTCGCCTCCTTCACCGCCGCCGGCTGGTCGCCGGTCTCGAGCAGGTCGACCAGCACCGTGCGGGCCGTGCCCCGGCTCAGGAACGTGTCGCCCCAATCCTTGGGCGAGAGCTTCACGCGGCGGGGCGAATCGAAGGTGATCACCACCGTGCCCGCGAAGCGCGTCACGCGCACGGCCTGCACCTTCTCCGTCCATGCGTCGGTCGCCGGCGCCCACTTCGCGTCGGCGCCGCCCGCGCGGAACTCGATCGCCGCCCCCTTGGCATTGGGCTGCTTGTTCGCGTCGCGGTGGAAGACGTGGATCGTCTCGTAGAGCTCGGCGATCTTGTCCTTGCCGTCGCCCGAAAGCGTGGTCTCGACGTGGACGCCCTTGTCGTCGATGTGGAACGCGCGGGCGTAGGAGAGCTCGCCCGTGATGCCGCCCTCCTGGCCGCTGAGCTTCGCGGGGATCACGCCGGAGACCTTCACGTCGGCGACGTTCTCCTTGATGTCGCTGGCGACGACGGGTTTGCTGATGCGCCCGGAGGTGAAGACCTTGCCCTCGGCGGTGACGCCGGTGACGGCGTGGAGGGGCCAGGTGCGCCATTCCTCGATCTTGTCGTAGTTGACGGGGGTGGTGCCGTGCATCGCCATGCCGCCTCGGCGGGCGAGGATGGCCGAGCCGGCGGTGGGCGTCCAGAAGGCGGAGAGCTGCCCGCCGCCGAAGCCCAGGATGCCGTTGAAGAAGAACATCGGCTCCTCGGGGATGGGGTCGCCCACAGGCCCGACGTGGAGGACCGCGGCGAAGCCCTTCTGCTTGGTGGCGATGAAGGCGTCGCCGAAGTTGCGGACGAAGTTGCCCTCGCGCAGGTAGGGCGACTTGAGCATGGGCGAGTTCTTCTTCTGGAGGTCGACGATGTGGGCCCATGAGCCGGGGCGGTAGAAGTCGTGGCCGGGGTTGACCTCGATGGGGTAGTTGAAGCCGTTGGGGAAGATCGCATAGCGCCACGGGGCCCCGCGGAGCTCGTCGTTCTCGAGGTAGCGGTTCGAGCGCTTGCCGTCGGGCTCCATGTAGGGGGCGTTCTTGAGGTCCCCGTAGAGGTGGCCGTTGAAGGTGCGGACGCGGATGGTCATCCCGCCCTCGAGCTGCTCCTGGGTGGGGAGCTTGAACTGGCAGAGGGCCTCGTCGGTGATCATCGCGGCGGCGGGCTCGCGCGAGCCGTCCCAGTCCCACTGGTCCTCGGAGGCGGGGCTGCCGAGGCGGTCGTTGAAGGCGGTCGGGCCGGCGCGGGTGCCGTCGGGCTCGGGGAGGATCAGGTGGGCCCGCAGGCGGTAGATCTTGTCGACGGCCTCCTTGGCGGCGGGCCAGTCGGAGGCGACCGCCAACCAGACCGCCCAGAAGTTGGCCATGCCGCCGAAGCCGACGTCGAACCCGCCGCCCTCGACCCAATAGCCCGCGGGGTGGAGGAACTTGGGGCTGGCGAGGATCTTGTTCGTGTAGGCCTCGGCCTCCTTGGCGAAGGCGGCGTCGCCCGTGCCGTTGGCGACGTACCACAGCGCGACGGGCGCGCTCAGCTCGTAGTCGCACTCGCCGCCCTTGGGCCCCATCGCGATCACCCGGCGCCCGAGGCGAAGCAGGCCCGCCTCGAACGCCTTCTGCACCTCCGCGGGGAGCTCGGCCTTGAAGACCGGGTAGGCGCTCGCGGCCTGGATGAGGTTGTAGCCCGACCAGTCGGCGCGCCCGCCGAGGCGCTCGAGGTGGTCGTCGAACATCATCATCTTGATCGCGCAGGTGACGAAGGCCCGCATCTTCAGGGCCTTGTTGCCGCGGTAGAGGTTGGCGGGCGAGTCCCACTGGATGAAGGTGCCCAGCGCCTCGGGCCAGACGGGCGGGATGATGATGGCCTTGGGCCCCTCGATGGTGGTGAGGAGGAAGTTGAGCGGCGGGCAGTTGACCGCGCCGATGCCGCGTTTCCCGCCCACGTGCGGCTGCTGGACCATCGACATGAGGTAGGCGCGGTACTGGTGCTCGGGGTCGGGGTCGACGGGCGGGATGGGCAGCTCGGCGGTGATGCCGTGGGTGAAGTCCTTCTCGGTCAGCTTGGCCATGAAGTCGCGGATGACGCGCTGGTCGTCGTATTTCTGGGGGAGAGTGACCTTCGCCGCGGGGTCGGCGGCGGCGGGAGCCGGGGGGGCCGCGGGGGCCGGCGCGGCGTCGGCGGCGCGGGCGGGGCTGGCGGAGCCGAGGGTGCCGAGGCCGGCGGCGATCAGGCAGAGGGAGGCGAGCGTAGATTTGGTCTTCATGGGATTGGGTTGCCTCGCGGTGGGCCGGCACGACGAGGGGCCGGCGACGGGTTGGGGTGGACGATCAGGACCGCCCCACTGAGTTCACAGAGGGGGTGGAGTTGATGCGGGAATCCGGGGGATGATCGTACACGGGAGACGCGCCGGACGAGACATGACGCCTCGCAGCGGGCATCGCCTCGGGCAAGCCGGGGAACAGGATTGGCTGGGCAGGGCGTTCACCCGATGGCGTCCCATCGCCAAGACCCTACACTCGGCCCAATGGACATCGCCGGCCGTGTCATCCAATGGCGGGTCAAGGCCAACCGCCTGCTCATCGACGCCGGGTTCCCGCGCGACTGGTTCCTCGTGCCGATCGCCATCGCCATCGGCCTGCTCGCCGGGCTCGCCGCGCAGGGCTACGGGCAGCTCGTCCGGCTCAGCGAACGGCTCTTCTACGGCGACATCGGCGGGCACGAGCTCGCGGGCATGCGCTGGTGGCTGGTGCTCATCCTCCCCGTCACCGGAGCCGCGATCGTCGGCGCGACCAAGCGCCTCTTCCGCCTCCCGCTCTTCAGCCACGGCATCCCCGAGGTGATGGAGTCCCTCGCCCGCCGCAAGGGCAAGCTCCCGCTCCGGGCAGGCCTCTTCACCGCGCTCAACTCCGCCGTCACCATCGGCTCGGGCGGGTCGGCGGGGCAGGAGGGGCCGATCGTCCACATCGGCTCGGTGCTCGGCTCGGCGGTCGGTCAGTTCCTCCGGGTCGGGCGCGAGCACATGAGCACGCTCATCGGCTGCGGCGCGGCGGCGGGGCTCGCCGCCATCTTCAACGCCCCCATCGCCGGCGTCCTGCTCGTCCTGGAGGTCATCCTCCGCGACTTCTCCTTCAAGACCTTCATGCCCATCGTCATCGCCTCGGTCGTCGCCGTCTCGGTCAGCCAGTCCCTCGGCGGGGACGACGCCGCCCTCTTCACGCTCCACCACGGCTCGGGCACCTACCACTTCACCTTCGGCGAGACGCTCCCGTTCCTGGTGCTGGGCATGGTCTGCGGCGTGGTGGGCTGCGGATTCACCCTCACGCTCTACGCGATGGAGCACCGATGGAAGGCCCTCGCCTGGCCCGCAGCCGCCAAACCCGTCGCCGGCGCCGCGGCCCTGGGCCTCATGGGCATCGCGATGATCGGGCTCTTCCCCCACCAGATCCCCCACTACCGCCCGACGTTCTTCGGGAACGGCTACCCGGTGGTCGAGACGCTCCTCAACCCCGCCACCTACATCCCCGACGCCGACCACCCCGGCGCGCGGCTGACGCTGGTCTTCCTCTGCATGGTCGCCGCGTGCAAGCTCGTGGGCACCTGCGCCACCCTGGGCACGGGCGGCAGCGGCGGGCTCTTCGCCCCCAGCCTCTTCATCGGCGCGGCCACGGGCGGGGCGCTGGGCCTCGCGCTGCAGTCGGCAGGCCTCTACCGCGAGGTCAGCCCCGCCACCTACGCCCTCGCGGGCATGGCGGGCGTGCTCAGCGGGGCCGTCCACTGCCCGCTCACCGCGATCATCCTGGTCTTCGAGATCACCCGCGACTACACGCTGATCATGCCCATCATGCTCGCCGCCATCGCCGCCACCACCGTCGCCCAGCTCCTCCACCGCCCCAGCATGTACACGCAGGCCCTGGGCGAGATGGGCCTGCGCGCCGACCGCCTCAGCGACCACGCCATCCTCCGCCGCATCGAGGTCTCCAGCGTCCCGCTCGCGCCCGCGGCGGCCGTCTTCCCCGGCGACCCGGCGCAGCGCATGATCCACCTCGCGGGCGACCGCTCGGCCTTCGACTTGGTCGTCACCGACGAGCAAGGCGTCTACCAAGGCTTGGTCACGGGCGAGGATGTCCGCCTGGCCCTGCTCGAGCGCGAGGCCCTGCCGCTGACCATCGTGGCCGACCTGATGCGGACCGACCTGCCGACGGTCGCGCCCGACGACTCGCTCGACGTGGTGCTCGACCGGCTGAACCGCTGCGACGTGCTGAGCCTGGCGGTGGTTGACGCGCAAAGGAAGGTGCTGGGCACGATCACGCGCTCGAGGGTGATGCGGGCCTACGAGAGCGTGGCGGAGGGGACGGCGTGAGGCGGGGCGAGCTCTCAGGCGATGGCCGTTTGCCCCCCACCTCCCGCCGGGCTATCCTCCCTTGGTGCCTGAACGTTTGTTGGTTCGGTGCAGGCGGCCATCGCGCCCGGTTGTCGGGCGTGGCCAAGCCGCCGACGTGTGATCTCGGCCGAAAACGCAGGGAAGGCGCTCCGCCCCCGGATATCAGCCCGGCGCGGGGCTCGCCGCCGATGTCGCACCCTTTTTGCCCCGTCTCCGGGGGCGGGTCTGTTCATGGGGCGGCGGGCTGCCCGGCCCGCAGCGAGGCATCCCCCAAGGGCCCTAGAAGAGGTCGCCACCGCACCCTGTGACACATCCAACCCCCCACGCCGCGGCCCCACGGACGGGCGCCGAGGCATCCGATCCCCTCCCCAAGATCAAGTTCGCCCCGCGCGACGACTTCCGCGTCGAACTGCGCCGCCGCGTCGAGGCCTTCCTCGAGACCTCCGGCCGGCGCTCGCGCGACTGCTCCTCGATGTACATGAAGACCGCGATCATGCTCGCCTGGTTCGTCACCTCGTACGTCCTGCTGGTCTTCGTCGCGTGGACCTGGTGGCAGGGCCTGGGCCTGGCCGTGCTGCTGGGGCTCGCGGCGAGCGGCATCGGCTTCGGCATCCAGCACGACGGCGGGCACGGGGCCTACTCCGCCCGCCCGTGGATCAACAAGCTCATGGCCCTCTCGCTCGACCTCCTGGGCGGCAGCTCCTACCTCTGGCACTGGAAGCACGTCTCCTACCACCACACCTACGTCAACATCACCGGGCACGACACCGACATCGACCTGGGCGGCATCGTCCGCCTCACGCCCCACCAGCCCCGGCTGATGTTCCACCGCTGGCAGCATTGGTACATCTGGCCGCTCTACGGCTTCATGGCGATCCGCTGGCACCTCTTCAGCGACTTCCAGGAGGTCATCGCCGGGAAGATGGGCGGCCGGCCCTTCCCGCGCCCGCGGAATTGGGACCTGGTGGCCTTCATCGCCGGGAAGGTCATCTTCGTCACCATCGCCTTCGGCATCCCGCTGCTGGTGCGCCCGGTCTGGATCGTGGCGATGTACTACGTCGTGGCGACGCTGGTGCTGGGGATCGTGCTGAGCATCGTGTTCCAGTTGGCCCACTGCGTGGAGGAGGCCGAGTTCCCGATGCCCGAGGGCGACAGCGGCAAGATCGAGAACGCGTGGGCGATCCACCAGGTGGAGACGACGGTCGACTTCGCGCGGCGGAGCCGGTTCGCGTCGTGGCTGCTGGGCGGGCTGAACTTCCAGATCGAGCACCACCTATTCCCGCGGATCTGCCACGTGCATTACCCGGCGATCTCGAAGGTGGTGGAGCAGACCTGCCTGGACTACGGCGTGAAATACAACGAACACAAGACGTTCCTCGCGGGCGTGGCGTCGCACTTCCGCTGGCTGAGGCGGATGGGCGCGGCGGCGCCGAGGGCGTAGGCGCGGGGCGGCGAGGCGGGGCGTTCAGAGGCGCCAGCGGGTCCGCTGCGTCGCGGGGGTCGTCGCGGGCGCGGTCGCGGGCCCGGTTGTCGGCGTGAAACTCGCCTGCCCCATCAAGGTGGCCGCGAGCTCGCGGCGCAGCGTCGCGTCGGTGGACGATACTTCCAACCCACGTTTGAGCCACGCGACGGCCTCCGGCGTGCGCCCGGCCGAGCGCAGGGCCCGCGCGAGGTTGGTGATCGTGGCGATGTTGCGCCCATCGATTTCGAGCGCGTGCGAATAGGTGTCGATCGCGTCGCTGCTCTTCCCCTGCTGGAGCAGCATCTGCCCGAGCGTGGCCCAGGCGTCGGCCATCCTCGGCTCGACGCCCAGCGCGTGGCGCAGGTGCCCCACCGCCTCGTCGAGCTCCCCCCGCTTGGCGAGCGTCACGCCCAGGTTGATCCGGGCATCGACGTAGTCGGGGTTCGCCTGCACGGCCCGGCGGAGATGCTCCAGCGCGCCGGCCTCGTCGCCGGCCTTGCTCAGGAGCACGGCCAAGTTGTTGTGGGCCTCGTAGTGCCCGTCGTTGGCGGCGATCGCGGCCCGAAACAGCTTCTCCGCGCGGGCATCGTCGCCCTCGCCCATGACGATCAGCCCGAGGTTGTTGGTGGCGATCGCCGCCCGCGGGCTGCGCTCGATCACCGCGGTCCAGAGCGTCTTCAAGTCGCGGTAGGTCTTCACCTGCGCGTGCGTGGTGGCCGCGAGGGCGACGAGCGCCGCCGCGGCGAGGAGCCGGCCGGCGACGGCGCCCGAGGGGCCGAGCCGGCGCAGCAGCGCGCCGGCGACGCCGAGGCTCAGCGCGATCAGCCCGATGGAGGCGACGTATTGGTAATGGTCGGCCGCCCATGTGTAGCGCATCGGGTAGATGTTGAGGAAGCCCAGGGCGGGGAAGATCGTGAGCCCAAAGAAGAGGACGGCCGCGAGGGGGCCGCGGCCGAAAGTCCGCCGCCCGAACCAGACGAGCGCGACCAGCCCCGCCGCGGCGATCGGGAAGAGCCACTGGGCCCATGAGCCGACGTCGATCGCCCAGCGCTCGTAGATGAACGAGACGTCGGCCGGCCAGAGGATCTTGCCCCAGTAGAACCAGAGGGCCCGCCCGGCGATGAGCGTCCGCTGGGCGAGGCTCAGCTCCCAGTCGGCCCCTAGCGCGCCGACGTGGTGCCTCTCCAGCCAGGCGGTGAGCAGCCCCAGCGCGAGCCCGAGGGCGAGGAAGGGCGCGAGGGGCCAGAGCTCCCGGAGGCGCACCCGCCCGCGCTTCCAGAAGATGAGCACCAGCATCGAGGCGCCGAAGGAGCAGGCGACGGTCTTGCTGAGCATGGCCGCGACGAAGCAGAGCAAGGCCACGATGTACCACCCCCACTGCCGGGCCGGCGCGGGTGGGGTCGCGAGCTCGCCGCGGTCGTCGAGGCGCTCGAAGCGGACGTAGGCCGACAGGGTGAGCAGGTAGAAGAGGGCCATGAGCACGTTCTTCCGCTCGGTCGCCCAGGCGACGGACTCGACGCAGACGGGGTGGAGCGCGAAGGCGGCGGCGATGAGCCAGGCGGGGCTGAAGGTGCGGGCGAAGCCGGAGAGCGGGGCGAGCCCGGCGCGAGTCGGCTCGGCGCGCCCGACATGGAGGCGCTCGAGCAGCCGCCAGAGGAGGAGGGCCGAGGCGATGTGCAGGGCGACGTTGACGGCGTGGTACCCGCGCGGGTCGAGCCCCCAGAGGTGGTGCTCGATCCAGAACGTGGTGTGGACGAGGGGGTAATACTGCGGCGCGCCGGTGGGCTGCAGCCAGATCCGCCGCAGGCCTTCGAGGCTGCGGTGGTTGGTGTTGTGGGTGATGTAGGCGTCGTCGTCCCAGATGAAGCCGTTGGCGCGGACGGGCAGGTAGGCGAGCGCGGTCGCGACGGCGATCGCGAGGCCGGCGAGGAGCGGCCAGGGAACGGCGCGGCCACGCGATGCGGACGGCTGGCCGGGCGAGTTCATGGGGCGTGGTCCCTTCGAGTGCCGACGCACGACACAGCCAGCAGACGGAGGGTATCCCCCGGGGGCGGGGCGTTCAACCTGCATGGCCGCCGACAATTGATACGCTGGTCGCGCCCCACATTGAAAGGACTCTGCCATGGCAAAGACACGCGGGTCGGACGCAAACCTCCTCGCACACTGGCCCCTCGCGGCCGACGCCCTTGACCGGCTCTCGCCATCATCCAACTCGGTCAACCACGGCGTGACCTTCGGCCCCGCGGGCGACGGCGCTCCGTGTCCATCGGCCGCTCGCTTCGACGGGCAGTCACACATCGAGATCCCCGACGCCCCGCGTCATCGGCTGGGCGCGAAGGACTTCACCCTCTCCGCCTGGGTCTGGACCGACGCCCGCACCGACATGGTGGGCGACATCGCCTCGAAGTTCGATCCCGCCAGCCGGACCGGGCTGAACCTGGGCGTGATCACCCACGCGGGCGTCAGCGGGTCGCAGCCCAACTACCGCAACCTGCACGCGGGCATCGACGCGGGGCTCGAGGGCGACCGCTGGACCGACTGCGGGCGCGTGGGCAACGCGACCAAGGTCGCCTCGATGGCGGTGCACGACGGCGAGCTTTTCGCCGGGATCTTTGACGCCGACTCGAACGGCCGCGGGCGCGTCTTCCGCTACGCGGGCGGCCAGCGCTGGATCGATTGCGGCAGCCCCGACGCCTCCAACTGCGTCTTCTCCCTCGCGACCTTCGAGGGCGAGCTCTACTGCGGCACCGGGCGCTACAAGGCCTTCGGCTCCGTGCTGCCCGACGCGCCCAACCGCACGCCGGGCGGGCATGTCTACCGCTACGCGGGCGGGAAGCGCTGGGTCGATTGCGGGCAGCTCGTCGGGGTCCGCCGGACGGACTTGAAGAAAGTCACGGTGAACAGCTACGCCGAGCGCGGGCCGCGCGCCGTCGCGGCCTCGTACCTCTGCGCCTGCAACGGCAAGCTCTACGCCGGGGCGACCTACAACTGGGGCGTCTACGAATTCCAGGGCGGCAAGCGCTGGCGCGAGCTGGGGCTCAAGCAGCGCGTCATGGGACTCATCAACCACCGCGGCGACCTGCACGCCCTCTTCAACGGCGGGGGCGACCTGCTCCGCTACGACGGCAAGGAGTGGAGCGTCGCGGGCGTGCTGCCCGACACGACGCAGAGCTATTCCGCGGCTGTCCACCGCGGGAAGCTGCACATCGGCACGTGGCCCAATTCGCTCGTGGTGCGCGAGGAGTCGCCCGGAAAATGGGTGAGCACCGGGCGCACGGGCTACAACATGGAGGTGATGGGCATGGCCGTCTACAACGGCAAGCTCTACGCGGGCGTGCTCCCCATGGCCGACGTGCACCGCTACGACGGCGACTCGAGATGGACGTGGCTGGGCAACCTCGACCCCTCGCCCGCGGTGATCAAGCGCGTCTGGTCGATGGCGGTGCACAACGGCGAGCTCTTCGCCGGCACGCTGCCCGCGGGACGGGTGCATCGGCTCCGCGCGGGGGCGCTGGCGAGCGTCGACCGCGCGCTGCAGCCGGGATGGAGGCACGTCGCGGCGGTGCGCAAGGGCGGGCGCGTCCGGCTGTTCGTCGACGGCAAGCCCGCGGCGGAGTCGCGGCCCCTCAAGGACGCGAAGGCCGACCTGAGCAACGCCCAGCCGCTGCTGCTGGGGTTCGGGGCGCACGACTACTTCAAGGGACGCATGGCCGACGTGCGACTGCACGGCAAGGCGCTGACGGCGGCGGAGGTGGCGAAGGTGATGAAGTCGTCGGCCGGCATGTGACGTCGGATTTCCTGTCTGATCAGAGCCGGACACTGTGTGTCCGGCTCGCTCGGTAGCGATGCTCCGCCGCCGTGACAATGTCGAGCGTCTTGGTTTTGGCATTCAGCCCCGAAGGGGCGCAAGGTGATAGCCCGGGGCAACGCCCCGGGTTGGGTCGCCGAAAAGGATGCGAGCCCTGTAAGGGCGCAACCTGGCCGCGGGGTGAAGTCGGTTTCGCCCTTTCAGGGCTCTCCAATGAAGGCGTCATTTTCCCGGGGCGTTGCCCCGGGCTATCAACTTGCGCCCCGTTGGGGCTGAAGACAAGAGCGTCGGACTTCACGAATTCATTGACGGGTTTCAGGATCGCGACAGAGCATGTCCGGCTCTGCTCAGGCAAGAGTCGTCCCAAGCAACGCGGTATTTCAACACCGCCTGCACGAAACCGCCTCACCACGTCCGCAATACCCTTGCCGCGGCGGTCCGCGCATGGTTGGCCTGCCGCGAGGCCGTCGCTATCCTGCTCGTTCCCTCTCCACGATTCACTTCGTAACACGTTGTTAACCGTCCGGAAGCCGGGTGCATGCTTGCGATCTCCCGCCCACGCTTGATGCCGGCCGCCCGCGCGCTCCGCGCCGCGGGCGCTCTGCCCGTCATTCTGCCCATCATGTTGCTCGTCGCCCTCTGCCTCGGCGGGCAAGCCCCAGCGCCCGCCGCGAAGCCCGCCCCGCCGCCGCCCAAGGACTCCTTCGTCTGGCCCGGCCACACCATCGCCGGCGCCGCGCCGACAGAGCAGGGCCCCTTCACGCTCACCCCCGACGAGGCCGCGGAATCCAAGCGCGAGGTCGTCGACAAGGAGGGCAAGAAGACACAGGAGCCGACCGCGCTGCAGTACCGCGTCAGCCGGCGCGTCCTCGCGCGGGCCCGCGGGCCGATCACCGTCGTCAACTGCCCTTTCATCCCCTTCGACGCGATCGACCCGGGCCTCTACCGCGTGCGGGCCCGCATCGCCTTCGACGGCGACCTGGGCGTCAGCGGCACGCCCATCGTCCTCGCCGCCAACTCCACCGGCCCCGAGGAGATCCAGCGCTACAACGTCACGCGCAGCTTCTGCCCGCTCGACTTCGCCGAGGCGGAGAAATACACGGAGATCTCGCTCCTATTCGAGGTCGCGCCCGCGGGCGACAAGCGTCTCCCCACCCGGCGGATCTACGACTCCTTCCGCTGGGGCGGGATCTACTACGAGGTCTACCCCGACGCCCAGAAGCCCGCGCCGAGCACCAACAAGCCCGACCCGCGCGCGGGCGTCTCGGTCAACCTCTCGCTCCCGCCGACGAACTTCAGCGTCGGCTCGGGCATGCCGTCGAACTCGCTGCGCTGGCTGCGCGTCGACTGGGTGCGGATGGACCGCATCGAGCCCTCGCCCTCGATCGCCGTCCGCCATGTGCACGCGCAGAAGGTATGGATGCGCCCCGGAATGGAGAACGCCTTCGAGGTGGCGCTGGAGAACTTCCGCGATGGGCCCCAAAAGCGCAAGGTCGACCTCGTGCTCGAGCGCGGGCTGAACGAGCGCAGCGTGATCGACACCCGCGAGGTGGAGCTCGCCCCCGGGGAGCGCAAGACCTACAGCGTGGTGTGGAAGACCGACGAGAAGACGCCGCTGTGGGGCTGGCGCGCCGTCGCGGAGGTCCGCCCCCCCGGAAGCGCGTCGGGAAGTCCCGCCACGATCGCCGCTGAATCGTCCGCGTCGGAATGCTTCTCGGTCCATCCGCTGATGTACGCCGTGCAGAACGCCGGGATGGCCGACACGTCGAACGACCCCTTCCGCCAGCCGACGCCCTACAAGAACATCCACGAAGTCTTCGCCTCCTCCGGGGGCGACTGCGCCGGGATCATGCCGCGCAAGGATGCCTGGATCATGGGCATCTCGAGCGGGGGCGTGCCGCAGACGTTCAAGCTCGTGGAGTACGCCGCGCGCAAGAACCTCGAGCAGGGCGTCTCCACGATGATGTACCTCTTCGGGGGCGGCACGGGGACGTACGCGATGGACCTCTACGTCCAGCACCCCGAATGGTTCTCCGGGCGCTCGAACATGACCGACAACTACTACGCGATGCGCCGGGCCCGCGAGGAGTACATCGAGAACTACGACTTCGAGAAGGGGCCGCCGCCGACGTTCGAGATCCCGATGCACTGGATCGAGCCGGGGATGAACCATTGGTTCCCGGAGCTGAAGGAGAAGATCGAGCGCGAGGCCGTGGAGTTCGTGAAGCGCACGGGCTACCAGGGCATCCGCTTCGACGTGGGGATCTTCGCCCCCAAGACGACCACCACCGTCCTGGGCACCCCCCTGCCCTTCGACATGGCCAAGGCCCAGGAGCACGCGGCCAAGAACTTCAACGATTTCAGGGACAAGCTCCGCGCGGTCAACCCCAACTTCGAATTCGGCGCCAACATGGACTCGTGGAACTACCTCGAGCAGGTGGGCGTGCGCAAGGTCACGCCCCGCCCGCCCGAGGAATTCCCCGAGTTCGTCGCCCTCATGAAGGCCCACGGCTCGATCGTCGACGAGGGGACGATGAACCATCCCCGCATCGACCACTACATGAACCGCTTCGAGGACGCCTGGTGGTCGCTCAACGAGAAGCGCAGGGTCGTCCGCCGGCTCGGAGGCTATTACCAGCACTTCGGCCCGTTCCGGGCCGGGGGGAACTTCTGCCACGACGACATCTACTGGGGCGTGATGATGGTCGTCAGCGGGATCTACTCGTACAGCGGGACCTCCGCGCCGGCCTACAGCCAGGCGAGCCTGGGCGAGTTCATCACGCGCTACAGCGAGTTCTTCCGCTCCGACACGCTCAAGCCCCTCGACGACGCCGCCGACCTGCTCACGCACGACGCGGGGGGCGACCTCTGGTTCGCCCAGGCGGCGACGTGGGACGACGTGGGCGGCAAGCGGCGGTACGTGATCCCGCTGCTCAACCCGCCGGTGGTCGAGAGGTTCCGCCTGAACAAGACCAACGAGATGCCGCGCCCCATCGAGCCGTTCAACATCACGCTCGCCGTGCCCGCGGGCCACCGCTCGGGCGAGGCGTGGATGCTCTCGTGGGAGCCGAAGGTCGAGGCGGTGAAGCTGGAGTCGAAGTTGGAGGGCGGGAAGCTGAAGATCAAGTTCCCGGGCCTGAAGCTCTGCCGCACGCTGGTCGTGGAGTTCCAGAAGTGAATCACCTGACACGCACGCGACCGGCCGCGCTCCCGATCGTTGCCCTCGTCGCCGCGCTGCTCGCCTGCCTCTGCGGCGAGGCGCGGGCCCAGGCCCCCGCGCCGACGCCCACCGCCTCCCCCGCCCCGGCCGGCGGCGCCCGCACGACGCGCAAGACCGAGCGCCAAGGAGCCTTCATCGCCGAGATCGAGGACGACGAATCCGACCCGGTCATCACCATGGAGACCGACTGGATCGCCATGCGGCTCTACCCGCAGGCGGCGTCGACCGTCGTGCGCTTCGTCTTCCGCCCCACGCAGAACGAGATCCTCGAGCCGACGATGCCCAAGAACATGGCCAGCGACGGCCCGGGCGGCGGGCTGCTGCAGGACAACGTCTGGGAGCAGGACTGGCGCTTCCAGGAGCTGCGCGGGAAGTACTACGACTACAAGATCACCAAGTCCGGGCCCGAGGAGGTGCAGGTTGTCTTCGAGACCAAGCTCGACGGCTGGCTGATGACCAAGAACAGCGGCATCAAGTCGCGGCTCCTCGAGAACCTCATCATCCGCCGCACCGTCACCCTCAAGCAGGGCACGCCCTACTTCCTCTTCGACCTCGACTTCGCCACAGGCGACGACGACGCCAAGCTCCCCCTCTACTGGTGCCACAACGGGGCCCGCATCAACCTCGCCGCGCCCGACCACATGCTCCGCCCCTCCGACCTGGGCATCAACCGCCTGCCCACGCCCACCGGCTCCGACTTCGTCTACAACTTCAACCACGGCTGGTCGGCCGAGGTCTCGCCCGAGCGCAAGGAAGGCGTCGTCTTCCTCATGGACTACGACTACCTCTCCTTCCTCTACAACTGCGGCGTGACCACCTCCGAGTGGGTCTACGACAACCTTCTCGTCACCAAGCGCCGCCCCGTCCACTCGCGCATCTACGTCCTGCCCACCATGGGCCTCGAGAAGGTCGACCACGCCACCGAGCACTTCATCTGCCAGCTCAAGCCGATTCGCGCCGACGGCCGGCTGCGGCTGCAATACAAGGTCGTCTCCAGCTACGAGAAGGCCCGCAAGATCACCTTCGTCCCCGAAGTCGAGTTCAATCTCCTCGACGCGCAGCACCGCAAGGAGACGCTCGCTCCCGTGGAGTTCACCGACCTCTCGATCGAGCCCACCACGCGCGAGACGACGCTCAACCTCGCCACCAGCGACCCGCTCAAGATCCGCACCACCGCCTTCATCGACCTGGCCGACGGGAAGCAGATCACGCGGACGTTCGACTATTTCCACGTCGGCGACTACGCAATGGGCGCCAACATCACGCGCGACCTCAAGAGCCCCGTCGCCCTGCTGGAGCGGGCCAAGCAGAACCCCTACTTCCCCGTCCCCGAGGCCGACCAGAAGATCGACCGCGACCAGTTCAACGTCTTCGCCATCCTGGGCAACCACTCGCGCGTGCTGAAGCTGGAGGACGCGATCCGCGCCGCCCGCCCCGACGCGAAGCTCGACGTCGGCTACCACCCCGGCTTCTTCGTCTCCCAGACCGGGCTGACCGACTTCCCCTACGACTACGACCGCCTCTTCAAGTACCGCGCGCTGGTGCTCAACAACTCGGTGATGGACATCGTCCGCGGCGTGGGGCTCTTCATCCTCCAGAACTACATCCAGCACGGGGGCGGGCTCGTCCTGGGCGGAGGCGAAAACACCTTCGGACTCACCTCCTACAACGACGACAACCCGATCTACAAGCTCATCCCCTACGCCCCGGGCACGACGATCGTCCAGCAGCCCTCGCGCCTCAACTCCCCCGCGACGGACCACCCGATCTTCCAGGGCGTCGACCTCTCCGACCTCCCGTGGCAGCAATACGTGCAGAAGGTCACGCCGCGGAAGGAGCTGCCCGCGGGCGCGAAGCTGCGCGTGCTGCTCAAGGCGGGCGACGAGCCGCTGGTCGTGGAATACAACCCCGGCGAGGGGCAGCGGATCATGATCGTCCTCGCGCTGCCCTTCGGCGACCCGGCCCAGCACCCCGGGCAAACCCCGCTGCAGGATTGGCCGGGGTGGAAGAAGCTCTACGGGAACATCGTCCGCTACGCGGGGCACGATTTGTAGGGCGATCGCCGCATCACCCACGCCGCACATAC
>JAPLMQ010000305.1 GCA_026386955.1 Planctomycetota bacterium
AGCCCGTTTCGACCCCCGATTGATTTGATGGTGCACTCGACCACCTTGACCCGCCCGTCGGGATGCCGTAATCTGTCTGGTCCTCGGGGCGGACGCCCCGGAGGGCTCGTAGCTCAGTTGGCTAGAGCGCACCGCTGATAACGGTGAGGTCGGCAGTTCGAATCTGCCCGGGCCCATTGGCGAGGATCGCCGGAAACCCCTGAGGAATCAGGGGTTTTTTGTTGCGTGCCTTCGGCTCAAAATCCCTGCATCTGCAATGCCCTCACCGGCCGAACGTCTCGCAGCCGCGGAAGGGCATGTGCTTGCCCGCCTCGTAGCGCGGAAAGGGCAGGTAGTCGTTGATCCCCGGCACGGCCTTCCCGCGGAAGAGGAACGGGCAGGGCCAGGGCGTCTGGGTGATCCGCGTGGTCGTGGGGATGTAGCGGATGGTCAGGCCTGCCCGGCGACGGGCGGAGTTGTTCGCCTCGGAGCCGTGGACGAGGTTGGGGTGATGCACCGAGACGTCGCCGGCCTTGAGGATGATGTCGACCGCCTTCGATTCGTCGACCAGCGATTCGTCCATGCCGGAGCTGAGCGCGTTGGGGATGTCGTTGCGCGGGAGGATCTTCTCGAGCTTGGAGTGCTGCGTGCGGGGGATGACGCGCATGCAGCCGTTCTCGCGGTCGGAGTCGTCCACGGCCAGCCAGATGGTGATGACCTCCATCGGCGAGAGCGGCCAGTAGCTGCCGTCCTGGTGCCAAAGCACAGGTTGTCCGTCGCGCGGGGGCTTGGAGATGTAATGCGCGGCGAAGAGCCCGATGTTGGGCCCGACGAACCGCTCCACGACATCGAGCAGGCGGTCGTCGCTGACGAGGCGGACCCAGAATGGGTCCTGCGCGACGAGCGTGTGCCCGAGCGCCTCAGGCCGCGTGTTGGGGTGCTTCTTCATCAGCCACTCGACATGCTGCCCCGCCTCGCCGACGAGGTCCTTGTCGATGACGTTGGGGACGACGACGAAGCCTTCGCGGTTGTAGGTCTCGACGATGGTCTGGAGCGGTGAGGTGGGCATGGAATGATCGTATCGCGGCGGGCCGTTGGGGGTAAGTCCCGTGAATTCCCATATAATCGCACGCTCATGGCCGCGGCGCGGAGCGCCCGGCCGAGCCGCCGCCGGCGGCTCACGTCGGCCCGTCATGGAGGACGCGTTGCGATGGCCCAGGGCTCCCGCGGCTATTCAGGCCTGTTCACGCGCTGGGGCGTCGTGCTTGCGCACGTTGGCGCACAGATCGGCGGGCAGATTGGCCGGCGGGCGACCCGGCGGGACGCATGGCATGGGCTTGAACCGCTCGAATCGCGCGTGCTACTGACCGGCAGTTCGCTCCCCGTCTCCTCGCCGCCCCTCGACATCACCGCCCCCGCCGTCCTCTCCATCGTCCGCACCACCCCGCCGCGCCCCAGCACCTCGCTGACCAGCGTGACCTACACCGTCGCCTTCAGCGAGCCCGTCGCCGGCGTCGACGCCTCCGACTTCGAAACCACCACCACCGGCAGTCTCGCCGTCGGCTCGCTCGCCGTCCTCGGCTCCAACGACGTCTACACCGTCACGCTCAGCGGCCTCACCGGCTTGGGCGACCTGGGCCTGAGCCTCATCGACGACTTCTCAATCCACGACCTCGAGGGCAACCTCTTCGACACCCGAGGCCACGCCGCCGCGTTCAAGCCGGCAGTCACCTTCCCCACGGGCCACCAGCCGTATTCGATCGTCGTCGCCGACTTCAACTCCGACGGCAACCCCGACGCCGCCGTCGCCAACCTGGCCGACAACACCGCGGGCGTCTTGCTGGGCAACGGCGACGGCACCTTCCAGGCCCAGGCCACCTACGCCTCGGGCAGCCTGCCCACGCAGATCCTCGTCGCGAACCTCAACGGCGACGCCAAGCCCGACCTGGTCGTCGCCAGCTCGTTCGACAACCACATCGCCCTGCTGCTCAACAACGGCGACGGCACGTTCACCGCCGGGACTCCCTTCGCCCCGGGCGGCTCGCTCGGCGGCGTCGCCATCGCGGACATCAACGGCGACACCAAGGCCGACCTGGTCGTCACCGAGCCCGCGAGCAACAGCCTGGGCATCCTGCTGGGCAACGGCGACGGCACGTTCCAGCCCCAAGGGACCTTCACCACGGGCAGCCTGCTCGGCCCGGTCGTCTCGGCCGACTTCAACGGCGACACCCGCGCCGACGTCGTGGTCATCAACAGCGCGACCACCGCAAGCGTCCTGCTCAACAACGGCGGAGGTGGCTTCCAATCTCGGACCAGCTTCGCCATCGCGACCAACGGCTTCTCCCTCGCCGTCGCCGACGTCGACGGCGACAGCAAGGCCGACCTCATGCTCCCCGGCAGCGGGAGCAACGTCGGCCTCCTGCTGGGCGACGGCGACGGCACGTTCCAGGCCCAGGCCAACTTCGCCGCGGGCTCGGGGCCGCAGTTCGTCGTCGCGGGCGACATCAACGACGACGGCAAGGCCGACCTCGTCGCCACCAACGCGCTCGACAACACCGTCAGCGTGCTCGTCGGCAACGGCGACGGCACGTTCCACCCGCAGGCGACCTTCCCCGCCGCGACCAACCCGCGAGCCGCGGGCTTCGCCGACGTGAACCGCGACGGACACACCGACGTCATCGTCGCCACGCGGAACTCGGGCACCGTGAGCTTGCTGCTCAACACCGGGGGCGTCGTCGCCTCGGCTCCGCTCTACACCATCGCCCTCCCCTCGCCCGCGACCGGCGCGCCCGACCTCATCGCCGCGGACGACACGGGCTCGAGCTCCGCCGACAACCACACGACGCGGAACAACAGCGACCCCTCCCGCGCGCTGACCTTCTCCATCTCGGGAACGATCGCCGTCGCCGATGTCCTCCTCTTCGCGGACGGCACGCTCATCGGCAGCGCCGTCGCCGACGGCTCGGACGACTCCGGCGGCACCATCACGCTCGTCACCACCGACCCCGGCGTGACCTTCGCCGACGGCGCGCACACCTTCACCGCCATCCAGATCGCTCCGCACCAGGGCGAGTCGCCCGCTTCGGCCGGGTTGTCCGTCACCGTCGACACGCTCGACCCCGCGCTCACCTCGATCGCTCGGACCACGCCCGCCGGCTCGACCACGGCCTCGCCCACCGTCGCATTCGCCGTGACCTTCAGCGAACCCGTCACGGGCCTCGACGCCTCGTACTTCGCCGTCGCCACCACCGGAGCCGTCACCGCGGGCTCGCCGACGCTGACCGGCAGCGGAGCGAGCTACACCGTCACGATCCGCCGCATCACCGGCGCCGGCACGCTGGGCCTCAATTTCATCGACCACGGCTCTATCCACGACCTCGCCGGCAACCTGCTCACACCGCCCGGCGCCGGCGTCGCCACCGGCCCGGCCTACACCACGGCTGGACTCATCGCCACCGACCTCTTCGACGAGGCCTACTACCTCGCGACCAACCCCGACGTCGCCGCCAACGTCGGCCCATCCGGCAGCGGCAAGGCCTACGCCACCGGCTTCCTCCACTACGTCCTCCACGGGCAATACGAGAACCGCAACCCCAACCCGTACTTCAGCGAGTCGCTCTACCTCGCCCGCAACCCCGACGTCGCGGCCTACGTCGGCGGGCCCGGCAGCGGCAAGCCTTGGTCCAGCGGGTTCGCCCACTTCGTCTCCGTCGGGCAGACCGAGCACCGCGCCTTCGGCCTCTACTACAGCGAACCGACCTACCTCCACGCCAACGCCGACGTCGCCGCCCATGTCGGGCCGGGCAAGGCTTGGCGCAGCGGGTTCGAGCATTTCATGGTCGTCGGCCAGTTCGAGCGCCGCCGCTTCTCGCTCTTCTTCGACGAGGCCTTCTACCTGGCGCAGAACCCCGACGTGGCCGCGATCGTCGGCCCGCCCGCCCCCGGAAGCGGCAAGACGTGGGAGACCGGCTTCGAGCAATTCCTCCTAGTCGGGCAGAAACAAGGCCGGCTGTTCAACAAGCTCTTCGACGAGCGCACGTACCTCGCCCTCAACCCCGACGTCGCCGCGACCGTCGGCAAGGCTTGGCGGAGCGCGTTCGAGCACTTCGTCACCTTCGGCTTCGCCGAGGGACGGGCCTTCACGCCGCTCTACGACGAGAGCACCTATCTCGCGGAGAACCCCGACGTGGCCGCGAACGTCGGGCCGCCCGAATCAGGCCGGCCCTGGCGCTCGGGCTTCGACCACTTCATCGCCTATGGCCACAACGAGCCCCGCGCCTTCAGCCGGTACTACAACGAGGCGGCCTACCTCGCCCACAATCCCGACATCGCCCAGGCCGTCGTCGCACACGTCTACCCCAACGGGTTCCGGCACTATTTCCTGTACGGGCAGTTCGAGGGGCGCGCGGCGACGTGAGTGAAGACACACGTTGCGTGTACGATGACGTGTGGCACCCGAGGCGCTATTCGTTCGCGCGCAACCCCGCCGCCTTCCCCCCACCCCCACGCCAGACTCCGGAGCCTTCCATGCCCTCGAACAGCAGCGCCGAGCACCGCCGAATCGCCGGCTTCGACGCCTCGTGCGTCGTCCCGCGCCTGAGCACCGTCGCGATCACCACCGCGGGCGACCCGGAGAACGAGGCCCTCAAGAAGCTGATGCTCGAAGCGCCCGCCAACCCCGCGGAGCTGCGCGGGAAGCGAATCGCCATCATCGCCACCGACGGCGTTGAGGAGCTCGAACTGACCGTCGCGCACAAGTGGTTCCTCGAGCGCGGGGCGACGGCCCACCTCGTCTCGCCCCGCCGGCCGCAGCTCCCCGCGAAGTTCGGCGTCGAGTACCCCGCCATCCGCGAGACGCACATCCTCACCGTCCGCTTCATGGAGAACGCCGGCTGGTTCAAGATCGACCGCTTCATCGACCAAGTCGGCGTCGACGACTACGACGCGATCATGGTCCCCGGCGGCGGTTGGAACCCGCTCTCGCTCCGCAACGACCCCGCCGTCGTGAAGTTCATCGCCGCCTTCGCCGCCACGGGCAAGACCACCGCCGCGATCTGCCACGGCCCGATGGTCTTCATCAACGCCGGGCTGCTCAAGGGCAGGAACGCGACGAGCTTCTGGGACATCCACCAGGACCTGCGCAACGCGGGCGCGAACTGGTCCGACGTCCCGCTCGTCGTCGATGGGAACCTCATCACCAGCCGGTTCATCTACGACCTTCCGCCCTTCCTGACGGCGATCGCCGCCGCGGTGCTGCGCTGAGCGGAGGAAGAACTCGTCGAGTCTCGTTCCATTTGTGACCCGGGGGCAGAGAAAGGACTTTCATGCGCTGCCTCATCGCCGACAGTTTCGAGCCCGAAGGGATCATCGCGCTCCGGGCCCTGGGCCTGGAGATCACGCAGGACGCCGCGTTGAAGGACGACGCGCTGGTCGCCGCGATCACGCGCCTCGACCCGCACGTGCTGATCGTCCGCGGGACGAAGGTCGGCCCGAAGGCGATCGAGGCGGGGAAGTCGCTGGGGCTGGTCGTCCGCGCCGGCGCGGGGGTCAACACCATCGACGTCGCGGCCGCCTCGGCGCGGGGCGTCTACGTCGCCAACTGCCCGGGGAAGAACGCCGCTGCGGTGGCGGAGCTGGCCTTCGGGCTCATCCTCGCGCTTGATCGGCGGATTCCCGACAACGTGGCCGACCTACGGGCGGGCAAGTGGGACAAGAAGAGCTACAGCGAGGCCCGCGGGCTGAAGGGGCGCACGCTGGCGCTGATCGGGCTGGGCGGGATCGGGCAGGAGATGGTCCGCATCGCGAAAGGGTTTGAGATGCCGATCGTCGCGTGGAGCCGATCGCTCACGCCCGCGCGGGCGGCGAAGCTGGGCGTCGCCCACGCCGAGACGCCCGCCGACGCCGCCGCCGCGTGCGACGTGCTGAGCGTGCACGTGGCCCTGACGCCCGAGACGCGCAAGCTCATCAACGCCGCGGTGCTCAGCCGACTCCCGCGCGGAGCCTTCTTCATCAACACCAGCCGGGGCGAAGTCGTCGACCACGACGCGCTGACGCAGGCGATCAAGGTCAACGGCCTGCGCGTCGGGCTCGACGTCTTCGACAAGGAGCCCGCGGGCGGGACGGGCGCGTTCGACGACCCGATCGTCAAGACGCCCGGAGGCGTGGTCTACGGGACGCACCACATCGGCGCGTCGACCCTGCAGGCCCAGCTCGCCATCGCCGACGAGGCCGTGCGCATCGTCGAGTCCTACGTGCACACCGGCGAGGCGCCCAACAGCGTGAACCTCTCCGCCAAGTCGTCGGCCAAGCGGCTGCTGGTGGTCCGCCACCGCAACCGCCCCGGGGTGCTGGCCCACGTGCTGGGCGTGATCGGGCAGGCGAAGATCAACGTCGAGGAGATGGAGAACGTGATCTTCTCCGACGCCCACGCCGCCTGCGCGCGGATCAGGCTCGACGAGGCTCCGTCGGCCGAGGTGCTCGAGCGCATCCGTGTGGGGAACGAGAACATCCTGGCGATCGGGCTGGTGGATCTGCCGACGAATTGACGGGAATCGCTGGCCGGATCACACCGGCGCCACCAGGATCTTCGTCGCCGCCGCGGTGCCCAGCGTGATCACGCGCTGGTCCTTCACCACCACCGCGATGGCGTCGGCCGCCTCGTCGCGGGACTGGACCACCACCCGGCTCGCGGGCTTGAGCCCGTGCTCGTCGACGAACTTCAGGAAGGCCGGGTTCTGGTCAAGCACGCGGGTCACGCGGTATTTCTTCCCCGGCTTCCCGTCCACCAATCGCCCGTGCCGCGCGTCCTCGATAGTCCCCTCGGCCGTGGGGATCGGGTCGCCGTGCGGGTCGAACAGCGGGTGGCCCAGATGGGCGGCCATGCGCTCGATGAGATTGTCGGAGACGGCGTGCTCGAGCTCCTCGGCCTCGGTGTGGACGTCCGACCAGTCGATCCCCAGCACGTTGACCAGGAAAAGCTCGACCAATCGGTGCCGGCGGACCACGTGCAGAGCCAGTTTCTCGCCCTTCTTGGTCAGCCGCACCCCGCCCCGCGGCTCGTAGGCGACCAGCCCCGCGTCGGCGAGGGTCTTGATCATCGTCGTCGCGGTGCCGGGGGTGACCCCCACCGCCGCCGCCAGCAGCCCCATGGGGACCAGCCGGCCCGGCGGGCCGCCCTCGTGCTGGGCGAGGTAGATCTGCTTGACGTAGTTCTCGACGGCGACGCTGGGCATGCGGGGAAGGTAGCCCAAGCGTTGACACCCGGCAAACCCCGCAGTATCTTTGATGACTCAAAGTCCATTTCACCGGCAATCAAACAATGATTCTTGCATCGCTCAAAGCCCGGATCGCGGCCCCCAGCCGGTTCGCGGCGGCCGCCGCCGTGGCCTGCCTGGCCTCGCTTCCCGCAGCCGCCCACGCGGCGGCGGAGGCCCCCGCCTCCACCCCCGCCCCCGACAAATCCGGCTTCAGCCTGCTCAACCCCACCCCGCGCGACCTCATGCGGCCGATGAGCACCGACCGCCCCGACTCCACCGAAAGCCCCTACACCGTCGACGCCGGGCACATCCAGGTCGAGGCCAGCTTCGTCGAATACGCCCGCGACACGCGCACGCCCGACCGCTCCCAGAGCGAATCGCTCGACGTCCTCCCCACCAACCTCAAGCTGGGCCTGCTCAACAACGTCGACCTCCAGTTCGTCCTCACGCCCTACACCCACGAGCGCACGCACGACGCCGCCGGCGCCGCGGAGACGGCCGAGGGCTTCCCCGACCCGCTCGTCCGGCTCAAGATCAACCTCTGGGGCAACGACTCGGGCGACACCGCCTTGGCCCTCATGCCCTTCATCAAGGTGCCCGGGGGCGACCACGAGGTCGGCAACGGGCACGTCGAAGGCGGGCTGATCATCCCGCTCGGGCTCACGCTGCCGGCCGATTTCAGCCTGACCGTCATGGTGGAGTTCGACGCGGTGTATGACCCCGAAGGAGCCGCCGGCGACAACACTGGCGGCGGCTACTACCTCGACTTCGTCCACACCGCCTCGCTCGGGCACGACCTCGTCGGCGACCTCGCGGGCTTCATCGAATACGTCGGCGTCGTCGGCACCCACGGCTCGCCGGGCTACCGCGCCTCGTTCGACGCGGGCCTGACCTACGCCCTCACGCCCGACATCCAGTTCGACGTCGCGGTCAACTTTGGGCTGACGCGACCGGCCGAGGACCTCCGCGTCCTCGCGGGGATCTCGATCCGCTATTGACCACGCTTGCAGGAAAGGCCCCATGACGGCAGACCAACCCCGACAGACCCTCGAGCCGGACGACCAGTCCGACCCCGGCATCTCCCCCGGGAGCAGCGCCGCAGCATCGCCCGACCCCGGCTGGCGCAAGGCCCGCATCGCCCCCAGCCTGCCCGAGGCGTTCCGAAGCGTGCACATCCCGCAGGGGATCGGCTTCTGGCGCAAGCTGCTCGCCTTCGCCGGGCCGGGCTTCATGGTCGCCGTGGGATACATGGACCCGGGCAACTGGGCGACCGACCTCGCCGGCGGCTCGCAGTTCGGCTACCGCCTGCTCTGCGTCATCCTCATCTCCAACTTCATGGCGATCCTCCTGCAGCACCTCTGCGTGCGCCTCGGCGTCGCCACCGGGCGCGACCTCGCCCAGGCCTGCAGCGACCACTACCACCCCGTCATCAGCTTCATCCTCTGGATCCTCTGCGAGCTGGCGATCTGCGCCTGCGACCTCGCGGAGGTCATCGGCACCGCCATCGCCCTCAACCTCCTCACCAGCCACATGAACGAGGCGGGCCAGCTCGTCGGCGGCATCCCGCTCACCTGGGGCGTCTGCCTCACCGCCCTCGACGTGCTGCTCATCCTCTTCCTGCAGCACAAGGGCTTCCGCTACGTCGAGGCGCTGGTCATCTCGCTCATCGGGATCATCGGCCTGTGCTTCGCGGCCGAGCTGGTCTTCGCCCACCCGGACCTCGCGGGGATCGCCGCGGGGTTCCTCCCCTCGAAGGAGGTGGTGGCGAACCCGCAGATGCTCTACATCGCCATCGGCATCCTGGGCGCGACGGTCATGCCCCACAACCTCTACCTCCACTCCTCGATCGTGCAGACCCGCAAGTACGAGCAGACCGCGGGCGGGAAGCACGAGGCCATCAAGTTCGCGACGATCGACTCGACCATCGCCCTGATGCTGGCCCTGTTCATCAACGCGTCGATCCTGATCGTCGCCGCCGCCACGTTCCACGGGACGGAGCACCAAAACGTCGCCGAGATCCAGGACGCCTACAAGCTGCTCTCGCCGATGCTGGGCGTGGGGATCGCGAGCACGCTCTTCGCCCTGGCGCTGCTGGCCTCGGGGCAGAACTCGACGCTCACCGGCACGCTCGCGGGGCAGATCGTGATGGAGGGCTTCCTCCACATCCGCATCCGCCCCTGGCTCCGCCGGCTGATCACGCGCCTGCTGGCGATCATCCCCGCGCTGGTCGTCACCTGGCTCTGGGGCAGCGAGGGGACCAACAAGCTTCTGGTGCTCAGCCAGGTGATCCTGAGCATGCAGTTGCCCTTCGCGGTGATCCCGCTGGTGATGTTCGTGGGGCAGAAGAAGAAGATGGGCGAGTTCGCCGCGCCCGTGTGGGTCCTGGCCTTGGCGTGGGTGACGGCGTTGATCATCGTCGTGCTCAACATGAAGTACCTGTATGACTGGGCGGCCGAGCTTCTCAAGCCGGCGGCGTGAGGAGTGATGGGATGTACAAGAAGATCCTGGTCGCGCTGGAGAACAGCAAGAGCGACGAGAGCCTGCTCGCCCACATCGCGCCGCTGGCGAAGCTGCTGGGCTCGGAGCTGCTGCTGCTGCACGTCGCCGACGGGCACGTGGCGCGGAACTTCGACCAGCTCAAGCTCGCCGAGTCGGAGGAGATGCGGGCCGACCGGGCCTACCTCGCCTCGGTCGGCGACCGGCTCGCGGGGCAGGGGCTGACGGTGGGCGCCCGCCTGGCGCTGGGCAGCCCGCCCGACGAGATCGTCAAGACGGCGGAGCGCGACGGATGCGACCTGATCGCGATGAGCTCGCACGGCCACCGCTGGCTGGGCGACCTGATCTTCGGGAGCACGATCGAGCCGGTGCGGCACAAGACGACCGTGCCGGTGTTGGTGGTTCGCAGCGCGGCCTCGGCGAAGGGCTGAGGAGCGGCACGGGGCGGAGGGGAGAGAGGGAATCCGGCGGATCGCGGCGGGTTTCGCCGGGTGCGGCCCTGCCCGCCCTATGCCGTCGTTCCGCGCTGCCGCGCGACGGCCTCTGCGGTGCCGGTCCGCTGCGTCATCAGCGAGACGATCACCAGCACCACGAAGCTCAGCGGGATCGTCACCAGCCCCGGCTGGCTGAAGGGCATCCACGCCGTCTTGGGGTCGAGCCCGTAGACGTCGGCGTAAACCTTGCCACTGAGCAAAATCCACGCGACCGAGGCGACCATTCCCACGGCGATCGACGCGGTGATCCCCTGCTTGGTCGTCCCGCGCCAGAAGAGCAGCATCACCAGCGCCGGCAGGTTGGCCGAGGCCGCGACGTTGAAGGCCCAGCCCACCAGGAAGCTGACGTTCATCTGCTTGAAGAGGATGCCCAGGACCATCGCCACCACGCCCACCACCACGGCGACGATCTTGCCCGCGCGGACCTTCTCGTGGTCGTTCATCTTGATCTTGAGGAAGTTCTCCATCAGGTCGTGCGCCACCGCGCCGCTCGCCGCGAGGATCAGCCCCGCGACGGTGCCCAGCACGGTGGTGAAGGCGATCGCGGAGATCAGCGCGAAGAGCAGCGGGTTGAAGCTCTTGGCCAGGAGCGGGGCCGCCATGTTGCCCTGCGGATCGGTCAGGCTCAGCGTGCCGCTGACCATCGCGCCGAAGCCCATGTAGAGCGTGAGGACGTAGAAGAAGCCGATGACGGCGATGCCCACGACGGTGCTCTTGCGCGCGGCCGACTCGTCGCGCACGGTGTAGTAGCGGATGAGGATGTGCGGCAGCGAGGCCGTGCCGCAGAAGAGGGCGAGCATGAGCGAGAGGAAATCAAGCTTGTCGGCCAACTTCTCGCTGCGCACGCCTTTGAAGGTCGGGCTCGCGCCGGGGACGAGGAGGTCGGAACCCTTGGTCAGGCGGGGGTAGTAGACGACGGTCTTGGAGCCGTCGGCCTCGTCGACCTTCTTCGAAGACCATTGGACGATGGTGCTGTCGGCCAGCGTGGTGAAGAAGGAGATGGGGCCGAGCGGGCCGGTGCTGGATTGGTTCCCCGGGAGCGAATGAATACTGCCGACGAATAGGAGCTTTCGTGAGTTCGGGTCGGATGTCGCCGAATAGGGCAATCCGTCCAACAGCACGCTGCCGTCGGGCTTCGTCGTCATGACATGAGCCGTGCCCGAATAGCCCAACGACTCAATGGGGGTAACCGGCATGTCGGCCACCGGAGGAGGCAGTCTGGCCGCCAATTGAAAAGTCACGATCCGGCCATCAGCCTGGGCGAAGCGGTGAAACGGTAAATCGCTCCAACCACCCGTGGGCTTGAGTTCATTGAAGTTCCAAACCCCATCGGCTGTGATTTCACTGATGCCGGGTGGGAACGGGACGTTCTCCTCAAACGGGTAGTACGACACGCCGCCAAGCCCTGAGGCCGATTCCTCGTGGGCGTGATCGGCCACAAACCCGCGCCTCAAAATCAGCACCGTCAGCACCGTGCAGAAGACCACCAGCAGCGAGCCCTTGATGAATTGCACCCAGCTCGTCGAGACCATCCCTGCCGTGACGACGATCATCGTCACCACCGCACCGACGATCAGCACGCCTTGGTAGTGCTCCAGCCCCAGCAGCGGCTTGACCAGCGCGCCGGCCCCGACCATCTGCGGGATCAAATAGAAGACGCTGACGACCAGCGTGCTGATCGCCGCGGTGAGCTTGATCCCTCGCGAGTGGAACCGGCTGTCGAGCGCGTCGGCGAAGGTGTAGCGACCGAGGCGCTTGAGCGGCTCGGCGACGACCAGCAGCGCGACGATCCAGCCGGCGAGGTAGCCGATGGAGTACAAAAACCCGTCGTAGCCGTAGAGGGCGATCATTCCGCAGATGCCCAGGAACGAGGCCGCGGAGAGGTAGTCGCCGGCGAAGGCGACGCCGTTGACGAACCAGTGGATCTGCCCGTGGGCGGCGTAGTAGCCCTTCGCGGATCGCGTCTTGGAACCGAGGTAGAAACTCAGCCCCAGGACGGAGGAGACGAAGAGCAGGAAGACGACGATGGGCATGCGTGGCCTCGTGAAGCGGCGGGCGGAGCCGCTGGATCAATCGGGTATTCAGCGGGATTCGGAACGCGGCGCGGCGGCCGCGGCGTCGAGCGCCGCATCGGATGAAACCGCGCGACAGAGGAACATGTAGAGCAGCGCGAGCAGGAGGGCCGCGGCGATCAGGCCCACGCCATAGACCAGCGCGAGGTTGGCCCCGCCGACGAAGGTGGGCGTGCCCATGACCTGGGGCGCGAAGGCGTTGAGCAGCATGAACCCGCCGTACAGGACGAGGTAGACGAAAAAGAGGATCAACCCGACGCGGGCGTTTCTCGCCATGATCCGCGCGGAGGGATGCAGCGGCGTGGATGAATCGGCAGGGTCTTCCATGGCGGCTCCCGCATGAGCTGGATGAATCGATCAAGCCCCGGCCCCCGCCCCCGGGGTGTACCGCCGGGGCGAAGAGATGCGACGCGGAGATTGATACCAGCGCCGGGACGCGGGGACAATGAGGCGAAGACGGCGGCGAAGTCGGCGGCCAACAGGCCGCGGCACGTCACCCGCGCCGCTTCGCCAGCGCGTCCACCACGTCGAGCGCCGCGTTGGGGCGGGCGATGCGTCTGACGTTGGCGCGCATGGCCGCAAGGCGCTGCGGGTCGTCGAGCAGCCGATCGATCTTGAAGGCCAACGCGGGCAGGTTGTTGCAGCGGATCGCGGCCCCCTCCTCGAGCAGATGGTCGGAGTTGCGCTCCTCCTGCCCGGGGATCGGGTTGACCACGACGATCCCCAGCCCGCGGGCGAGCGCCTCGGAGGTCGTCAGCCCGCCTGGCTTGCCCAGCAGCAGGTCAGCCGCGGCCATGAACCGGTCCATCTCCTTGGTGAAGCCCACGACGCGCAGGGTCACGTGCCCCTTGGGCGCCGGCGCGAACTTGGCCTGCAGGCCGTGCATCCGCTTCTCCAGCGCCTCGTTGCGCCCGCAGATCGCGACGATCTGGGCCGGGTGGCGCAGGTCGGCCAGCGAGGCCACGAGGTTCTCCACCGGGCCGACGCCGAAGCCGCCCGCGGAAAGGAGGATCGTCGTGACGTCCGGCGCGAGCCCGAGCTCCTTGCGGGCCTTGGCCTTGTCGTAGGGCGTGGCGAAGTCCGGGTCGATGGGGATGCCGGTGACGGTGATCTTGTCCGGCCCGACGCCGAGCTTCTCCAGATGGGCCCGTGTCTCGTCCATCGCCACGAAGTAGTGGTCGCAATGCCGGCAGAGCCACATCGCGTGGACATCAAGGTCGGTGACGGTCTGCACCAGCGGGCAGGTCAGCCGCCCCTTCTCCTTGAGCCAGGAGATGATCTCGCTGGGCAGGAAATGCGTGCAGACGGCGATGTCGGGTTGGAACTCCTCGATCAACTGCACGAACTTCTTGGTGTTGAGCTTGTTGAGCGACTCGCGGATCTGCTGGTTCTTGTAGGGCTTGTCCATGCGGTCGTAGAACCACCCGAGCATCTCGGGGGCCCGCTTGACCATCTCGAGGTACGCGCGGGAGTAGAGGTTGCGGAAGACCGCGGAGGTGTAGTCGAGCGTGTCGACGTGGCGCACCTCGCGGGCGGCCCCGCGGAGCTTGAACGCGGCTTCGAGCGCCTGGGCCGCCCGCACATGCCCCGCGCCGGCGGAAGCGGAGAGGATCAGCACCCGGTTGAACATGACGATCTCCACGGTTGAGGCGACCCGGTGGTTAATGTACGCTCCGACCCCGGCGTGGCAACCGCGTCCAAAGCGGCGACGCCCGCACGCACGTCCCCGACCCGTGCCGCCCTCTCCGGTGCAGAGGCGGCTCAGGCCCGACCCCGCATGACGCCAACCGACCCCAGCCCGTCGCCCGCTTCGGGAGTTGCCGCAGGAATGGGGGACCTGCCGCGCGAGCCGTGGGTGCTCATCGCCGGCAACCCGTTCAGCGGGGTGGGCAAGAACGCGCTCCGCGCCCAACATCTGGCCGACGCCCTCGCCGCCGCGGGGCTCAAACCGCGCCTGGTCTGGGACCGCGCCGACCGGCAGGCGATCCTGACTCACCCGGAACTGACGCGCCATTGCCGGTGCGTCGTCGCGGCCGGGGGCGACGGCACGTTGGGCGACGTCATCAACATCTGCCCCGATTTGCCCGTGGCGGTCCTCCCGCTGGGCACCGAGAACCTGCTCGCGAAGCACTTCGGCTTCACCTCGCCGCCCGAGGTTGTGGCCCAGGCGATCGCGCGCGGACAAACCCGGCGGATCGACCTGGGGCTCGTCTGGTCCTCCGACGCCCCGGGCGGCGCGACCTACCCGGGCGGCGCGGGCGTGAAGGCCAGGAAGTTCACGCTCATGGCCAGCGCGGGCATCGACGCCCAAGTCGCCCACCGCCTCGCTCGCTGGCGAGCCGCCGACGGGAAGATGCGCCGCGTCCGCCACACGTCCTACTTCCGCCCGATCCTCGACACGGTCCGCGACTATCCCTACCCCACCATCGACATCCAGTCCCTCGACGGCCGGCGGACCGCAGGCTCGAACGTGATGGTCTTCAACCTCCCGTGTTACGGCTTCAACCTCGGCTTCGGGCACAGCGCCGTGGCCGACGACGGGAAGCTCGACTACCGCGTCTTCACCGGCGCGGGGTTCATGAGGACCTCCTCGTTCATCGTCTCCTCGGTCCGCCGCAAGCAACTGCGGCGCGCCGACGCGGTCCAGGGCCTGACCCCCGCGCTCGACCTGACGGGCGCGACGCCCGTGCCGCTGCAGATCGACGGCGACGCCGCGGGCTACACGCCGGCGCGGATCGAGATCCTGCCGCATGCGCTGAGCTTGATCGCGGTGGAAGTGGCGAAGGCGGGCTGAACCAAAACCAAAAAACGCCTCCCATTCACCCCGGTTTCCTGGGAAAGCGCGGGATCGGCCCTACGATCAATCGGGGAGGATCGTGATGACGCCGGACCCATCGGCCGCAACCTCAATACAACCCGAACCGCCCAAAGCCATCCACGACACCCCGCGGCAAGCCGCGTCTCCGATTTGCGACGCGGATGGTCTTGTCTCGCGCCACGTCGGCGCGGTCCAATGGATCTCGCTGGGCCTGATCGTCGCGGCCCTTCTCGCCGCCATCGCCTGCCTCCCCACGGCCGCGCTGGCGCACCGATTCGCGGCGTGGATCGATTCACTCGGCCCCTGGGGACCCCTGGTCTTCGTGCTGGGCTACGCCGTCGCGACGCTGCTGTGGATCCCCGGCATGGTGATGGCGACGGCGGGCGGAGCGCTCTTTGGAATCGTCAAGGGATCGGTGCTCTCGAGCCTTGGCGCGTTGATCGCGGAGTGCACGGCCTTTGTGTTGACGCGGTACATCGCCCGCGCCGCGGTGGAGAGGCGGGTCCGAGCCCACCCGCGCTTCGCCGCGATCGACCGGGCCATCACCCGCAGCGGCTGGCGCGTGGTCGTCCTGCTGAGGCTCACGCCCGGCGTGCCCAGCGAAGTGCTGAACTACGTGCTGGGCGTGACGGGCATCGGCGTCGTCCCGTGGTTCCTCGCGACGCTGGTCGCGACGCCCCCGGGAGTGATCGCCTATGCGTGGCTCGGCGCCGCGGGAGCGAAGGGGCTCACGGCCGGGCACCACGCCGGCGCGTGGGAGTGGGTCGGCATGATCGGGGGATTGATCGTGGTGGGCGGGGTCGTGGCCTACATCACGATCATCGCCCGCCGGGCGCTGGCCCGCGCCGACGCGGAGTTCGCGAGCCCCGGCCAAGGCCCCAAGCGCGATGCACGGGACGGGCATCGTCCGCCGCTGTGGGGATCGCCGATGGTCTGGATGTTGGCGGCCGCGGGGGCGTGGATGCTGGCGGCGACAGCGTTCATTTTCCGCGCCGATCTAAGCACGTGGATCGGCGGTCGATGATGGACGGATGACGCCCCGCCGCCTCGCTCAGCGAAGGCTGGGCACGTAAAGCTCCGTCGTCGCAAGCGTGGAGGAGCCCAAGGCACGTTGCACGCCCGTCGCGCCGAGGCCGACGACGACGAGCCCGCCGACGATCAGCATGATCTGCGCGGCCTCGGAGGAGGAGCTCGAAGAGGAATCAGTCGCCGCGCCGCCGCCGTCGGCCGAAGTCGTCGCGGATTCGCCCGACGCAGTGCCTGACGCCACGGCCGTCGTGCCGGTCGCATTCTGCAAGCTCGCCTGCTGCACCAACGTCCACTGCTTCGCGACCGGGCCGGCCCCGAGGAAGAGCACCGCGCCGACCGCCGCCGCGGCCGCGCCGGCCGCCACGCGGTTGAACCACCGCCGACGGGCCAGCCACGATTCCAACTGCAGGGCCTTCGCATCCGCCGCCTCGCGCGCAACGGCCGCGCGGGCAATGGCGCGGGTCGCCAAGTCGGCCGGAGGGGTTGGCTCCGGGCGTTCGCGCAGAAACCGCGCCAATTTGGCGTCGAGCCGCGCGTCGACCACGTCATCGTCGGGCTTGGGGTTCATGCGAAGAGATCCTCTTGCCGCAGGCTGTTGCGGAGCCGCTCGCGGGCGCGGAAGAGATGCGTCTTGACCGTCCCGATCGGGCAACCCATCGTCTCGGCGATCCTCTCCAGCGGCCAATCCCGCCGGTAGTAAAGTTCCACGGCCGTGGCCTGCCGCGGTTCAAGCTCCGCCACCGCGGCCCACAATCTCTCGCGGACGTCTGCCTCCTCCGCCAGCCGCGCGGGCGTCGGCGTGGCCGGATCGGCCCGATCCTCCGTGGAGCCCTGCGGGCGGTCCCGCTTGCGCTTTTCCCTCAGCTTCCACATCGTCCGGCAGGCGATCTGGTAAATCCAGGTGCTCAGCGCCGACCGACCCTCGAAGCCCGGGAGCGATTTGTAGACGGCGACGAAAACCTCCGCGGCCGCGTCATCCAGGTCCGCCCCGAAGAAACCCAGCGACTGACCGAGCCCCAGCACGATGCCTTGGTGCGACGCCACGAGGCGCGTGAAAGCCTCCGCGTTTTGGGCGCGGAGCGACGTCAGGTCTTCTTCGTGCCCGGCGGCCTGCGTCAATCGGGGCCTCGATTCGTGCGTTTAGTGCGGGCCAACGCCGATCTGGTTTCAACCATTATGTTTTGCACGCGATTCGCACCGGCCGATTCGACGATTCTAGCTCCGTGAGGCGCAACCATCATGTGCTAAGCCATTTACGAAATTGAAACCAGCCGCCCTGCTTTCGACACTCATTGGGTGTACGCTGGAAGTAGAAGAGAGAGGCACACCATGACATCGTTGACCCTGGCCCAAGCGCCGGAACTATTCGCCGCGGCGTTTGGCGCGATCGCCGCCCTGCTGCTCATCGGCGGACCGGTGATCCTCGCTTGGCAACGCAACCGGCAGCAGTATGACCTGATGCGGGCGGCCATGGAGCGCGGGATCACGCGCTTCGCGGAAGGTCCGCCGCTCTGGCTGGTCTCGCTTCGCCAAGGCCTGCTCATCACGACGCTGGGCGTGGGGCTGCTGATCGTCGGCGGCGGCGCGTGGGGCTTGGCGAGCTGGGTGCCGATGCCCACAACCACGGGCGGGCACTTGGGACCAGGGCAAGGCAAGCCGCAAGGTCCGCAGGAGAACAAGAAGCCCAACGAGCCCGGCAAGGCTGGCCCCGAACACGAGTCCGACGAGATGCAGCCGCCGCCCCGTCCACCGGAGGGGATGGACGGCGAGCGTCCGCCCCGGCCCGGCGAGGATCGCGGCCCGGGCTTCGGCCCTCCGGGGGGACCGGGCGGTCCCGGCGACTTCGATGGTCCTCCGGGTCGTCCCCGCGGCCCGATGGGCGAGATAGGACGTCCCGGCCGACCCGGCGGCCCGATGGGCGCGATGCTCCCGCCCCCGCCGCCCAACCCGGCATGGGAACGCTGGCACCGCGCCCAGGCCCAGCTCGTCATCGGACAGGTCGCCGTCGCCTGCGGCGTGATCCTCACGCTGCTCGGAGTGGTCCGTACCGCCTTCGCCCGGGCCGAACGCCGCATTCTGGATGGAATCGCCAATTCGTCCAACGGGCCGTGAATCCCTGAGCGCCGGCCGCGGATCCGGCGCTTCGCGCTGTCTGAAAGTCGCCACGCCTTTTCTGAACGCGAGCCGGACTCCGGCCCGCACTCGGTATCGCCCCGCAAATCGTCCGCGTTGAAACCGAACGCCGGGCTGAGTGAACACTCGAACGACCGCTCCAACCGAAGGACCCCGCCATGCACAAGCCGCACGAAAACCGCCCACGCACCCCGCGATCGATCTTCACCTTGGCGTCGATCGGCGCCGCCGCGGCAGCGCTCGCCGCCGCGGGCTTCGTCGCCACGGCCGCACCCGCGGCTCCGCCCGACGGCCCGTCTGGCGGCCCGCCCCGAGGCGGCTCAATGAATGACCGCCAAGGCCCGGGGAATCCTGGTCCCGACGGCCCCCCCGGAGGCCCTGGCGGTTACGGTCCCGGTGGCCGCGAGCACGGCCCGCAACAAGGCCCGCCAAACGGCCCACCCGGCGGACAATCCCGCGGCCCCGCCCGCCCGGCCGTCGCCCTCAGCGGCAAGGTCGAGCGCTACAACCTCTCCCCGCGCGGCACCTACGACGCCATCCTCCTCCGCGCGGGCGACAAGCTCGTCCAAATCAACCTCCAACCCGACATGGGCGGCATGGTCGCCCTCGCGGCCCCGGTCGGCGCGCAGATCCAGGTCTCCGCGCGCCCCGAGCTGGGCATGCCCGACCATTCCGTCTACACGCTTGCCGGGCTGACCACCGCTGACAACAAGAAGATCGACCTCGACGCCCGCCCCAAGGACGTCACCGTCGAGGGCGTCGTGAAGCAGCTCAACTACAGCCCCGTCGGCGACGTCAACGGCGTGCTGCTCGACAACGGCGACTTCGTCCACCTCGGCCCCGAGGGCGCAACCCTTGCCGAGGTGAAGGTCGGGCAGAAGATCAGCGTCGAGGGCCGCAGCCACGGCATGGCGCTGGGCGGCAACTCGATCGAGGCGCAGAGCGTCAACGGCAAGGATATCCCCCGCCCGCCGCGGCCGACCCCCGGAATGGGCCCGGGGGGACCAGGCGGGCAAGGCGGCCTTGGCATGATGGGCGGCATGCGGATGGGCGGCCCGGGCATGGGTGGACAAGACGGCCCCGGCCCTGGTGGCGATCGCAGGAACGACCGCGGCGGACGCGGCGGGATGTTCGGCCCCGGCGACGGCCATCGCCAAGGCCCCGGCCAGGATGGCGGCGATCGTCGCGGCCCCGGAAACCCCGGAAACCCCGGAGGCCCCGGTGGCCCGCGCATGGGCGGCGATGACGACCGCCAAGGTCCTCCGCCCCAGCGCGAAGGGCAGAACCGCGGTGGCCCGCGCGGTGGCGGACAGGATTGATCACACCATCCCGCGCGATGGTTCACCCGTAGGGCACCTCGCTCACCTCGGCCACCGCTCATCCCGCGACGGATACGCCGGGAACGGCGCGTGCGGCTCCGACTGGTACCAATAGGCCACCGACGCGATGTCCTCCTCCAGCGGCTGGTACCGGTTCGCCCCGTCGGGCCACCAGCCCAGCGCCTGGATCGTCACGCGCAGCTCCTCGTCGAAGCAGATCGGGTCCATCACATGCCAGCGGTAGAGGCTCCACTTGGGCGGGCCGGCGTTGGTGTGCGTGTTGTTCCACTCCTGCTGGATGAGCCCGGGTTGGAGCGTGCAGCCGACGAAGGGCGTGGAGTAGAGCTTGGGGAAGCCGTAGCTCGCGAGGAAGTAGTCCTCGGTGCCCGTGCCGCAGATGGTGGGGAACTTGCCGTCGCCGTCCATGAAAAACTTGATCTCCCCCTCGCCGAACCAGCCCTCGGAGAGCTGCGTCCACGCGAGGAAGGTGCCAACGTAGCGCCCCTTGCCCTTGATGTTGTCGACGATGGTGTAGTCGGGGTTCTTCCGGTCGGTCACCGCGCGGCGCCATTGCGCGTGGAAGTAGCCCGCGTCGGCCGGCACCTCCGTCTCGGCGTAGGTGATCTGGAACGCGAGCAGCCCCAGGTCGCGCTGCGACTCGTTGGTGAACGTCACGCGGGCGCTCCTGCGGAACGGCATCGGCCAGAAGCAGTTCAGCGCCGACGCGGGGTTCACCACCACCGGCAGCGAGTTCACCGCGGCGAAGCGGTCGTGCCCGATCGCGAAGAAGTCGGTGAGCGGGACCTCGACCGACGGCGTCTCCTCGCCGTCCCAATAGAAGCGCAGGATGCACTGCCTGCCGTGCCCCTTCCACTCGCCCTCGGAGACGATCCAGATGTGCTGGATGACGCCCGGCCCCTTCACGTCCATGAGCGTGACGGTCTCGCCCTTCTTGGGCTTGAGGAATGGGCGGACCTTCCAGCCTTGCCCCAGGTCTCGTGCCGCGCCGGAGTGGGGCAGCTCGGGGTCGGCGGGATTCGGGATCGCCATGCCACCCTTGCCGCGCTCGCCGGTGGGGTTCTCCGCAGAGATCGATCGCGTGCGCATGTTGGAGAGCATCGGCAGGCCGCCCAGGCCGGCGAACCAGAGGGGGGATTGGGACATCGGGGCTCTCCGAGAGTCAGGTTGATGAAGGAGGGGATCGAGACGACGGGATGGGTTCACCGCATTCGGGGCAACGCTCGGTCGAAGCGCGGAGATCGTAACCACATTTGCCGCACAAGCCGGTCTTGGGCGGCTTGGCGACAGTGAGTTTGCTCAAGTCGCGACCGATAGATGGAGCCACGATCCACAGCGCAATCAAGAAGGCATCCAACGAGGACTTCATGAACACGAAATAGGCGCGATTGGCGATGTAGGGTCGCTCCGACGCCCACTACTGTCCGGGATTTCCGCGCCGCGGAATTCACGCAATCTTCGCTTGCGCCCCCGGCGCGGATCGTGCATGATCCCGTGCATGGCCGAGGCGTCGCCCCCATCTTGCCCGCAGGTCCAGGAGGACCAGGTCCATTGC
>JAPLMQ010000028.1 GCA_026386955.1 Planctomycetota bacterium
GGTGCCACATGCCATCGTATTCGTGGCATGTGTCTTCGGCCGACCGGCACGTCAAGGCGCCGATGAGCGTGAACCCACGAAAACAAGCCCGATTTGACCATCCGCGTCCACCGCGGACTTGTCGCGGGTCCGGACGGCCAAGGTGGATCGGCACATGCCACGAGTACGATGGCATGTGGCACCCAGCCCCCCACGCTCCGCCCCCCAATCCCTTCCCACGTGTTGCTAGCCTCCGGCCGATTCGCCCATTATGATGTGGATGATGATCCCCACCGTTGCGACCCTCATCCCCGCGTCCTTGGCCAGCCTGCCCGTCTTTTCGCCGGTCTTGGCGGAGGATCTCGCCCCCTTGGCCCCGGCCGGCCAGGCGTGGATCGTCATCGTCAGCTCGCTGGCCCTGACCGCCGGCGTGATCCTCGTCAGCATCATGGGCTCGAAACGCGGCAAACGTGACTGAACCGCCCCCCGGAAAACCCGGCGAGCCCGCTCCGCCTCTTTCCGCCCCGAATTGCCTCGACTTGCCCCAACCGCCTCGAAACGAGATGCCCCAACCGACAGGAGAACCGTCATGAACAGGCAGACGCTTGGCGCGCTGGTCGCGCTGAACCTGGTGCTGGTGCTCGCCTTGGCGATCGTGGGCTTCACGCCCCAGCCCGCGGCCGCGCAGAACTTCGTCCGCCCGCAATACATGATGATCGCCGGCGAGGTGCCCGGGCGCGTCGAGGCGACGATCTACGTCATCGAGCTCGCCAGCTCGCGCGTCGCCGCCATCATCTTCCGCTCCTCCGACAACCGCTTCGAGGTGCTCGCCCAGCCCCAGCCCATGATGCCCGACATGGAGGCCGTCCCCCGCTGAGCCCGCCCGGACAAACCCGCCGCGCCCAGCCCTTTCCCTCTTCCGCGTCGAACGCATCCTTCGCCCACGCCGGCCGCCCCGGCCTTGGAGCCGCAAAATGAACTCGACCCAGAAAGCCTGCTGCATCCTGATGGCCTCCGCCTTCGTCCTCGCCGCCCTCCTGCTCGTCACCCTGCAGGAGCGCTTCACCGCCCGCGCCGAGGCCTCCCCTCTGATCATCGCCCGCGAGAACATCACCGCGATGACCGCCAAGACCCGCATCAACCAGGAGAGCCTCCTGGTCCTCGACAACGCCAGCCAGAAGCTGCTGATCTACGACCTCGACGTCGCCAAGCAGCGGATGAACCTCATCGGCGAGACCGACCTCTCCAAGCTCTTCGCCCCCCCGGGCGGCGGCGCAGGCCCCGGCCGCGCCACTCAGCCGCCGGGCCGCACGTCCCGCTGAGCCGGTCCGCAGCCACGACCCGATCCTCCTCACCCGCCTGGGAGTCCGCCCACCCGCCATGCCCGCCAACCACCCCGCCGACTCCTCCGCCACCGCCGACTTCATCGCCGACCTCGGCCAGCGCGTCTTGGCGGGCCACCAGGTCACCCGTGAGGAGGCCCGCAGGCTCGCGACCGTCTCGGGCGACGAGATCTACGACCTCTTCTACTTCGCCAACAAGATCCGCATCCGCTTCGTCGGGCGGCAGGTGAAGTTCTGCTCGATCGTCGCCGCCAAGGTCGGCGCCTGCTCGGAGGACTGCGGCTACTGCTCGCAGTCCAAGCACTACAAGACCCACGTCGCCCCCGGCAAGCTCAGCACCGACGAGATGGTCGGCGCCATGGAGCAGGCCCTCTCCAACGGCGCCAACTCCTTCGGCATCGTCAACTCCGGCCGCGGCCCCACCGACGCCGAGCTCGACTGGCTCGAGCCGTTCTACAAGTCGGCCGTCGCCAACGGCAAGATCCGCCCCTGCGCCACCCTGGGCGAGCTGACCCCCGAGCACGCCCAACGGCTCAAGTCCATGGGCGTCCTGCGCATCAACCACAACCTCGAGACCAGCCAGCGGCATTACCCCAGCATCGTCAAGACCCACACCTACGAAGACCGCGTGCGCACGATCAAGGTCGCGAAGGAGGCGGGCCTCTCGATCTGCTCGGGCGGCATCTTCGGCATGGGCGAGGTGTGGGAGGACCGGATCGACATGGCCCTCGCGCTCCGCGGGTTGGACGTCGACGTGGTGCCGATCAACTTCCTCAACGCCATCGCCGGCACGCCCCTCTACGGGCGCGAGCCGCAGCTCTCGCCCCTCGAGGCGCTGCACATCGTCGCGGTCTACCGCTTCCTGCTGCCCACCGCCGAGCTCAAGATCGCCGGCGGGCGCGAGAAGATCCTCCGCGACATGCAGAGCTGGATGTTCTTCGCCGGCGGGTCAAGCTTCCTGATCGGCAACTACCTCACGACCTTCGGCCGCAGCGCCCAGCAGGACCAGCAGATGCTCGCCGACCTGGGCATGCCCTACACGACCTTCGACGAGGTCGAGCACGAGGCCGAGCCGGCGATGCCCGGCGCGAGCGGGTCAAGGCTGGTCGCGCTGCCGGTGGTGAGCTGAGCGCCGGCAAGGGCCGGCCCGGGGGGACACGCCATTTTTCGGGAGGCGTTCCATGCGAAGCTCATCGCGGACGTCGGCATGTTTGAGCTCTGTGGCCAAGTTCGCCGCACTCTGCCTGGCGCTTGGCTCATGCACATCCGCAGGCCGAACTCCGTCGACACAACCTGCTCCGACAAGCCGCTCCATGCCGGCCACGCAACCCAATGCGGCTGCGCCCTCGCCCGTTCCCATCCCAATCTTCATGGCCCGCGAGCCCAATCTGCCTGCGACGCTGGACGAGAAGCAGACCCTGGTCCTCTTGGCGGAAATCGCGGAGGCCAAACCGCCCGGGCAAGAGCCTTGGTGTGTTCTCGTGCGAGCCATCTATCCGTCGCACGTCTCCGGCTCCCAAGAATGGACCTGCGACTCGACGACCTATTTCAAGCCTGACCGCACCTCGCCAAGGACTCGTTCGGGCTTGGCGTGCACGAGCGGCGCCGATTTCACGATTGAGAGACGACGCCGCATCGCCGCGCAGCTTGGCATCGATAAAGACCCCGAAGCCCGGGGTTGGCGCTACATCCAAGTGTCGTCGCCAGGCAAGCCGTTCGACGACCAGTCGCCCTTGGGCATGACGAAGGAGACGCTCCCTTTCGCCGTCCCAACGGATTTCACGGAGCGGGAGATTGTTGAATTGGTGGATGCCGCCCGCACCTGCCAGACCAATGAGTCCCCCATGGGGATCTTGGTGCATCGGCGGCTGGATCCTTCCCTACCCATCCACAGAATCGAGAGAGATGGCAAACTCGTGCGCGTCATGGTGGGGTGGCAGGAGGGGTTGCTTTCCGGCCGTGGTGATTTCGGCGAATTCAAGCGAAACGGCAGCGCCTGGGAACTTGTCGACATCGGTTATTGGCGCTATTGAGCCGATCTGGCTCGTGATTCATTCGTATCCGGTTTCCCCCCTCACTCCACCAACACGCACCGCCCCGCATCCACATCCGCCTGCCACTCCGGCTCCATCTTCACGCCTTCCCCCAGCGTGAACTTCGGCTTGTACGTCGTGATCGGCTTGGGATTGTCCGCATCGGGGATCGAGCGGTAGAGCGCCCGCCGCTTCGGCCCGGTCATCACGTGGGCCTGCTGCGTCAGCGTCCAGTTCGTGTTCGGCTCGCGCAGCGGGTCGGTCTTCTCCCCCGCCAGGCAGATCCGGTCCGGGAACGGCACCTCCGTGTCGGCCACCACGTTGAACGCGCCCCAGAGCGTCGCCCCGCCCGGGCGCCCCGCCTCCGCCTCGGTCAGCGCCCACAGCCGGCGGTGCCGGGCGTCGCAGCCCTCGAAGAACATCCAGTCGATGTCCTCCTCGGCCTTGAGCCCCTTGAGCGCCGCCGCCTTGCGCGTGCAGGCCTTCTTGAACGCCCCCAGCTCCGGGTCGAGGTAGCTGCAGGCGGTGATGCAGACCGCGCCGTTCACCTTGGGCCAGTGGAACGCGATGCGCACGTTCGCCTTCTCCACTGCCACGGCGTTGAGGTTCTTGTCGACCCAGATCTGGTTGCCCGGGCCGAAGAAGTCCCGCCGGTCCGACATGAACTTCACGATCTCGCGGATGTCGCCCAGGCAGTCCTCGCTGATGAACTCGTAGGGGTCGTAGGGGAAGATGCAGGCCGGCTCGTCGTCGAGCAGCGTCGCGCTCGAGACGCCGCCCTGCCGCCAACCGACCTTGTGGTCCGCGGGGATCTTGCCGATCTTGTAGTCCTTGAGGTGCGTGTACCACGGGCGCGGGACGTCGTCGCGGTTGTCGGAGGCGACCACGCCGTCCTTCCCCTGCGGGAAGAAGACGTTGGTGCACTGCGTGTGCGGCGTGGCGAGGTCGTACCGCGCGACGTGCTTGCTGTTGACCCGCTTCCAGATGTAGTGCCCGAACGAGAAGTGGTAGGCCGCGTGGACGGGCGACAGGCCCGAGCCGTCGAGGAAGCCCTCGCGCTCGCCGATGTTCCGGTCGGCCAGCCCGCGCATCTCGGGGAACTTGGTGTAGTCGGGCGTGCAGTCGAGCCGCTCGCGGTCGTAGGCGAGCACCGCCGCGGCCATGCTGTGGCCCGGCCCGAGCGTGGGGAAGAGCTCCGCGTTCATCCTCATGTCGCGCTTCATCAGCTCGTCGATGGTGTCGCGCACCTGCTTCGCCGCCGCCCGCCCGCGCTCGCGCCCGATCTCTCGCATGCTCATCGCCGCTGCTCCTGGGGTTCGCCCGCCCGGCCGAATCGCCTGGCACGGGGAAGGCGGACATCTTAATCGATCGTGGTTTGTCCCCATCGGGCGCGGCCCCGACCCGAAATCCGCGCCCCTTCCCCATCGACAACCGCCCTCCGGTGATCGACAATCGCATGACCACATCGCCGGTCCGTCCGCCGCGGGCATCCTGGAGGCTTCGACCATGCGCCATCTCCACACCGAGAAGCATTTCGCCTCCACCGCCGTCGTGCGCGACGTGGTCATCGGCATGTCCGACGGGCTCACCGTCCCCTTCGCCCTCGCGGCGGGGCTCACCGGCGGCCTGACCGGCTCGATCAATGCCAGCCACGTCATCATCACCGCCGGGCTCGCCGAGATCGCCGCGGGCTCCATCGCCATGGGCCTGGGCGGCTACCTCGCCGCCCGCACCGACCGCGAGCATTTCCAGACCGAGCGGTCCCGCGAGGACCGCGAGGTCGAGGAGAAGCCCGAGATCGAGGCGCTCGAGGTCGCGGAGGTCTTCGAGGGCTACGGCCTGTCGCCCGAGCAGATCGAGCCCATCGTCGCCGCACTGCGCAGGGACAAGACGCGCTGGGTCGACTTCATGATGCGCTTCGAGCTCGGCCTCGAGGAGCCCGACCCCCGCCGGGCCGCCCGCTCCGCCCTCACCATCGCCGGCTCCTACATCGCCGGCGGGATGATCCCCCTCGCACCCTACATGCTCCTGGACGACGTCCAGTCCGGCCTGTGGGTCTCCACCGGTGTCACCCTCCTCGCCCTGACCCTCTTCGGCTACATCAAGGGCCGCCTCACCGGCACCCACCCCATCCGCGGCGCCGCCCAGACCGCCCTCATTGGCGGCCTCGCCGCCGCCGCCGCCTTCGGCATCGCCCGCATGATCGGGGGGTGACGTGTCTTGTCTGGTGCCACATGTCGTCGTACTCGTGACATGTGTCTTGGGTGGACGTGAACCCGACGTACAATCGACGCGGGAAAATCCCTTGAATCGCGGGGTTCCCACGATGGCGTGACGAGGCTCCCTCGAGATCCTGCGCCGCCCGTTGCCAGGCGCATGTCACGAGTACGATGACATGTGGCACCAGAGCCCCCGGAAGCCCCCTCACGACGCCTTGCGCGTCTCCGCGGGCTTCCCCTTCTCGCCCTGCTCCTCCCCCGCCTTCTCCTCCACCCCCGGAACCGGCACCGGCACGGGCACCGGCTGCGGCGCGAGTTGCTCGGAATAGGTCTTCAGCGACCAGTGCCGGTCGTCCAGCGAGATCATCAACTGCTCGATCGACAGCGGGCTCGCCCGCAGCTGGTGCGGGGGCATCACGTACGTCAGCCCGCCCACCCAGAGCGTCAGCTTCCGCCCGGCGATCTGCAGGGTGAAGGGCTTGGAGTAGTTGTCCGAAGGGTCGTCGAGGTTGATCACCGCCGCGAGCTTGATCCCGCGCTGGCGCACGTGCTGCGGCTTGGTGTATTCCTCATGCCCCGGCTCGGCCGGGCGGGCGAAGGTGTACTCGTACACCTCCCAGTACCAGAGCGTGTCGGGGATCTCGAGGCGGAACTCGGGCGTCGCGGTCAGCCCGCCCTGGAACTCGCAGCCGACCCACTTCTCCTCGCACCGCTCCTTGAGCCGGGCGTGGAAGGTCTCCATCACGTAGAGGGGCAGCGAGTGCCGCACCGTGTCGGGCTTGGCGATGGAGATGGGCAGCGGCCCGTTCGCGCAGCCGGGCGACGACGCGAGTGCGAGCAACGCCGCGCACAGCGCCGCGAGCTGCGCCGAGGGCTGCGTCACGAACTGTGGCCACCGCTTCGCTTCGATCAGGGCATGCACCCCACGCAAGACTCGCCTCATCCGTCGGCTCTCCGTCGCCCGCGCACACGGGGCCCCAAAGAATACCCCATCCTCCCCGCGCCCGCATGGTCTGGTGCCACATGTCATCGTACTCGTGACATGTGTCTTGAGAGGACGTGAACCTCACGTCCAACGAAGACGCCAAAACCGCGTGATTTGTGCGGTCTCCGCGATGGCGCGACGCATTCGCCGCAAGCCCGGAAGCCCTCCGTTGACCGGCACATGTCACGAGTACGCCCCCGGAAATGACATGTGGCACCCGAAAAGGGCAAACTCTCTCACACCCCCTCCGGCTTGGGATACCACTTGTAGAACACCCACGGCTCGCGCACCACCGCCTCGCAACACGTCTCCACGAAATCGCGGATGCCGAACAGCCTGCACTCCGCCAGCCCGACCCGCCCGCGCCGCACGCGCCCCTGCTCGTCCCACCACGCCCCGAGCTTCTCGCGGTTGAGCCAGAAATATTCCGCCTTCGCGTCGGTCGCCAATCGGCGGTTCCAGTCGATCACCTCGACCACGTGCGTGTAGGTCGACGAGTGGTAGTCGACGCCGAGCATCAGCACCTTCGAGGGCCGCGGCTGCCCGACCGCCATCGCGCCGACATTCATCGCCAAGATCATCGGCGAATGCTCGCCGTAGCTCGCGCCCCAAGGGGCCAGGTCCCAGGGCGACTTCATGCCCTCGTGGCGCCGGTGCCCCGCGACGATCTCCGCGGCCCCGCGCCCGCGTGCCGCCACCGCGTGCGAGTAGTGGTCCGACCGCACCGTCCCGGGCATCTGCCGGAAGAATTCGGTGAGCCATCCGGTCGTCGCCGGCGAGGTCGCGTGGTTCCACGTCGCCGCCCGGTCGCCCTTGTGCAGGTTGAAGCTGGGCATCAGCAGCAACCCGTCGGGACCTATGACATCCTCGATCGCCGCGACCATCGCTCCCGCCCCGCCGTCGAGCGGCCCGAGGCTCTTGAAGGAGGAGTGGACGAAGAGCGTATCGCCGCGTTCGACGCCCAGGGCGCGGAGGTCGGCCGCGAGCTCGTCGCGCGTGCGTGGCTTGGGTTCGGTCATGTTCGGTGCCCGGGTGGTGCTCGATCGGTGCCCTCGAAACCGGAAGGCCCGCGCGGCCGCCCCGCGGGCGCCCGTTACCATCCTCGCGGGAGGCGATCGACGCAACTCGCGCGACGAGGACGGCGTCACGCCGTGAAAAACCAGCGCCGCCCCGCTTCAAGCGCCAACAAAACCCCGGGCGGGCGACGCAGCGACGCGCAAGCGGGCGACCTGCGGCGATGGAGCGTTGCCGGAGCGACGCAATATCCACCATAAAAAAAACGCAGGAGCGGGGCGGGAGCGGGCGCAATAGGGGCGTTTTTCGCGAATTTCCAAACGACTTATGATCGATGCCGCGCCTTTTCGTCGGCCAACCCCTTCCCAATCGCCGCGCCCGAGGGGTCGGAAGCACCCGAACATCGCCTCGGAAAAATATTTTGTAATTGCGGTTAATTGATAATTTTATAATGTCTTGTCCGGATTTGGCCGGACACTTGTGCGGGTATACAGGGGGGACCGCGCGCATTTTCAGCCGGCCCCCGCCGAAGGCAGCCGGCCGAACGAAATCACAGCACTTACGACGCTTCACCGCGTACACTTTTCCCATGGTTACGAGCGACGACAACCCCGCTCCGCTCGACGCCCAGACGCTCACCTGGGGCGCGCTGTTGGGCCATTGGGCCGAGTTCGCGCAGAGCGCCCTGGCGTTGCCCGCGACGCCCGAGGGCCAGCGGCTGCGCTCGTCCGTGCCCGACCTGATCATGCTGCAGGCCGTCTGGTTCGCGCTGCAAAACCTCGACGCGCTCGAGCATTCGGAGCGGGCCCTGGGGCTCGACCGCGCGGAGATCCTGATCGAGAAGCATGCGGGCGCGCTGAGCTCGCGCTGGAGCGCCGAGACCATGCCCGAGCATGTGCGCAGTTTGATCGATGATGCGCGGAATGCCTTGAATTCAGCGGTTTCGCGCCATCGCGGCGAGTCGGAAACGGATACGGGCGGGCCGAGCGATTGACATGGATTTGCATTCGCCCCGGAGGGGCGGCGGAATGTAGCCACGGGTGGA
>JAPLMQ010000033.1 GCA_026386955.1 Planctomycetota bacterium
CCGCGGGAACTTCGAGAAGTCCGAGTGGTGCTGGCAGCAGTCGCTCCGGCTCGACCCGCACTTCCCCGACGTCCACGCCAACCTCGCCCGCGTGGCTTGGCGGCGCGGGCAGACCCAGCGGGCCACCCAGCTCTTCCTCCGCCAGCTCCGTGAGACGCCCGGCGACATCGACACGCTGCTCGACCTCGGCCGGCTCCTCGCGGAGTTGGGCCGACACGCCGAGTCGGGCGAGAAGTTCCGCCGCGTGCTGGAGATCAACCCCAGCGACGCCGGCGCGCACCATCACCTGGGCGAGCTGAGCCTCCTCGCGGGCCACCTCGACGCCGCCTCCGCCGAGTTGAATCAGGCCATTCGGCTCGAGCCCGACCGCCCGGGGCTGCACCTGGCCTTGGCGCAGGTCGCCCACCGCCGCGGGCAGTTTGAGTCGGCTCGCACGCACGTCGCCGCGGAATTGGAACTCCCCCGCCACACCCCCGCCCAGACGCTTGCCATCGCGCAGTTGCTCATCGAGCTGCGCCTGCCCCAGCCGGCCGTTGACTTGCTCACGCCGCTGCTGGAGGCCGCGCCGAAGCGCGAACCCGCGGGCGAGCACGACGACGAATCAGCCATCCGCCCCGCCGCCCCCGCGCTCAGCCGCTCCGCCACCGGCTGGCTCTACCGCGGCGTCGCTCGGATGCTGCAGAACCGGTTCGACGAGGGCATCGCCGACTGCCGCCGGGCCTACCGGCTCGACCCGCGGTACCTGCTCGCGACGCAGAACCTCGCCCTCGCCTCGCTGACCAAGGGGCGCCTCACCGCCGCCGCGGTCTGGATCCGCCGGGCCCGGTCCATCCGTCCCGACGACCCGCAGATCCGCCTGCTCGCGGCGCGGCTGTGGCGGGCCAATGTGCGTGCCGCGATCGTCCGCCTCCTCCACCGCAAGTGATTGCGTGGGGTGGGTTGAGCGCCCCGGAGACTCGCGAAACCCACTGCCGGTCTCGCGGCACGGGATCGATCTCGCAGGCTTTTAGGTCGGAATACGCATTTCACCGCCAACTCACCGTCTGTTTTTCATTGGTGGGTTTCGCGAGCACGCTTTACCCGCCCTATGCGCTGTTGCCGCGATTGTCTTCAAGGGCGTTGGCTCTCAAATCAGAAATTCGTTTGTGATGTCAGAGGATCGCAACAACACCTAACGAACCGGCAAAACACGATAATCCCCCAACTCGTGATGAATGGCTCGGGCGGAGGTATCCGCCTCATCAAGCATTTGTTTGATTTCCGCCCACGTCAATTCGATTGGCTTGGTCGCCTTGTTGTTGGAATCAACCTGATATTCGAAGACAGCTCTTACCCCCTCTTTGAAGGGCGAAATGGCGCGTGCAGAAAAAGTGCTCATCTCACCGGAACGGTACGAAACAGACAATCGCTGCCCCAGCAGCCGCTCGGAAAGCACGACAGGCGGCTTTCCGCCACGAACCGCGAATAATTGTGGATACAACCACCAGTCGTTGTTTCCAGGGACAGGGGCGACAAACACAAACATGCCGTCATGGCAAAACTGGCTGCTTTCAGCCGGGCTGAAATACCCCACGTAAACGTTTTTCCATACAACCTTCTCTTTCCAGCGGAGCGAGGTGCCCGGATGAGAGTCGGGCCCCATGGTGGACGGCGTCACGAGAACGTAGTCTTCGCCCAGTTTTTCGCGATCGCTGCAGCCCGCAGTCAACACACATGCCATGACGAAGGCAATAATCGGAGTTGCACGGCAAACCGTCGAGCGGCCCGACAATGAACGAAGACTTGCCGGCGTGCCTCGAGGACATGCTTGCATTTCAAATCTCCCAGGTGATCCAGACTGTATAGATCAATTCGAGAGCCATCGCATGAGTTCTTCACTTCTTGGCCGTCTTTGATTTGCCTGTCGTCACCTCGTTTGGCCTCGGGATAAGGCAAAACCTCAAAACCCCATCTCCTGATGGCCGTAAAGACCGCCAAAGCAATCTGCAACGCACCGACGCTGCCGTCGCCGACTCATTATGATGTCGCTCCGATCCGAACCCGGAGCCCGTCATGATCGACCTCAAGGACCTTCGCGAGCACCCCGACCGCTACCGCCTCGCGGCCGAGCGCAAGCGCATCGCCGTCGACATCGACGCCCTGCTCGACCTCGACGCCAAACACCGCTCCCTGATGACCCAGCAGCAGTCGCTGACGGCCGAGAAGAACCAGATCGGCAAGCAGATCGGGCAGCTCGCGGGGCAGATCAAGAAGGCGCCCGATGCCCAGAAGGCGGCGCTGCAGGAGCAGATGAAGCAGCTCCAGCAGCGCCCCGTGGAGCTCAAGCACCAGGAGCAGGCGCTCGAGCACCAGATCGCCGCGCTCGAGCCAGGCATCCGCGACCTGCTCCTCCGCGCCGCCCAGCCCGCCGACGAGGAGGTGCCCGTCGGCCCGGACGACACGGGCAACGTCGAAATCCGCAAATGGGGGACCGTCCGCGCCTTCGACTTCGCGCCCAAGGACCACGTCACCCTCGGGCACGAGCTGGGCCTGCTCGACGTCGAGCGCGGCGTGAAGCTCGCCGGCTCGCGCAGCTACTTCCTGCTCGGGGCCGGTGCCCTGCTCCACCAGGCGGTGCTTCGCCTCGCCCAGGACCTGATGATCGACCGCGGCTTCACTCCCATGAGCGTGCCCGTGATGGTGCGCGAGCCCGCGATGACCGGCACAGGCTACTTCCCCCTGGGGCGCGAGCAGAGCTACGCCATGACCAACGAGGACCCGGCCTCGTACTTGGTCGGCACCTCCGAGGTGCCGGTGACGGCCTACCACATGGACGAGGTGCTCGACGAGAAGTCGCTCCCGCGCCTCTACGTCGGCATGAGCCCCTGCTTCCGCCGCGAGGCGGGCACCTACGGCAAGGACACGGCCGGGCTCTACCGCATCCACCAGTTCGAGAAGGTCGAGCAGGTGGTGATCTGCCGCAACGACGTCGCGGAGTCGAAGAAGTGGCACGAGGCGATCCTCGCCAACTCCGAGGCCATCCTGCAGGCGCTCGAGCTGCCCTACCGCGTGGTGCTGGTCTGCACGGGCGACCTGGGCCAGGGGCAGGCGGCGAAGTACGACATCGAGACCTGGATGCCCTCGCGCAACAGCTACGGCGAGACCCACTCCGCGTCGCGCTTCTACGACTTCCAGGCCCGCCGGCTGAACCTCCGCTACCGCGAGGCTGGCGAAAAGGGCGAGGGCAAGATGAAGTACTGCCACACGCTCAACAACACCGTCATCGCCAGCCCGCGCGTGCTCATCCCCATCCTCGAGCTCTACCAAAACGCCGACGGCAGCGTGACAGTGCCGAAGGTGCTCAGGCCATACATGCGAGGGTTGGAGCGGATCGAGAAGAAGGGGTGAGAGGGCGTGGAGGTGGCTCCCCTCTGGGTGCCACATGTCATC
>JAPLMQ010000231.1 GCA_026386955.1 Planctomycetota bacterium
GAAGCGACTGCGGGCGTTGATGCGGAGGGGCCGCGGGTCATTGAAACGCCCTCTCTGATTCAGAGCCGGCGACTGTGTCGCCGAAGTCAGGGCAAGGCGGTACTCCGCCGCGCGACGTGCGGGCGTCGTTGATGGCGTCAAGAGCACGTGACGCCTCCGGAAACAAGCCCTTTGACGAAAGCCCCGCGTGAAACCAAGCGGTTCATGGCGGTCGGCGATGCGCGCGGCGGAGTACCGTCTCGCCCTGTCTTCGGACACACAGTGTCCGTCTCGGATCAGACACGGACCAGCTCTGTTGCGATGCTCCGTGACCGCGAGAATGTCGAGCCTCTGCATGTGCCTGGAGCCCCGAAGGGGCGCAAGTTGAAAGCCCGGGGCAACGCCCCGGGTCGGGTCGTCGAGTTGGATTCAAGCCATGTAAGGGCGCGACCCCGCCGCGGGGAATCCCAGTTTCGCCCTTACAGGGCTCACGATCATTGGCGCGTCGTTTTCCCGGGGCGTTGCCCCGGGCTATCACCTTGCGCCCCGTTGGGGCTTAAGACGAGATTGACGCAGCATTCGGGTATGACGACGGATTGAAGCATCGCAACAGCGCCTGATGGGAGACGGGGCTGAGCTCGTCGCGAGTCCGTTGCCCGCCTCAGATCTCCAACTCCTCGCGCTCCGCGCCCGCACCGGCCGTCTCGTGGATCCACCGCTCCAGCAGCGCGAGCAGGCGCTCCTGGTCCTGCACCCGCGTGAAGAGGTGGTCGGCCCGGGGGACCAGCTCCGTCCGCAGCCCGTCGCCCGGCTGGTTCGCCCGCAGGTCCTGCCCGAGGATCGCGTTGAAGTACTCCACGCTCACGTCCTCCTCCGCGACGATGAAGCTGAGCTTCGTCCCGCGGGCGACGAGGTCCTGGATCTCCTTGCGGATGCCGGTGGCGATCGTGCTCACCTCCTGGTTGGCGCCGAGCCAGCCGCGGGTCGCCTGCCGCCACATCGTCGTCGCGAGGCGCTGGTAGGCGACCCGCCCGGTGAGGAGGTTGGCCCACGCGCGCGGGCTGAAGATCGAGCGGGTCATGTACCGCCGGGCCTGGACGTAGGCGCCCCAATCGTCGTGGCCGACGAAATCCTGCGGGTTGATCAACGCGGCGCCGACCACGCGCGGGTCGGCCGCGGCGGTGCGGAAGGAGGCGTAGGCGCCCGAGCAGATGCCCACGAGGATGAACTTCTCGATGCCGTGGTGGGCGGCGAAATGGTCCATCACATCGCGCGGCTCGCGGACGATCGCCTCCATGACGGCGAGGCCGTCGCGGCGGGCGGGGCTGTCGCCGATGCCGGAGAAATCCCAACGGGCGCAGACCACGCCGGCGCGGGCCAGCCGGCGGGCGAGCTTCACGTGCAGCCGCTGCGGGCCGACGTGGTGGATCAGTCCCGCGTTGAGGATCAACACCGCGGTGGACCCGGAATTCACGGCATCACCAGCGACATGGCCCGCCGGGAGCGTGACCACGCCGATGATCGACCGCTCGGGTCCAAACCTCACGATCTCCTCGCGCTCGCCCATCACGCCGCCCCCCCGCTTCCGGCCCCGCCCCCGGAACCCGTCAGCCACGCGACGATTCGCCGGAGCGTCTGGAACGGCACGACGGTGTCGAGCGGCTCCTGGTCCCAGAAGCGCGGGCCGGCCTGGGCGTCGGTCTCCACCGACACGTTCCGCCGGCGCAGTTCCTCCGCGACGCGGCCGCCCTCCTTGTCGTCGGCCCCCGCGAGCACCAGCGCCCGCTCCTTGCCCGTCCACGCGGCACGCGAGAGATCCCACTGCTCCAATTCCCCGACCAGCCCGGGCGTGAGCGGGAATCCCTGCACTTCCGCGGGCCAGGGGCCCAGCATCGCCTCGTCGGCGTGCCCCATCGCGCGGTTGTATTCCTGCTGCACGGCCGCCCAATGCTCGAGGCAGGCCTTGCCCGTCGCCAGCGGATGCCAGAGCGCGAAGCGGTCGACGCCCGCGAGCCCCGCGGCAGCATCGGCGGCGAGGCAGGCGCCGAGCCTCAGCCCGACCACTGCCACGCGACCATTGGCGGAGCGCCCGGGCTCGCCGGCCGCGCGCAGGCGCAGCTCCGCGAGCGCGACGCCGACGTCCTGCCGCCAGCGGGCGAGCGTGCCCTGCGCGTCGTCGCCCGCCGAGTCGCCCGTGGCGAAGTAGTCGAAGCGCAGCGTCGGCGAGCCCGCGGCCGCGAGCTGGGCCGCCAACTGCCGACAGGCGCGGTGGGCGCGGATGCCCTCGTAGCCGACCGGCGCGCAGATGAGCACCGCCGACAGGTCGGGCCGGACGACGGCGGGCGGATGAAAGCAGCCGAAGAGCCGCTCGGCCTTGTCGCCGAAGAAGAAGGGCTCGATGGATTCGGTCGGTGTCGCGGTCTGCACGGTCGGCGGTTCCTGTTGCGAAGGCAAATCAGCGTGCGGGGGTTCCGGGGATGACGGCCTTGATCGCCCGGCCCAACCGGCCCGCGAGCCCGGCCTTGGGCTTGCCCGCGCCGCCCGCGTCGGGCTTCGCGCCGGCGGCGTCGTGGTGCGAGGCGATCTGGGCGACATTCTGGGCCACCAGCTCGCCGGGGTGCATCTTCACGCCGCGGGCCTTCTCGAAGCGGTCGACGACCTTCATCGAGAGCAGCGAGTGGCCGCCGAGGTCGAAGAAGTTGTCGAGCCGGCCAACGCGCTCGACCTGCAGGACCTCGCGGAAGATCTCGGCGAGCATCTTCTCGGTGGGCGTGGCCGGCGCCTCGAACGACGCCGAGGCCGCGGCTTCCGGGGGCTGCGGGGCTTGGTTGGGCGGGGGCAAGGCGCGGCGGTCGACCTTGCCGTTGGCGGTCAGCGGGAAGGCGGCCATCCAGACGAAGGTGGAGGGCATCATGTAGGAAGGGAGCGTCTCCTGCAGGAAGAGGCGCAGGTCGGCCGGCGCGGGGCGGGCGTCGGCGGCGGCCTGGTCCGAAGCCGCATCGGGTCCGACGAGGTAGGCGACCAGCCGGGCGTCGCCGGCCTCGACCTGGTGGACCACCGCGACCGCCTGGCGGACCGAAGGATGAGCGGCGAGCGCGGCCTCGACCTCGCCCAGCTCGATGCGGAAGCCGCGGAGCTTCACCTGGTGGTCGATGCGGCCGAGCATCTCGAGCGTGCCGTCGTGGCGGAAGCGGGCGAGGTCGCCCGTGCGGTAGGCCTTGGCCGGGTTCGCGGAGGAGGACGTTGCGGAGGCGGAGCCGGGCAGGCCCGCGTTCCAGGAGGGAACGACGAACTTCTGCGCGGTGAGCTCCGCGCGGTCGCGGTAGCCGCGGGCCAGGCCGGCGCCGCCGATGAGCAGTTCGCCCGGCACGCCCGCGGGCAGGAGGCGGAGCTGGGCGTCGGCGATGAAGACGGTGGTGTTGTCGATCGGCCGGCCGATGGAGATCAGCCCCTCGGCGCTGGTGACCTGCGAAAGCGTCGACCAGATGGTCGTCTCGGTCGGGCCGTACATGTTCCAGAGGGTGTCGCAGCGCTCGAGGAGCTGGCCGGCGAGGTCGCGCGGAAGAGGCTCGCCGCCGCAGAGGGCCTTGAGCGGGAGTTTCTCGTCCCAGCCCGAGGCGACGAGCATGCGCCACGTGGCGGGCGTGGCCTGCATGACAGTCACGCCGCGGGAGCGGATCGTCTCGAGCAGCCACTGCGGGTCGCCGGCCTGCTCGCGTTTCGCGACGACCACGCGGGCCCCGACCACCAGCGGGAGCCAGAGCTCGAGGCCGGCGATGTCGAACGAGAGAGTGGTGATGGCGAGCAGGACGTCGTCGGGGCCGAGACCGGGCGTCTTGGCCATCGACTGGAGGAAGCTGACGACGCTGCGGTGCTCGAGCTCGACGCCCTTGGGGTTGCCGGTGGAGCCGGAGGTGTAGATGACGTAGGCGAGGTTGTTGCCCTTGGCGATGGGCGGCAGCGGCGAGGCGGGCTCGGCGGCGATGGCGGCGCGGTCGCGGTCGAGGCAGAGGACCTTGGCGTCGTGCTCGCCGAGCACGGGCAGCAGCGCCTCGTGGGCGACGACCAGCGGGGCCTTGGCGTCGCGCAGCATGTAGGCGAGGCGCTTGGGGGGGAAGGCGGGGTCCAGCGGGAGGTAGGCGCCGCCCGCGCGGAGGATGCCGAGCATGCCGACCAGGAGGTCGATCGATCGCTCGACGCAGAGGCCGACCAGGACGTCGGGCCCGACGCCGCGGGCGCGGAGGTGGTGGGCGAGCTGGTTCGCGCGGCGGTCAAGCTGGGCGAAAGTGGCCTGCTCCTCGCCGGCGATGGCGGCGACCGCGTCGGGCGAGCGGCGGATCTGCGCGGCCATTTGCGCCGCCACGAGATCGTGGATCGTCTCCTCGGCGGGGAGCGCCGCCTCGGTGCGGTTCCAGACGTCCAGCGTCGTGCGCACCTCCGCGGGCGTGAGCAGGGAGAGGTCGGCCACGCGGCGGTCAGGGTCGGCAATCATCGCTTCGAGGATCGCGCGGTAGTGCCCCGCGATGCGGCGGACGGTCTCGACGTCGAAGAGGTCGGTGTTGTACTCCCACTTCAGCCGCATGCCCTCGGGCATCTCGGCGGCGTAGAGCGAGAGGTCGTAGTTGGCCACGCCCGGGTCGACGCGGCGCTGCCCGACGACCCGCGGCCAGACCGCGCCGGCGCGCTGCGGGTTGTTGTCGAAGTTGAAGAGCACCTGGAACAGCGGCGACCGGCTCGGGTCGCGCCTCAGCTTCAGCTCCTCCACCAGCTTCTCGAAGGGCAGCTCCTGGTGGGCGAAGGCGTCGAGCGCCGTCCGCTTCACGCGGGCGAGCAGCTCGCGCACCGTCGGCTCGCCGGCGAGGTCGGCGCGAAGCACCAGGTTGTTGATGAAGAAGCCGATCATCCGCTCGAGTTCGACGCGGGCCCGGGTGGCGACGGGCGTGCCGACGGCGAAGTCCTCCTGCCCCGAGTAGCGGTGCAGCAGCACCTGCAGCCCGGCGAGAAGCGCCATGAAAGGCGTGACGCCCTGCGCGCGGGCGAAGGCGTTGAGGCGGGCGGTCAAATCGGGATCGAGCATGACCGTCTCGTTCGAGCCGTCGAAGGTCTGCTCGGGCGGGCGCGGGCGGTCAGTGGGCAGGTCGAGGGCGGCGACGCCGGTGAGCCGCTTCTTCCAGTAGTCGACCAAATCGCGCAGCACTTCGCCGCCGACCCAGCGCCGCTGCCACGCGGCGAAGTCGGCGTATTGCAACGGCAACTCCTCCAGCGGCGAGGGGCGGCCAGCGGCGAAGGCCTCGTACAGCTCGGAGAGCTCGCGGAAGAGCAGCGTGCCCGACCAGTCATCGGCGACGCTGTGGTGCACGGTGAGTTGGAGCAGGTCGCGCTCGGGCCCGACGCGGAGCAGTTGCAGCACCAGCAGCGGGCCTGCCGCGAGGTCGAAGGAGCGCGTGGCGTCGGCGAGCGTGAGCTCCTCCACGCGGGCGTCGCGCTCGGCCGAGGGAAGAGCTCGCAGGTCGACCACCGGGAGCGTGAACTGCTCGGGCGGCGTCGCGGGGGCGATGACCTGCGTCGGCTGGCCGTCGACCGTCGCGAGGGTGGTGCGCAGGGCCTCGTGGCGCTTGACGATCTCGCCCAAGGCCCGCGACAGCACGGCCACGTCGAGCGGGCCGCGAAGCTCGATGACCGAGGAGAGATTGAAGATCGCCGAGCCGGCCTCCCACTGCTGCAGGAACCACAGCCGCTCCTGCCCGAAGGAGACGGGCAGCCTCGCCTCGCGCGGGACGCGCACGAGCGGAGGCGGGCCGGCGCGCTCCGTCGCGGCGCGGCGGAGGAACTCGATGATCCGCGGCTTGGCCTGCGTCAGCGCCGCCTGCAGCTCGGGCGTGATCGCCCCCTTGGGCGCGTTGACGCGCAGGCGGTCGCCCTCGATCCACAGCCGGATCTCCTTGCGGCGGAGGTCGGCGAGCAGGCTTTCGACATCGTCGCTCATAGCGTCAACTCGTCGCGTTGTTCTTCGGCGCGTAGTCCTTCGGCCACGGCCGTCGCCGCGCCGTCGGCCTTGGCCTGCCCGGCCCCCTGCCCCTGGGCCGCCCCCTGCGCCGCCCAAGTCAGCGTCTGCAAATATTCGGACAGGTCGTGAACCGTCTCCGACTCGAGCACCTTCTTGAGCGGCACGTCGAGCTTCATGCGGTCGCGCAGGCGGGTCGTCACCTGCAGGGCCAGCAGCGAGTGGCCGCCGAGCTCGAAGAAGTTGTCGGTCGCCCCGACGCGCTCGACGCCCAGCACCTCCTGCCAGATCTCCGCGACGGCGGCCTCCGTGGGGTTGGCCGGCGCGACGAAGTCGGCCGCCGCGGCGCGGGCGTGGCCGGCCGCCTGGGAACCCGGGCGCTTCGCGGCGCCGGGCGCGGCGGCCATCATCAACCGAGCGCCCTGGAAGTCGCGCGTCGCGACCAGCACCTGCGATTGCCCGCCCTCGAGGATGCGGTCGAATGCCTCCTGCCCCTCGGCCGGGGCGATCCAGATCGCCATCGCGTCGTCGCCCAGGGCCTGCAGTTCCTTCACCAGCGACGAGCTCATCGCCATGCCGACGTCGCGCCAGCCGTCCCAGTTGATGGCGATGGTCGCGCCGGGGCGACGGGTGCGGCGCTGCTGCACGAAGGCGTCGAGGAAGGCGTTCGCGGCCGTGTAGTCCACGCGCCCCGCCCCGCCCACCAGGCTGCTCAGCGACGACATCACCACGAAGAAGTCGAGCGGCGCGGCGTCGAGCACGCGGTCGAGCACGAGCGTGCCGTCGACCTTGGCGGAGAGCACGCCCGCGGCCTCGGCGGGCTCCTTCACCTGGATCAGCCCGTCGCTGGGCACGCCCGCGGCGTGGACGACGCCCTGGATCGGGCCGAACGCCTTGGCGGCCTGCGCGACGCCGGCCTTCATCGCCTCGGCGTCGGCGGCGTCGGCGGCGATGACGAGCACCTCCGCACCGGCCTTCTCAAGCTCGCGGACCTTGAGGATGCGCTGGCTGGTCGCGTCGGATTCCGGATGGTTGGCGAGCCAGGCGTCCCACTGCCCGCGCGGGGGCGGGACGGAGCGCGACGTGAGCACGAGCCGGGCCCGGGCGTGGCGGGCGAGATGCTGCGCGAGGGTCAGGCCGATGCCGCCCAGGCCGCCGGTGATGAGGTAGACGCCGCGGTCTCGCAGGACGCG
>JAPLMQ010000166.1 GCA_026386955.1 Planctomycetota bacterium
CTCTGGCCCCAGCGCGTGCTGGCCTCGTTCACACCGGCCACCGGCGCGCGGGTGAAGTACGCCGCGACGGCCGGCAAGCCCGCGACGCTCGCGGGGCGCGACCTCGACGGGCAGGCCGTCTCCGAGGCGGGGCTGGAGTTCGACGGCGAGTCGAGCGAGACCTTCGTCGTCCCCGCGCCGGCCGACGCGGGGATCGTCTTGCGCAAGCGGTTCCTGCTCGACAAGGCCGGCTTCGAGGCGAAGGTCGCGGTCAACGGCAAGGCGCTCGACCGCGCCTGGAACCTCAAGCACGCCGAGGCCGAGCTGAACGAAGGCCTGCGCGACGCCGACTTCGTGGTCGACGCCGCCGAGATCGCCGCGGCACCCAAACTCGCGACCGCGGGCGTTCCAGGGGTGCAGATCACCGTCACCTACAAGGGCAAGGCCAACAGCCTCGGCTGGACCGTGCTCGAATACCGCGGCGGGACCTTCCCCTTGAGCGCCTTGGGCCCGCTCCACGCCAATCAGGCCGCCGGCCGCCCGCGCCTCGCCCGCAACACCGTCGGGGCCCCGCTCCGAATCGGACAAACCAACTTCGCCAACGGCATCGGCGCCTTCGCCAACAGCCTCGTCGAATACCCCGTCAACGGGCAGTTCAAGCGCTTCCGCGCCAAGGCCGGCGTCGACGCCGCCACCGACGGCCGCGGCTCCGTGGTCTTCGAGGTCTGGGCCGACGGCAAGAAACGCTGGTCTTCGCCGTTGACCACAGGGCTCGACGCCCCGCGCGAGGTCGACGTCGACCTCGCCGGCGTCGACCGCCTGCGCCTGATCGTCACCGACGGCGGCGACGGCAACCGCTACGACGCCGCCGACTGGTGCGACCCGGTTTTGGAGAGATGATCGTGCCCTGTTTTGCCGCCGCAGTTCGCCGCTTCGCTGCCGCCCGCTGGGTGTGGGCGGCCGCCCTGCTGCTCGCCCTCGTCTCCCCCGCCCAGGCCCACAAGACCTCCGTCACCGCGGTCCGCGCGGAGCTTGCGCAGGACCGCCTCACGCTGACGCTCGACCTGCACCAGGCCGACCTGCTCCACGCCGTGCTGCGCGAGGGCTCCGACCGCCACGCCTTCCGCGACGCCCAGGAACTGCTCGACGCCGCCGACGCGGTCCTCGCCCACGTCCGCGAAAACGTCCACGTCGCCCTCGACGGCCAACCGCTCACCCCCGCCCCCGTGCGCGGCTGGCCCGCGGAGCGCCCCGAACTGCAAACCACCGGCCCAGGCGGCCTCTCCGAACCCACGACGCTTCCGCTCACGTTTGTCTACGCCCTGCCCGCGCATTCCGACACCGCCGAAGCACGCGGCGCCGCCAACCCACGCCTGCAGATCGGCTTCACCCTCTACGGCGGAACCGAACTCTCCCCGATCTTCGACCTCCAACTCCGCCGCGTCGGCACGCCTCCGACTCCTCCTGCAACGAATGGCGAACAAACCGCCGCCCGCCCCGAGCCCTCCCACTTCCTCGCCCGCGGCGAGTCGCGTTCCTTCGACCTCGCCCCGCCCGCCGCCGTAGCAGCCGCCCCCGCGCCGCCCGACGAAGGCTTCCTCCCCACCCTCTTCCGCTTCGGCGCGCTCGGCATGCGCCACATCCTCCCCGACGGCCTCGACCACATCCTCTTCGTCCTGGGCCTCTATCTCCTCAGCCCCAAGCTCCGCCCGCTCCTGCTCCAAGTCACCGCCTTCACCCTCGCCCACTCGCTCACGCTCGCCCTCTCGGTCCTGGGCATCTTCTCGCTGCCCAGTTCCGTCATCGAGCCGCTCATCGCGCTCTCCATCGCCGTCATCGCCTTGGAGAACCTCGCGACCCGGCGGGTGCGCCCTTGGCGCTGGGCGGTGGTCTTCGTCTTCGGCCTCGTGCACGGCCTGGGCTTCGCCGGCGGCCTGCAGGAGGCTGGCCTCCCTCCGGGCCGCCTCCTCCCCGCGCTGCTGGGCTTCAACCTTGGCGTCGAGGCGGGGCAGCTCTCGGTCATCCTCATCGCCGCCGCCGTCACCTTCGGCGTCAGCCGCAAGGAGTGGTATCCTCGCTATGTGGCCGCGCCGGCGTCGCTCTTGATCGCCGGCGTGGGCCTCTTCTGGACGGTGCAGCGGATCTGGTTCGGCGGCTGAGCCCGGACGGCTTGGTCCACGAAACTGGGGTCCGCGCCGTCGCCTTCATTCACTCTCCGCCCGCCCCGCGGGCCTTTGGGAATCCTCCGATGAGCTGGTCGCTGTTGATCGTGATGGGATGTGTGCTGGGACTCTCCGCCACCGCGCTCGCCGAGCCCGCCGCCTCGCAGCCCGCCGAACCCCCGCCCGTGCCGGTCTACAAGGCCGAGGCGGCCCCGACCATCGACGGCAAGCTCGACGAGCCCTGCTGGGCCAACGCCGTCGCCGTCGGCGTCCCCTACGTCCACGGCGACCGCGGGGGGCGCACCGTCGAGCCCGCGCCGATGCGCGTCAAGCTCACCTGGGACGACCGCTACCTCTACATCGGCTACGAGATCGACCTCGAGTCGCCCAACCCCGAGGGCACCGGCGCCAAGCAGGGCCCCGAGGACAACCAGCGCGAGGGCTGCAGGCTCATCGGCACCACCGGCCCGACCGACATGGTCGAGTTCTTCCTCAACACGGGCGACCCGCGCTTCTTCTGGGAGATCCACCACAACGCCGCGAACCAATTCAACGACGTCTTCATCATCATGCCCGACCCCGCCTGGCCGATCGCCAAGCTCTCGATGACCAAGTACGGGATCATCTTCAACCACGAGGAGTACGTGAAGGACGAGGGGCCGTACAAGCTGGCGATGGGCGTGGCGAAGAAGGAGGGCGGCAAGGGCTACACCGCCGAGATCCGCCTGCCCTGGCTGGGCATCGGCGCGCCGGTGAATCGGCAGACCACCATCACCATCCCCGCGACGCAGCCCGACAAGCAGCCCACCTACGAGCCCGGCCCGTGGAAGATGGTCGACTTCGAGCTCCGCATCCTCTCCGTGCTGCAGAGCAGCGTGCTCAAGGACCGCTACCTCCGCTCCGGCCCGTTCACCGGCAAGTCGTGGATGCACGAGGACGCGCAGCACTGGCCGGCGTACAAGCTGCTGGCCGCGACGGGGGCGGAGAAGAAGTGAGCGGAGGCGACCTTCACCCCACGTTCTACGAACGCCGCCTCACCCCAACCGGAACGCCTTGCCCTTCACCTTCATCTCGAACGCCTTGAACCCGCCTTCGATGCGGTAGGCGCCCCAGGCCGGGAGCGACAGCGATCCGCCTGCGCTCGTCGGGGGCGGGCCGTCGATGACCTCCACCTTCGCGCCCATGGCCGGGGTGATCGCCACGTCGCCGCTGAACGTCCAGACCACGCTCGCCCGACCGTCCTCCCACGCCGTCCCCGCGCGGTCGGGCAGCAGCCGGCGGCGCTCCATGTTCGGCAGCGCCTTCAGGTAGGCGTGGTTCAGCCGGATCCACCACGGCGCAAGCGTGTGCTCCACGCCGAACTGGTTCTCCAGGCAGAGATACCCGCGGTGGGCCATGTGGCGGAACATGAACCGCTCCATCTCCGGCTCGCTGCGCTTCCGCGCGGCGAGGAACATCGTGAAGTCCCCCGCCATGTCCTGCGCGTCGGCCCACCAGCCGTAGTCGTTCTGCCCCGCGACGGAGCGGTCCTGCCCGAGCAGGTCGCCGCGCAGGTCGGCCACGCCGAACCGGCTGATCATCCAGGGCGAGATGCACTCGCACGAGAGCGCCTTGATCCCCAACTGCTGGAACTCGGCGAAGAGCCGCCCGAGCGGCTCCCAGTTGGTCCGCATCGCCGCGGCGTAGTTCGCCTGCAGCAGCCCCATGTTCGAGAGCGAGTCGACGAAGAGGTAGTCGAGCCCGCCCTCCTCCTTCCACTTGCGCATGTCGTCGAGCACCTCTTTGTAGAGCCCGGTGTTCCAGTCCCCCACGCAGAGCGTCTGGAATCCGTAGCCGCCGCCCGCGGGCAGCCCGGTCACGCTGATCATGCGGTACTCGGGGTTGCGCTCGAAGATCGGCGTGCGCGGCGAGAAGTGCGGCGAGAACCACGCGCCCAGCTCCATGCCCAGCGACTTGGCCTTGTCGTACATGGCCCGCCAGGCCTTGATCCCGCCCCAGAAGTCCGAGGGGAAATACCGGTGCGTCGAGCAGACGCTCGAGCAGTGCAGGTCGCCGTGGATCCCGTCGTCGGCCTTGCGCCGCAGCCCCATCTCCGTCACGTCGCTGACGCTCATCACCTCGGGGAAGAACCGGCGGACGCCTTGGGCCGCGAGCTTGGGCAGCACGTGCTCGGCGATCGCGTAGGGCGCCTCGGCCGGGTCGACCTCGTGCCCGCCCAGGCTGATGCGGATCTTCGCGCCCTTGGGCCCGGTCTCGACGCGCGTGGCGTACTTGAGGTTCACCTCGGGCAGCGGGCGGGCCATCTTGATCCCGAAGCGCGAGCGCGAGAGGCCATAGACGTGGTCGCGGGCCGCGAGCCAAAGGTCGCGGGCCTCGTGCTCGGGCAGGCCCTGGGGCCCCGCCGGCGCGAAGAGGATCCACTTGGTGTTCGTCGCGACATTCCCGGAGAGCGAGAAGCGGTGCTCGTCGACCACGTGGAGCAGGTCGCTCCCCGGCGGGGATTCGACCAGGCTCGAGACGCTGTCGAGCTGGGGCCAGAACTGCAGCATCGCGCCGCTGGGGCCGTGCTGGAAGTCGAAGCCCTGGAGGAGGCCGCCGCGCGGGCCGAGCTGGAAGGAATTGCCCTGGGGCGAGCCGTAGCCGCTGAGCGTGCGGAGGCAGGCGGTGGTGAAGGTCGTCGCCGCCTCGCCGCGGTAGACGGGCATGTTGCACTGGCCCTGGGAGAGCACGGTGTTGCCGACGATCGAGCCGCCGAGCTCCCAAGTGGCGTGCTCGAGCAGGCGATGGATCCGCCGCTTGCCGCTGTGGAATTCCCAGGTGGTGGAGAAGCCGGTCCACGCGACGCCGCCGAGTTCGAGCTTCACGGGCGCGACGATGAGCGAAAGTTCGTCCTCGACCAGCTCGTGGGCCGGGGCGAGATGGAAGGTCGGCTGGTCGTAGTCGTCGCCGTATTCCGCCCGGCCCCAGGGCAGGCCCTTGGCGCGGAGGCGCAGGCGCGTCCCGCCGCCGGCCTCGGGGACGACGGCGTCGAGCTCCAGGCGGGTGTAGAGGAAGCCCTCGGGCGTGTCGACGCGGACGAGGATCGGCCGGGCCTCGCTGCGCAGGGCGACGCCGCCGACGCGGACGCCGCCGAGCCCGACGAACTCGCCGTCGGGGCGCAGGAGCAGCTCGATCTCCGCGGAGCCGCAGGTGAGGGTCTGGCGCTTGGTCATGGGTGGTTCTCCGAAGGGGGCGGGTTGGCGGGAGGGTTGATGGACTGGTCGAGGGCGGCGATCCCGCGCGTTCGTCAACGGGAACGGTGGGACGCGGCATCATACAGGCGGGGTGGCAGATGAGTCCGCTGGGGACACCCTGTCTTGTTGGCCGGAAGCGCAAGCGACGGGACGGGGGTCTATCAAATCACTCCCGCGATGGGGGCATGCGTGCGTCGATCTACCATGACGAGACCGGGGTGATTGATGATCGGGCGATTGTGTTGGAACACATCCGAGCCGCGGATTGGTGGCCCCCCGTCCCGTCGCTCGCGCTTCCGGCCAACAAGACGCAATGAAAAAGGCACGCCCGCGATGACGCGGGCGTGCCTGTCGTAGTCTCAGGGGGAATCGCTGGCCGTCTCTCAGTTCGGCTGACGCAGCGAGCGGCGGCCGGTGATGCCGGCGACGATCGCCAAGCCGACTAAGCCGGTGACGACGCTGGCGGGCACGGGGACGGCGACGATGGAGGGCTCGAAGTTGACCGTGCCGACCTCGCCGCTCTTGAGCGTGACGGTCAGGCCGTCGACGAAGCCGTCGAACCCGCCCGCCCAGCCCGAGGCGGTCTGGAGGCTGAAGAGACTGACTTCTTCGTCGTTGTAATCCCACGAGGAGGGGCCTTGGCCGACGCTGGCGTTCCAGTCGACCGAGCCGGCCTGGATCTCGGCCAGGGTCGGACCGGCGTTGAACGTGCCGGTGCGGGGCTGGTCGTTGAACTTCAGCGGGTTGGTGGCGTCGTTGGTGGACCACTGCGTCCACGCGCCGGGGGTGTAGCCCGCGCCCGACTCCGAAGGCTCGGCCTCAAGCCGGCTGCGGTAGAAGCTGCCCATGTCGCCCGCGTCGCCCTGCTGGGCGGTGTAGATCGCGAGGTACCAGTCGACCGAGCCGCTGTCCTTCTTGGTCCAGTACGAGATCGAGTCGATCTCCTTCACCGCGACCGAATGGCCGAAGAGCGTGTTGGCGTCGACGTAGTACTCGGCTTTGGGGCCGGGGATCTGCTGCAGTGAGCCCGTGCCGAAGCCCGGGGCGCTGGTCGTACCGTCGCCAAACGTGTTGGCGATGTCGACGTCCGTGGCCGTCAGCGAGGCGGCCTGCGCCGCGCCGGCCGTCACACCCATCGCCAGGATCGCCGCGGCGACCCGAATCTCCCTCTTCCATCCAACAAAACGAATCATCGACAAAACTCCTTGACCGAACATCCTTGCCGCCGACCGCGAACTGCCGATCGGCCTTCGCAGACACTCATCCGTGGCCGAGTACGACTCGGCATGTCTCACAGACCTTGGCTTTGCCTCAGCCGGGGCTGTTCTCCGAACCCGTGCGACGAACAAAAATCGCGGCGGGCTCCAGCATCGGCTGGGGCGGTGGCGGGCCGACTTGCGTCGGTCGCCATGGGGCGGGTCAGAACTCGCGAAAAATCCCCTCGCGCTCCCCGGAAATCTCCCCTATCCTCCCCAATTCCTAGAGTAATAAGATAGAGGCTAAACGGTTGCACTGCAAGGGCGTTATGGGCCTCTAAGTGTTAGAAATCGGTCAATTCATTTCCGGAATCGTTCACATTATCCAGGATGAACGATGTCCCGTGTCAATCTGGGTAATTGGGGCCGGATTCATCTGGATGTCGATTGAAGGCCTCGTCGCGCCCCGCTCGCGGCGCGCTGGGGTTGCGCCGCGCTGAGGTCGCTGGGCATCCGACCCAAGCCGTGAAGTCACCGCGGCTCGCTTTTGATCGCCTTGCTCAGGTCCGGCTCGACCACGTTCCAGCTCAGACCCAGCATCCTCATCAGCCGGATCGTCAGCCAAGTCTGGTCGAACTCCCACCAGCGCATGCCGTGGGCGGCGGAGTTCTGCTGGGCGTGGTGGTTGTTGTGCCACCCCTCGCCGAAGGAGACCAGCGCGACCCACCAGAGGTTGGTCGAGTCGTCGTCGGTCTTGAAGTTCCGGTAGCCCCAGACGTGCGACGCGGAGTTGACGAACCACGTGGCGTGGTAGAGCAGCATCGTGCGGACGAAGATGCCCCAGACCATCCAGGCCATGCCCTCCCCCGGCCCGGCGAGCCGTTCGCCCAGGAAGTAGAGCAGGCCCGCGAGGATCAGGCCGGGGACGAAATAGAGCCGGTCGATCCAGACCATGATCGGATCGCGCACGAGGTCCTTGGCCGTGGCCCGCGGGTCGAAGTCGTTCTGCACGAAGGCCCAGCCGATGTGAGCCCACCAGAACCGCGACAGCCAGGTCAGCCACGAACCGCCGTTTGGCTCCGCGTCGTGGACGCGCGGCGAGTGCGGGTCGCGCCGCTCATCCGTGTGGGCGTGGTGCAGCCGGTGGGTGCCGACCCACTCGATCGGCCCGAGCTGCCACCCGAGGCAGCCGAGCACCGTGAGGAAATACTCGATGGGCTTGAACGTCTGGTAGCTGCGGTGCGTGAGCAGCCGATGCCACCCGAGCGTGATGCCCAGCCCGCACGAGACCCAGCCGAGCAGGAGGCAGACCGCGACGGCCGACCACGAGAAATAGAAGATCCCCAGGATGCTCCCCAGATGGATGCCCAGCGCGAGGAGAAGTATCGGCCAGCGGGTCCGGCGGGGCTCGACGACATCGGCTTGGGCGGCGACAGTCATGGCTGTTCACTTTGGGGGAAACACTAAAAACCGGACCCGCGGCAGGACCGGACGGGGCACTATGCTAACGTCGCGAGGCCGACCGTGCCGGAGCGCGGCAGCGTTTGCGGCGACGGTGGAAAACAAGGGCTGATCAGAGCCGGACACTATTTGTCCGTTCTTCGGGCGCAAGGCGGTACTCCGCCGCGCGCGTCTTCACACCGCCCCGGTAACATGAACCCGCGCCATGTCGCCCGGAACCGCACCGCATGCGCCACCTCGTCCCCTCGGCCCTGCTCGCGCTGCTCGTCGGCTGCCTCTCCCTCTTCGCCGCCGAGCCAACTCGCACGGCGTCGCTCCCCACCACCGCTGCCTCAAAGCCGCCCGCGTCAGTCTCCGTCCCTCGCTTGGGCATCAACCTCACCGGCCCCGCCGACTGGAACAGCGAACTGCCCTTCGTCGACGTCATGCGGATGTCTCGCCCGTGGGTCAGCCAGCAGGCAGGCAAACCCTGGGGCGAAGGCCCGCCGCTCGACCTCGACGAGCACGGCAACGTCCTCCGCCTCGCCCCCGGTTGCACCGCCGAGACGCTCGCCTGTACCATCGACGGCGGCCACTACCCCGCCGGCGACTACACGCTCCTTTACGACGGCCAAGGCGAGCTCGACGCGGGCCACGCCGGCACGATCGTCGCCCGCGCGCCGGGGCGACTGACCGTCCGCGTCAACCCCGCCGACGGACCGATCTACATCAAGCTGCTCAAGACCGACCCCGCCGACCGCGTCCGCAACATCCGCCTCGTCATGCCCGGGCACGCCGAGACCTACCGCGACGAGCCGTTCCACCCGCTCTTCCTTGAGCGCTGGCGGGGCGTGACCTGCATCCGCTTCATGGGCTGGATGGAGATCAACGGCAGCAAGACCGCCCATTGGAGCGAGCGCCCCACCGCGCTCGACGCGACCTTTTCCGAACGCGGCGTCTCCCTCGAGCTCATGGTCGACCTCTGCAACCGCCTGAATTGCGACGCCTGGTTCTGCACGCCGCACAAGGCCGACGACGACTACGTCCGCCGCTTCGCGCTCTACGTCAAGGAGCACCTGCGCCCGGGCTTGAAGTCGTACGTCGAATACTCCAACGAGGTCTGGAACCCGCAGTTCTCGCAGTGGCGGTACGCCAACGAGCAGGGGCAGGCCCTGGGGCTCGCGGAAAACCCCAAGGAGGCCGGCCGGCGCTTCACCGCGCTGCGCTCGCTGCAGATCTTCGACCTCTGGGAAGCGGCCCTCGGCGGGCGCGAACGCCTCGTCCGCGTCCTGCCCACGCAGGAGGCCAACCCCTGGGCGACGGAGCTGATCGTCGGCTTCCGCGACGCCGGCCATCACGCCGACGTGCTCGCCGTCGCGCCCTACATCGGCCTGTTCGTCGGCCCCAACGAGAAGACGCTCCCCTCCGCCAAGGTCCGCGCTTGGCCGCCCGAGCGACTCCTCGATGAACTGCAGAACGTCTCGCTCCCCGAGGAGATCGCCTCGATCCGCAAGCAGCAGCAGATCGCCCGCCGGCTCGGCCTCAAGCTCGTCGCCTACGAGGGCGGCCAGCACATCGTCGGCGTCGACGGCGGCGAGAGGGACCCCGCCCTGACCCAGCTTTTCATCGCCGCCAACGCCCACCCGCGCATGGCCGACGTCTACCGCCAATACCTCGACGCCTGGACCAAAGAGGGCGGCGACCTCTTCTGCCACTTCTCCTCCGTCAGCCAGTGGGGCAAGTCCGGCAGTTGGGGCGCGATGCGGTATTACGACGACGGCCTGGAGAAGAGCCCGAAGTACAAGTCGCTGATGGAGTGGGCGAAGAGTCGGGGGCAAACGCCGGCCACCGCGACGACGCTGCAAAGTTCCGAGCCCCGTTGAATTCATCAGCGGATGCCGGGCTCGCCAAGCGAGCAACCGCGACAACCCTAAATCACCGACGCATTCCTCACCCCCGCCGCCGCGAAATGGGGGTCAAGCCGCACGGCGAGTCGACGCCAATGGTGGTGCGGCACCGCGGGGTAGAGGTGGTGCTCAAGGTGGTAGAGATGATCGAACGCGAGCAGCCTCACGAACCAGCCGCGGAAGAGACGCGTCGTGGTCAATTTCGAATCGCCATGCGCGTCGTGCGGGATGTAGACCGTGACGAGCGGGAAGATCCAGCTCCCGGCGATCACCAGCGCGGCATAGACCAGCGGAACCGGCGTCCAGCGCGCCGACGCGATGCTGGCGACGAGCAGCGCCGCGATCCCCACGGCCTCGGCCAGCAAGCGCCCCCGTGCCGATGGATGCGTCGTCCAGGCCCACCACCACAGTCGAAACTGCATCGTGAAACCCGCCAGCACCGCCCCCGCCAGCGACCCGTACGCGGGCCGGCCCTCGACGTCGTCGTTCGCGAGCAGGTGGTGGTGATGATGCAGGTGTGAGAGCCGGTACGCGCTTCCACTGCGGAACGAGAACAGCTCGATCACGCTGAGCAGTGCGTCGTTGATGCCGTGTGGCAGGCCGAGGGTTCTGTGGACAAGATCGTGCGACGTCGACCCGTAGGTGACGAAGCTCAGCGCCATCACGGCGAGCACGGCGGCGGGCCACCACCCCTGCCACGCAAAGGCCGCATAGGCGCCCATCGCAAGGAACGGCAACAGGATCGTCACGGCTTTTTGGGCCCACGTGACACGCAGCAGGTCGTCCCCCAACTCGTGCAAGGTGGGAAGGCGGTCGTGCCCGGAAGTGTCGGTGTGGTGGGTCATTTCGCGATGGGCGCGGCGGCTTCGCGAGCCTCGTCGCGAGGTGCGCGCCAGTCGAGCAACCCGAGGCCCAGGAAGTACGCGGCCGCGCCGGTGACGGCAGGGGCGAGATGCAGTGGGCTGACGTAGCCGATCGCCGGGTGGACGCCGATGGCGCTGGCCCAGGCGGCGAGGCCAGCGACGAGCAGCGCCTGCCGGAGCGAGCGCGAGGGCACGGCGCACCAGACGATCGCCGCGGTCATGATGCCGATGGTCGCCACCGCGCCCCCGAAGCCCGCGCGGTCATGTGCGATCAGCGGGACGAGCCGAGGGTTGATCGCGCCGACCTCCTCGCGCGTAAGGCCCATGAAGGCCAAGTCCGTCTGCACGAAGACGCTCGTCATGCCGATGGCTTGGATGGTGAATCCCGCCCCGACCGCCCCGACCGCGGAGGCCAGCAGGCAGGCCCTTCCAAGCCCCTCGCGCGAGCGCCAGCCGAGCGGAGCGCTGGGCGCGAGCAGCGCCCGCCACGATGTGTCGCCGCCATTCGATGCCTGTCGCACGAGGCTGCGGGTGCGCCAGAGCCCGCCGACGAAGCACGGGAGCAGGAAGAGCGTCGCCAGCCCGTGCCACGTGTCGAGATAGCCGTAGCCCAGATAGGTGAGGAAGCTGCCGAACCCCGCCACGCCGCTCAGGGCGAGCGTCCACCAGGCCCAGGCCGCGCCGGCGCGGAGCGGGAACTCGGCGAGCCAAAGGTAGAGGGCCGCGATGGCGACCAGCGCCCCGCCGAAGCTCACGCGGTCGTGGATCATGAAGTGCACGACGCGGCACTCGTTGATCCTGCAGAGGTCCTCCGCGGTCATCCGCAGATAGGCGGTGTCGTGCGGCAGGAAATGGCCGGTGCCCGCCTGGAAGCAGACGAACCCGCCCGCGAGCCCGAGGCAGAGGCCAGTGAGCGAGATCAGCGGCCGACCGTCGCCGACCATCGCCTCGAAGAACCCGCGTGAATCCCGGGACATGCGGAGATCGTATCGCCGCCTCCGGCGCTGGCCAAGCGTCCAAGCCGCCGACCGACGCGGCGCGACGGGCGCACGCGTCACGGGTGCGAGGGCATGGTTTCACCGGGTAGACTCTGCTCTATGCTCATCGGCTACGTCAGCGACGAACGCTACCTCGCCATCGCCGACGCCGCGGTGGAGTTCCAGCGCGGCGGCGTCACGGCCTGCGTCGCGCGCTCCTCCCCGCGCGGCGCCGTCCTCGCCGACCTCGAGCCCGGCGAATACCTCGTCACCCTCGCCCGCGACGGCTACGGCCCCAAGAGCCTCACGCTGCGCGTCCAACCTCCCGCCCTGCACAAGCTCCACCACTTCCGCCTGCTCTCCAACACGCTGCTGGGCTACGTCTGGCCCCGCTGGTCGAAGTCCGGCGAACGCGGCGAGTTCCGCGTCCACTCCCCCGAGCCTTACCGCCTCTCGCTGTGGCGCTACGGCCTGGAGAAGGAGCAGGTCCGCCTCCTGGGATGGTTCGACGAACATGGCCCCCGCGCCACGATGCAGATCACCCCCGACGGCGACTACACCCAGGGCGGCGTGGCGTGGAACAAGATCGGCCACGGCAGCCCGCACCACACGCAGTTCGCCCTCGCCCCCGAGCATTCCGGTCTCTACTACTTCCACGCCGAGGGCGAGTCCGGCTCCTTCTTCGCCTTCCCCTGGGTCGTCGCTCCCAAGTCGCCCTCGGCCCGGCTGGCGGTGCTCGCCTCCACCAACACCTGGAACGCCTACAACAACTTCGGCGGGCGCAGCAACTACGTGAACACCGCCTGCCTCCCGCCCGAACCACTCGCCAACGCCCGTCAGGACATGCTCCGCTACCGCATCGGGGCCTACCACGAGTGGACCTTCCCCGACGAAGCCTACGCCCCGCTCTCCTTCGAGCGCCCCGAGCCCCACAACTTCTGCGGGCCCGACACCCGCATCGGCGATCCCGTCCGCGGCCGGATGCAGTGCGGCCTCGCCCCGATGGAGTGGCGGTTCCTCGGCTGGCTCGAGCGCGAGCGCTTCGGCTACGACCTCTACTCAGACCATCACCTCCACACCGGCGAGCTCCCGCTCGACCGCTACAAGGCCCTCGCCGTCCCCGTCCACCCCGAATACTGGTCGCGCACGATGTACGAGCGCGTGAAGGAGTGGGTCTTCCGCCGCGGCGGCCGGCTGCTCTACCTCGGCGGCAACGGGCTCAACTGCGAGATCGAATTCCTCGGCTCCGACTCCATGCGCTGCAGGACGCAACTCCTCGCCTCGCCCGGCTCCCTCTCGCACGTCGACCCCAACGACCCCACTCGGCAAATCGACAGCCGCTTCGCCCGCACCGTGGAATCCGAGGCCAACCTGCTCGGCGTGGTCACGACCGACAGCGGCATCATGACCGCCGCCCCCTACCGCGTCCTCGACGCCTCGCACTGGGCCTTTGCCGGCGCGGGCCTGCGCGACGGCGACCTCTTCGGCCACGCCAACCAGAACGAGCGCTGCCACGGCGGCGCCTCCGGCCACGAGACCGACAAGCGCAGCCCCAGCTCGCCCGCCAACTGCCTCCTCCTCGCCAAGGGGATCAACCCCGACGAGGGCGGCGCGGAGATCGTCTACCACGAGCCCGACCCGGCTGCCGGCTCGGCCGTCTTCTCCGTCGGCTCCATCAACTGGGTCGGCTCGCTCTGGGTGGACGACGCGGTCAGCAAGATCACCGCCAACGTCGTGCGGAGGTTCATGCAATGACGCCGACTTCGCCCCCGCCCATCATGACCGCGCAGGAGCTGGCGACGATGGATCGCGACGGCTTCGTCACGATCGACACGCCCTTCACCCCCGCCGAAGTCTCCGCCGCCGCCGCCGCGGTCGACCGCGCCTTCGGCCCGGGCCGCGATGGTTTCCTCGGCTCCGACATCGTCGAGCCCGAAGTCCTCCACCTCATGTTCCACCCCTTCGTCGAGGCCGTCGCCAAGCAGATGCTCCGCGCGGACGATGTCGCCCTGCGCGCCGCCGCGGCCCGCAAGACGGCCCCCAAGGAGGGAGCCCAGCCCGCTCTCGAAGGCGAGCACGCCGACATCCGCTACAGCGCCGCCGACCTCGACTCCACCCCGCGAGCCATCCTCTGCACGATCCTCTTCTGGCTCACCGACGTGACGCCCACCCGCGCCCCGCTCATGTACCGCGCGGGCAGCCACCGCCAGCTCGCCCTCGCCTTCGGCGACCAGCCCGCCTCCGTCGCGGGCCATCCGCTCAAGGACCTCCCGAAGATCGCCTATGCCCAGCCCGCCCCGCTCCTCGCCCGCGCCGGGCAGATCAGCGTCGGCTCCACCGGCGTCATCCACTCCGGCTCGATCAACACCGACACCACCGACCGCAAGGTGATCTTCACCCAGTTCCAAGCCCGCGGCGTCGTCCCCGTGAAGTTCCCCGAGGCCATGCAAGCCGGCTTCGACCGATACATGGCCGCCATCCGCCCGCTTGTCGATCCCTCGCGACATCGCCTGCTCTGGAACTGATCACCGCTCCGTCTCCCAGGGCCGCGCCTCGTACAAGCTCTCTTACGGCCCCACCAAAATCCAAGGCCGTCGCCCAACGCCAAGGGACGGAGAGCTTTAGCATAACAGCCATCGCATCTTATAAATTTAAGCGAATTCCGATTGCGTTCCGCACAAAAAATAATATCATAAATTCAAGAATTGTTACGTTTCAGACATTCCAGCCGTACTCACCTCGGTCAAAGGCAATTCTCAAATGGACAATGAAGAGTATATTGCAAACGCCGTCAGTGATTTCTTGTCCCGCAATCCAAACGCCGGAGAGGATAAAGCTCGGGAAGAAGCAGATAGAGTTTTGGCCGAGCTCGTCGACCAACGAAAGTTTATAGAAATCTGGGCCAAGTCGATTGGTTTTAAGCGACGCATATCTCAAAAAGAGGCCCAGCAAGCCGTAGATCGCATCTGGCCAGAATCAAAAGGGTATTAGTTTTCATCGAATATCGGCAGAAACACCGAACGGCAGCAAACATTATTATCCAAGAGAGAAATTATGAACGAAGACGCGACAGATCGATTAGTTGAGGCGATGGGGCAATTGTGCGAGCGGTTAACACGAGACGCAGAACAAAAAGGCTGGTTTGACAATACCGTAGTCGAACTACTTACAGATATTCAATCGTCATCGAAAGAGATCTCGCGAAAGCTATCATCTATAGAGTCAATTTTATCACGATTTCATTCCGAATCAATAGACTCCGCATCCTCTATAGCAGATGCCGTTTCAACAATGAAAGATGGTATTATTGAAAAAATGGACAATATCGACGTAACTACTCTCATGTCTATCGATACCAGTCTTTCCGGAATGGATGGATGCGTCGCGACGATCGAAACCCATGTGGCCGAAATACGTCACTCATAAGACATTTCGTCAATCTTGTATTGCATTTACTTCGGCCGCTAAAACACCCGAGCTTAGTGGATTTTCATTGCTGGTCCCGATCTGCATCTAGGCAGTCGGAGTTTGTCCAGCAAAGCTTCTCATGCACCCCCACCTCCTCCTCACCGCCGACGCCGTCCCCGGCCTGCGCAGCCTCGCCGACGTGCGCGACGGCATCGACCGCCACCCCCACGCCGCCGCCCTCTGGAACGAGATCCTCGTCTCCGCCACCGCCGACTTGGACGCGCCGCCGCTCACGCCGCTCTCGCAAGTCCCCAACCGTTCGCCCGCGCAGACTGCCGCGGGCAACCGCGACTACACCATCGTCCACGCCTCCGGGCAGCGCGTCCTCCGCTCCGCCCTCGCGGCCCTCGTCACCGGCGAGGCCCGCTTCCGCGAGACCGCGATGCGCCAGGTCGCCGCGCTCCTCGACGACAAACTCTGGCCGATCTGGCGCGACCTCGCCCACCCGCAATACCCCGCCGACCTCCGCACCGGCGCCCTCTGCCGCGACTTGGGCCTCGCCTACGACTGGCTGGCCCACGACCTCTCCCCCACCGACCGCGCCGCCTTCGCCGCCGGCCTCGACCGCCGCGGGCTCCAGCCCATCCTCGAGTCCCGCAAGCTCGGCGCGTGGTGGAGCAAGGTCCACCCGCACGACATGAACAACTGGCACGCCTGCGTCGTCGGCGGCGCGGGCATCTGCGCCATGGCCCTCGGCCCCGACCACCCGCAATCCCGCGAGATCATCGACTTCTCCCTCGAGGTCATGGCCGCCTGCCTCACCATCTACGGCCCCGAGGGCGAGTACAACGAATCCATCGGCTACTCCGCCGCCACCTTCCTCCCCGCCGCCTACTTCGACGTCCTCCGTCACCACACCTCCGGGCGCGACAACCGCCTCGCCCAATGGCCCTTCCCCCAGACCTGCCTCTGGCAGCTCCACTTCATCCTCCCGCCCGGCCGGTTCGCCGCCTTCGGCGACACGCACGACGATCGCCCCGTCCAGGTCTCGCACTACCCCACGCTCGCCGACGCCGTCCGGGCCGACCCCGTGCAATCCGGCCTGCTCCAGTGGGTCTACCTCACCTACGGCACGGGCGAGGCCGCCCGCGCGCTCGACGGGCGCAACGTGCTCACCGAGTTCCTCAGCTTCAACCCGGACATCGCACCCGTCAGCCCCGCCGCCGCCCGCCTCCCCACCGGGCGCGCCTTTCCCGCCCACGGCGGCTGCATCTCCAGCCGCACCGATTGGAAGCCCGACGCCTGCGAGCTCGTCGTCTACGGCAAGGCCGGCCACGGCTCGGAGATCCACGGCAACCACGACGCCGGCCAAGTCTGCCTCGACAGCCGCGGCGAGAAGCTCATCATCGATTGCGGCATCCCCTCGCTCTACCCCGAGGATTTCTTCGGCCCCAACCGCCACCGCTACTACTGCGCCGGCGTCGTCGGACACAACGTGCTGATGTTCAACCGGCGCGAGACGGCCGTGGGCATCACCCGCGCCGCACGGATCGTCAGCAGCTCCTTCGCCTCGCCCGACGCTCCCCGCCCCCTCGCCTCCGGCGCGTGGACGCTCGACCTCACCGGCGTCTACGACGACGTGACGCACGTGCAGCGCAGCGTCGTCCATCTCGGCCCGGTCGTCGCCGTGCTTGACGTCGCGGAACTGCTCGACGAGCAGGAGATTTCGCTGCGCTGGCACACGGCCGTGCGCCCCGATCTCCGGGTCAGTTCCACCGGCAGCCGCGGCGACGCGGACGAAACCCCCTGCGACTTCACGCTTCTCACGCCCGCCGCCCGGCTCGTCGCCCGCATCCACACCGACCTCCTGCCGTTCAAGTTCGCGGCGCGGGCGCACGCCTATGCGCCCCCCTTCGACCGCGATCGTTTGGGCAACCTGCTGGTGCAGACCCGAGAGAACTACGTCGAGGCGATCGGCCGGGGGCGGTCCTGCCGACTGCTCACGCTCTTCGCGGTGAACAGCTCCGAGGCGCCGGCTCCGGTCTGGCAATCCGGGGTTGACAAGGCGTCGCACCCCGGCGATCCGTCGGCGGCAATCGCCTCCATCGTCATCGATGGCCAGCGATTCGAAGTCTCGGTGACGCAACTCGCGCTCGCAGTCACCGCGCCGGCGATGAACGCCATTTGCGAGGCTCGCTTCATCGTCCGCCTCGGTTCCGATTGATTTGCGGCGAGAGCCGCCCGTCTTGTTAGCCGGACGCGCAAGCGACGGAGGTTATCTTCGTCTGGTGCCACATGTCATCGTACTCGTGACATGTGTCTGGAGAGGGCGTGAGATCGACAACCACCCGGGCATTCCGAGATGGCCTGAAATCAGGCCGTTTCGTGATGAGGTGACCAGCTTTTCGCGAGGCCACGCGCCGTCGGTTGATCGGCACATGTCACGAGTACGATGACATGTGGCACCAGAGTTGCGAGATCGGTGGCGGGCGTTGACGGCCGCTAACCTCCGTCGCTGGCGCGTCCGGCTAACAATACAGGCTCCGCGTCACCCGTCTTGCCGCTTCGCGCCTTCGCCGGTGACGACGCCCGCGAGGCGGGTCGCTGCGGGCTGCAGCGGGGGCAGGCCGTTCTCGGGGCGGTCGAGGTAGAAGTAGGCGCAGGCCGCCCAGTCGTCGCCCTCGCGCTCGAAGTTGCACCAGTCCTCGGGCTGGATCACCGGGTCGGCCAACTCCATCCCGCGCGTCAGCGCCTGGATGAACCGCCGCGGCGGCGCGGCCGTGTTGACGCTCACGATCCGGATCGGCCCCACCGTCTTCTCCATCTCGAGCAGTTGCCGCTTCAGCGCCCCGCCGATCTGCTGCATGCTGACCTGCACGTCCTCATGGAAGTAGATCGCGTCGGGGATGTGGTGGCGATAGAACGCGTAGCCCTCGTCCCGACTGACCAGGATGCCTTGGTAGCGGTGGTTGAACGCCCCCATGCCCCAGGCCGTGCCGGGGTAGTCCTCCGCGCCGGTGCCGACGAGCGTGGCGAACTTGCCGTCTCGATCGAGGTCGCCATCCAGATGGATCTTCACCTCCCCCTCGCCCCACCAAGCGTTGCCCCACGACTCGCCCCACTTCACCTTGGGGTATCGCGGGCTGGGGACCACGCTGAGGTTCGCGCCGAGGTATCGCCCGCGCCCCGTCACGCGCGGAAGGATCAGGAAGTCGCGACCGAGCACGGTCGCCTGCTCCCGTCGCCAGGTCGCGTGGAGGTAGAGCGTCTCCTCGGGGTCGAGCGGCTGCTCCTGATAGGTGATCGTGTAGAAGACGTGCGTGATGTCGACGCCGGTCTCGTTGGTGATGGTGAGGCGGGCCGAGCGGAGGTACGGCATCGGCACGTAGGAGTTGAACGCCTTGGCGCTGGGCGAGGAGAAGAGCTCGCACTCGAAGGGGACGTTGGACCGCCCCAGGCCGATCCCGAAGAAGTCGCCCAGCGGCGCGGAGATGGCGGGCGTCGTCGCGCCGTCCCAGTAGGCGTCGATGCGCACCCCGCGCAGGATCGAGGGGTTGAGCACGCCGCCCGCGGAGCTGTTCACCGTGATCCAGATGTGCGTGATGACCCCGCTGCCCTCGGCCTGGAAGAGCGTCTTGGTCTCCCCGGCCTTGAGGTCGTCGAAGGCGTGCCCCTTCCGCCCGTGGTTCTCCATGCCGCCGCGCCCCTTCGCGCCGGTGGGGTTCTCGAAATTCTGATAGCGCGTCCGCACGTCGGACGATGGGGCGGAGAATAGGCTGGGGGTTCGCATGGATGAGTTTCCTTCAGCAAGGACGGCGTGGCCTCGGCCAAGCCGCCATCATCCCCCCGTCCCGATCGGGATCACGGTGATCCTGAACTCCTGCGTCACCACCTCCCCCGCGTCGTCGAAGGCCTCGAGCACGACGGGGTATTCCCCCAGCGCGGGGGCGACGCCGCGGAGCCGGCCGTTGCGGGCGTCGAGGGTCAGCCAGTCGGGCCCCTTGGTCATGCGGTAGCGCACCGCGCCGCCGCTGACGTTGAACTCGGCCCTGGCGGTGTAGCTGTAGCGGGCCTTGATGAACTCCTCGAGCACGGGCTGTGTGGTGAAGGCCATGCCGGGGAGGTGCAGCCGCCAGACGTCGTTGACCAGCGGCCAGGCGTTGCCCGCGACGACCCAGAGCGATTCGTGCAGCACGTAGGCGGATAGCTCGTGCCGGGCAGACCAGATCGTCGGCGTGTTGAATCGCTCCCAGGTCCGGCCGTCGGCTGTGTGCCAGACGTCGTCGAAGTTGTTCCACGTGGGTTGCCCGCGGAAGCCGCCGAGGAGCCAGATCCGCCCGCGGTAGACGATGCAGGAGCTCCAGATCCGCACGGGCCAGGGGGCCTCGTCGGTGACGCGCTCCCACGACTTGCCGTCGATCGAGCTCCAGACGTCGGCGTAGGCGCGGAACGGCTGGTAGACCGTCACGCCCCCGCCCACGACGTAGAGCCGCTCGCGGAAGGAGACGAGGTTGCCGAAGAGCTGCCGGCGGGACCAGGGCGCGTCGGCCGTCTCCTGCCGCCACTCCACGCCGTCGACGGAGGACCAGACGTCGTTGAAGAGTTCGCCGTCCTTGAAGCCGCCGGCGACCCACATGCGTCCGCGGAAGACGGCGCTGCCCGCGCCGTAGCGCCCCGACCACGGGGCCTTCTCGGTCACGAGCGTCCAGACGGCTCCGTCGGGCGACGACCAGAGCTTGCCGGTGTTCCCGGCGATCCACATCTTGCCTGCGAAGGAGAAGTTGACGGGGATGTTGATCCCCGCCTCGTCGGGCACCTTGCCGACCATGTCCCACGCCTTGCCGTCGGCGCTGCCCCAGACGTCGGTGACCAGCTCGGGCGTGTAACCGCCGAGGATGTACATGCGGTCCTTGAAGACCAGTTCGCCGGAGGAGTCGCGGGCGGCGAAGGGGGCGGCTTCCGTGACGCGCTCCCAATCGGGCACCGGCGCGGCCCGCATGAATTTCAGGTCGAACCCGGCCTTGGTCTTCCCGTCCGCGGCGGTGACCTCGACCCGGCAGACGTTCCGCCCCACCGCCAGCTTGAACGGGCCTGCGGGCGTGCCGGCCGTGGCGGGCTTGCCGGCGATGCGCAGGGTCGCGCGGGCGTCGGTGGGGGCCGCCGTCACGCTCGCGGATTCCGTCGCGTGGGCGACCTGGACGACGAAGCTGGTGCGCCCGCCGTAGAGGCTCGGCATCGGGCTGCCCAGGCTGGTCTCGAGGCTCTTGAGCGAGGCGTCGTTGTTTCGCGGTTCGGGCGTGGGGCTGGCGGCCATGCGTTGCGTGCTCCGTGAAAAAATCAGCCGTCGGTGCGGCGACGCGAGAGATTACACCAAGCGCCAATCTCCGGCATGGCGCCGAAGACGATTCACCCGCCCCGCCCAAAAAGCAACACGCCCGCGGCGAGGCGGGCGTGTTGCCACAACATGCGAAAGACTGGGCCGGGGGCGCGGCGCGCCGCCCGTGGGGTTCACTGCATGGCCATGCTGCGGAGGTACTCGATGCGGTCACGGGCCTTGCCGGCCAGCGCGTGGGTGGCGTTGTGCTGGAGGAACGCCTCGTAGGCCGCGACGGCCTTGACGGACTTGCCCAGTTCCTCGTAGCACTTCGCGACGCGGTACATCGCCTGGGGCACGGCTTCGGAATCGGGCGACTGGCTGAGCACTGCCTCATAGGCCACGGCCGCCTCGTCGTACTTGAACTCGAGGAACAGGCGCTCGGCCTTGGCGAACTGGCCCGACACGCCCATCTCGCCCGGAGCCTCGACGGTCACGGTCCCGTTCTGCATCACCTTCACCACGCCGGTGTAGTGCAGTGCGCCCGTGATCACCAAGGACAGAACCAGCGAAGTCACCAGCAAGCGTCCGATCGACATAGAAGCCTCTCTCTCTTTCGTTGGACAACGACCCGAGGTGTTCGCCGTCGGCCTTGCGAGGGAGGGTCGCAAGGCCGACGGGATCACTCTCGCCCTTCCCACGGGGCGCCCGCTTCACAAAGCGGGACAGATCAATGGCTTTCAGGCTTTGAGCCCAAGAAGCGTTTTTTCAGCGGAGTTTTGCGAACACGAGTTCGCGGCGTTCTCTGCGACCCGGAATGCCCGGAAAGGGGGGAGGTCTGGCAGGTATTGATGCGGTCGTCGTGGTTGAATACGTACGACAGAGGCACATTATTGCCGAAATTTCCGCCAATGCAAGCCGACCCACTCCGGAGGGCCCTCGAACCAGGTTCTCCGGAAAGGCCTCGCGGGGCGCCGTCGGCCCAACCCGCTCCGGCGTCAATCCTTGCCCCAATTCTCGGACCCGCCCGGTTTGCCCACACGCACCACCGCCGCCTCGCGTGCGACTTTGCGTTTCACACCCGCTTCATTACGGTATCGCCATGACCACGACGTACACCCCCGCGGCGACCCGCTACGACAACGATTCCTTCTTCCGCCGCTGCGGCCGCTCGGGCCTCATGCTCCCCGCCATCAGCCTGGGCATGTGGCACAACTTCGGCGACGCCGCCAAGCTCGACAACTGCCGCGAGATCTGCTTCACCGCCTTCGACTTGGGCGTCACCCACTTCGACCTCGCCAACAACTACGGCCCGCCGCCCGGCAGCGCCGAGACGAACACCGGCAAGATCCTCCGCGAGATGCCGCGCGACGAGCTCATCATCTCCACCAAGGCCGGCTGGCGCATGTGGCCCGGGCCGTACGGCGATCTGGGCTCGCGCAAATACCTGCTCGCCAGCCTCGACCAATCGCTCAAGCGCCTCGGGCTCGACTACGTCGACATCTTCTATCACCACCGCCCCGATCTGGGCACGCCCATCGACGAGACGATGGCGGCGCTCGACCAGGCCGTCCGCTCCGGCAAGGCGCTCTACGCGGGCATCAGCAGCTACAGCGGCGAGCAGACCGCCACCGCCGCGCAGGTCTGCGCCGACAAGAACCTCACGCCGCTGCTGATCCACCAGCCGTACTACAACATGCTGGGGCGCGGGATCGAGGCCGACCTCTTGCCCGAGACGACGCGGCTGGGCATGGGCGTGATCGCCTTCTGCCCGCTCGCGCAGGGCATGCTCACCGACCGCTACTTCAACGGCATCCCCACCGACTCGCGGGCGGGCTCGGCAACCGGTTTCCTCAAGAAGGGGAACGTCACGCCCGAGGCCCTCGCCAAGCCGCGCAGGCTCGCGGAGATCGCCAAGCAGCGCGGGCAGTCGCTGGCGCAGATGGCGATCGCCTGGGTGCTGCGCAACCCGGCGGTGACCAGCGCCCTCATCGGCGCGAGCAGCGCCAAGCAGGTGCGCGAGAACGTCGACGCCCTCAAGAAGCCGACCTTCACCGCCGCGGAATTGGCGGCGATCGACGCCGCGTTGAAGGACTGACGCCAACCCATCAAGCCCATTGATCGCGACGATGGTTTCCGGGTTTCCGGGTTTCCGGGGGTCGTCGCGTTAGGTGGGGTTTCGGCATCGCCATGCAAAAGACGCTCGACAAACTCCGCCGCGGCGAACACGTGACGATCGTCTGCCTCGGCGACTCCAACACCGAGCTGACCTTCCATACCGCGGGCCGGCTCAACTGGGTCGGCCTGCTCAGCGAGGCGATCTTCGAGGCCTACGGCAACGGCGTTTGCACGATGATCAACGCGGGCAAGTGCGCATCGAGCTTCCGCGAGGCGCTGACCCGCCTCGACCGCGACGCCCTGCGCTTCAAGCCCGACCTGGCCATCCTCTCCTTCGGCATGAACGACGCCGGCGCGGGTCTGGACGGCCTGCCGACGTTCGTCGCCGACGCCCGCCGGTGCGTCGAGACGCTGCGCGCCGCCGGCGCGGAGGTCCTGCTCCGCACCTCCAACCCCGTCGTGGGCACCAACGGCCTACCGCTGCCCGACGGGGCCCGCCCGGGCGTGGCGCTGGAGTTCGGCACACGCCGGGTCCGCGAATACGCCGCGGCGCTGGTCGAGCTCGCGCGGGAGATCGATTGCCCCGTCGTCGACCATTACACGCTCTGGACGCAGAGGCAGTTCTCTGTCCGCCACGGCGTGGCCGACCCCAACCGCCTCTGGCCGCGGATGAGCGACGCGATCCACCCCGGCGCGCAAGGGCACCTCGCCTTCTATCGCGAGCTCGCGCCGCTGTTCGACTTGCCGTGGTTTTTCCCGTGGGAGCAGGCGGAGTGACGCCTTGTTGGCCGGACGCGCAAGCGACAGATGTTGGTTCGCCTGAAGCCACGGACATCGCCGGGATGCGCGGAACGCCAATGCAAACTTCCGTCGCTTGCGCGTCCGGCTAACAAGACCTTCATCACGCGATCCCTTCGATGCCTCCACCCTCCATCATCATCGTCGGCGCCAGCGCCCGCGCCGCCGCGGCCTCGGCGATCCGCGCGGGGCTCGCGCCGTGGTGCGTCGACCTCTTCGCCGACCGCGACCTCCGCGCGATCGCCCCGGCGCTGCGCTGTCCGATGCACGGCTATCCCGATGCCATCGCCGATTTGCTGCATGACGCCCCGCACGCACCGGTCCTGCTCACCGGCGCGATGGAGAACCACCCCGACACCGTGGCCGCCATCGCGCAACTTCGCCCGATCCTCGGCTCCCCCCCTTCCGCCATCCGCGCCGCTCGCGACCCACGCATCCTCACTTCCCTCCCTGTGTGTCCGGGCTTGCGGCAGTGCGCCGTGCGATTCGATCGTGACGACAACGGCACCGCCGACGCCGCCATGGCCTGGTTGCGCAAGCCGCTCCGCAGCGCCGCGGGTCGAGGCATCCACGTCGAACGCCACATCCCCGGCAACGCCCGACACAACGCCGCCCCGCCCGAGGCCAACGCCTCGCCCCCCGGCTTCTACCTGCAGCAATTCATCCCCGGCTCGCCCGTCGGAGCCGTCTTCACCGCATCCCACAATGGCCTCCGCCTCGTGGGCCTCTCCCGGCAAATCATCGGCGACCCCGCACTCGGTGCCCACGGCTTCCAATACGCCGGCAGCATCGGGCCGATCTCGCTCACACCGCGCCAGCGCGAAGCATTGACCCACCTCGGTGCCTCGCTCGTCGCCCGCGCCGGCCTCCGCGGCCTCTTCGGCGTCGACCTCATCCTCGACCCCGCCGGCGACCTCTCGCCGATCGAGGTCAACCCACGCTATCCCGCGAGCGTCGAAGTCCTCGAGGCCGCGGGCACCGCGCCGGTGCTGGCCGACCTCGATGAGTTCCGCGAGTTCGCGTCAGCGCTGCCCGCCCCGCCAACACCCACATCGTCTCCCGTCCCCATCCACGGCAAAGCCATCGCCTACGCCCGTCACGACACGATCGTCCCCGACCTCTATTCGATCTTCGCCGCCGACCAGATCGCCGACGTCCCCGACCCCGACGAGCCCACGCCCGCCGGCCGGCCGATCTGTACGTTGCTCGCAAGCGGACCATCCGAAGCCGACTGCCTCGGTCGTTTGCACGCGCTGGCCGAGCGCCTTTACACTCGCCTCCCGTCATGAGCCAAGGCACGAGCAACCAACCCGGCGCCACGCCCGCGGCCACCGCGCAGGCCTTGGCGCGGGACTTGGAACTCGTCTTCGCGCCGCGGACATCAAGCTCCGTTCCCGCAGGCTCGCCCGCCCCCGCCTCCGTTGAACCCGCCGCCCTCGCCCGCACCGCCGCTTGGCTGCGCGACAGCCACGCCCCCGCGATCGTCGGCCTCTCGACGCTCTCCATCGAGGGTTGCCGCGAGGCCATCGCCCTGGCCGAGCTCGCCCGGGCCCGCCTGCTCCCCTGGCCGTGCCCCGCCGGCGCATCTGCCGACCACGCCTCGGTGACGCAGACCGCCTCGCTGGGCCATCTCTACAAGAGCCAGTTGATCCTCTGGGTCGGCTGCCACGGCACCACCAATGCCGTCGCCCGCGCGATCGCCGCCAACCAGTTGCTCGCCTCCTTCGTCCCGCCCGACCGCGACACCGTCGTGCGTTTCCGCAAGTTGCTCGCCGCCGATCCCACCGCCGAGCCGATCGGGCAACACAAGCGCGTCGGCGTCGTGCTCGGCCCCGCCGTTGATCCGCGCGTCGCCAGCCAGTGGCACAAGTTGGCCGCACAGGTGCAGGAGCATGTTCGCGTCGCGGTGATCACGCTGCCCGACCTCAACGCCTCCGGCAACCTCCGCGGCGCGCTCGAGGCCATCACTTGGCAAACCGGGCAATCCTGCGCCCGCGGCGGAGTCGACTTCGCCGACGGCTCGCCGCGCCCCTGCTCCGACGCGCAGACGCTCCTCGCCCGCGGCGCGATCGACCTGCTGATCGACACCTCCCCCGCCGGCGCGCCGCTCACCGGCCGCGTCGCCCGCCGCATCGCGCTCGGCGACGCCGCCAACGCCTCCGCCGTCACCGCTGACGAAACGCTCCACCTCCCGCTCCCCGCGCTGGGCGCAAGCTCCGCCTCGCGGGTGATGCGCTTCGACGGCGTCATCCTGTGGACCTGCGCCGACCCCGCATCCGCCGCCCCCGATCCCGCGGCCGCGCTCTTCCGCGCCCTCGCCGACGCCCTGCGGAGCCGGCCATGACGCAATACCTCCGCATCGCCGGCCCGACACTCCACGACCCCGCGAACCACGTCGACGGCCAAGTCCGCGACATCCTCGTCGCCGACGGCAAGGTCGTCGCCGCCTTCCCGCCCGACGTCCGCCCCGGCTCGGTCACGACCCTCAACGCCTCGGGCCTCGTCGCGATGCCCGGCGGGGTCGACATCCACTGCCACATCGCCTCCGGCTCGGTCAACCGCGCCCGCGCCATGCAGGGCGAGGAGCACGCCACCCACGTCCACGCCTGCGCCGACCATGGCGGCGAGCACCTTCGCGCCGGCTCGGGCGTCCTCACCCCCTCGACCTTCACCACCGGTCACCGCTACGCCGCCCTGGGCTACACCACGGCGCTCGAGGCGGCCGTCAGCCCCAGCGGCGCGCGGCAGACGCATCTGGAGCTCGACGACACGCCCAACCTCGACGCGGGCTTCCTCCTCCTGCTCGCCAACCACCAGCGCGTCATCGAACTGCTCGACGCCAACGACTCGGCGTCGGCGATCGCCTTCGTCGCCGACCAGCTCCGCGCCACCGGCGCGCTGGGCGTCAAGGTCGTCAACCCCGGCGGGGTCGCCGCGTGGCGCGTCGAGCCCAAGCACAAGATCGTCGAGTCGATCGATCAAACGCTCCCCGGCAGCGCCGTCACGCCCCGCCGCATCCTCCAATTGATGGCCGATGCCGCGGAGAAGCTCAACCTCCCGCACGCCCCGCACGTCCACTGCAACCGCCTGGGCCTTCCCGGCAACGTCGCCACCACGCTCGACACCCTGGCCGCCCTCGACGGCCGACGCGTCCACCTCACCCATCTGCAGTTCCACGCCTACGGCCAAACCGCCAAGGGCGACTTCACCTCCGCCGC
>JAPLMQ010000059.1 GCA_026386955.1 Planctomycetota bacterium
AAACCACTGCGGCGATGGCGATCCTGAGACGCTCCGGGTCACACGCCTGAACATCGGGACGCATTCATCGCGGATGATCGAATCCGGCGCAAATGCAAACCCGGGCGCGGCCGTTGATTGATCGACCCCCGTCCCGTCGCTTGCGCTTCCGGCTAACAATGCTCGCGCCGTCGCCTCACGCCGGCGGCGCCACGCCCAGCCAGCCCTGGTACTGCCCGACCAGCGCGAAGTGCTCCAGCGCCGAGTGGTACTGCCCGCCCGAGACCAGCGTCGCCACCTCGGGGTGCTGCGCGAGGTAGTACGCGGCGTCGAAGTACCGGCTGTAGCGCCTCCCCTCCGCGCGCCCGAAGGCCAGGAAGTGCGCCAGCCCGCTGGGCCAGCCGCCGTTGATCACCGAGTTGTTCACGTCCGGGTTCTGCGTGCGGTAGAACGACTCGTCGAAGAGGGCCGTGAAGATCTTCCCCGCCGCCTGCCCGCCGGAGATGAACTGCTCGAAGCCCGAGCGGTAGGTCCCCGCGGTCACCGCCGAGGCGACGTCGGCGTTGATCAGCCGGTAGACCGACTCGTCGAAGAGCTTGCTGAACTTCCTTGCTTCGCGCTGCCCGTAGGCGATGAAGTGCTCGAGCCCGAAGCGCCAGGTCTTGCCCGCGCCCACGGCGTTGGCGACGTCGGTGTTCGACGTGAGGTAGAAGGCCTCGTCGTACCACGGGTTGAAGACGCGCTTCTCGTAGATGCCCGCGCGCACGAAGTGCTCGAAGCCCGAGGTCCACGCCCCCGAGTTGACCGCCGCCGCCACATCCGGGTTGCGGGCGAGGTAGAAGGCCTCGTTGTAGACCAGGCTGAACTTGCGCCCCTCCTTCTGCCCCGTGCGGAGGAAGTGCTCGAAGCCCGAGCTGTAGATGCCCGCGGTGACGGCGCTCGCCACGTCGGGGTTCGAGGCGAGGTAGACCTTCTCGCTGTAGATCGGGGAGAACTCTCGCTTCTCCTTGAGCCCGAAGAGGATCCAGTGCTCGTAGCCCGAGCGCTGCGCGCCGGAGGTGATGCCCGCGACGACGTCGGGGTTCATCGCCAGGTAGAACCGCTCGCTGAAGTAGGGCGAGAAGTCGCGCCCCTCCTTCTGGCCCGAGAGGGCGAAGTGGGCGAAGCCCGAGGCCTGCGCGCCCGAGCTGACCGCCGCCGCCACGTCGGGGTTCTTGAAGAGGTAGTACTTCTCGTCCCAGTAGGGCGAGGGCGACCGCCCCTCGCGCTGGCCGTAGAGGAAGAAGTGCTGCAGCCCCGAGACGAAGTTCCCCGCCTGCACCCCGGCCTTCACGTCGGGGTACTTCTGCAGGTAGTACGTCTCGTTGAAGAGGTTGGCGAAGGCGGCCGGCGCGCCGACGTTGACGTTGAGCGTCGTGGTCGCCGTCGTGCCGTCGACGCTGGTGGCGACGATCGTCACCTTCGCCGCCCCGAAGCCGTTGGTCGCGTAATGCAGCTTGAGCTGCCCGTTGGTCACCGTCGCGGTCACCAGCGCGCTGTTGCTGCTGCTGACGTTGTAGGAGAGCTCGGGGATCACCGCCGCGGTCAGCACGCGCACCAGCTCCGACTGCTTGGGGTTGTGGGGTGGCACAAGTTTGTCATATGCGACGGTCGGGAGCGTGCTGAAGGCCGAGTTGATGTCGGAGAAGTTGATGGTCGTCACCCCCGCGATGGCGTCCATCGTCCGGAAGCTGTTGACGCCCACGAGGTGCCCGAAGGCGGTGAACCCGCCCGTGTTTTGCGTGCGGTTGGGGTCGTCGAGGATGGTGTTGCTGTTGACGTTGAAGAAGAACTGGTTCGTCGCGCTGTTGGGCAGCGAGGTCTTCGCCATCGCGATCGTTCCGCGGACGTTCGAGATGCCCGGCTCGTTCTGCACCGCCGCGTTCGCGGGGATCGCCACGTAGGCGGAGTTGGGGGGCGACGCCGCCGTGCTGGTGAGCTTGAAGCCTCCGCCCTGGATGACGAAGGAGACGGGCGTGGGGCTCGTCCCCGTGCCGTCCAGTTGGAACGCCACCGCGTCGATCGTCACCGTCCCGTTCGCGCCCGTGTTGTTGATCGTCAGGCTGCCCGACGTCCCCGCCGCGAAGGAGATCGGGCTCCCCGTCGCGTTGAGCTGCACCCACGCCCGGTCGTGCTGCTGCTCGTTGACCGTGCCGGTGATGGTGCCCGTGGCGGTCTGCATGATCACCGTCGCGTTGGTCGCGCGGTCGGCCCCGGCCGTCCAGCGGATGAAGACGTTGTAGTGCCCCGTCCGCGGCAGGTCGGGCGTGAAGGTGATCGACTTGGTCCCCTTGCCCGTGTTCTGGTCGCTCAGGTAGTTCAGGTGCTGCGCGTCGGGCCCGATCAGGTTCGTCCCGTCGGTGAGCGTTGCCCAGCTCCCGACGATGTTGACGCCCGTCGCGTCGGTGTTGTCCATCACCTGCTGGAACCCGGCGATGTCCGTCGTCGCCGTGGTGTAGGCCGAGCGGTGGAAGAAGGTGTCGTTGTACGCCCCGCTGTTCACGTAGGCCAGGAAGTTCGCGACCGTCAGCGGGGTGGCGCTGTTGTTCAGCTCGATGTTCATCACGCCCAGGTTGGTGCTCATCTGCACCACGGTGCCGCTGATGGCGGTGTCGTTGAAGTTGCTGCTCAAGTTGACGAACGTGTCGGCGGCGTTGGTGCCGACGCTCACGCCGGTGAGCGGGGTGGTGAGCGTGGCGGCGAGGTAGTTGCGCGGCTCGAGGGCCTCGAGGCCGAAGCCTCGCTCCACCTGACGTAGCGCAACGCGCGCCGCCGCCCGCGCCTTGCGTCGCGCCGCGCGGCTTCCCGCCGAGGCCGGCATCGCACTGAACGCCGATCCGCAATACTGACGAAGCGCAACAACGCCCGACCGCAACCAGGGCCATCGCCTCATTTCACGACTCCAAATCAGAAGGGAGCGTTCTCGCACAGCCCGGGACGGGCCACGCGGTGTAACGCCCCTATAATTTGACACAAAAGCCTGAAAAATCAAGTGGTTGGGTGGATTGCGGCGAAATCCGGACGTGAAACCGGAGGGAAGGCGGCGAAAATCCGCAAATCATGGCCCCGTCAAGGCTTGCCTCTGGTGCCACATGTCATCGTACTCGTGACATGTGCCAGTCAACGGAAGGCTCATGATCGGGTGGCGGCATCGACAGGCATCGCGGAACGCCCAGGGTTCACAAGACCTCGATGGTTGTGTCGGACGTGGAGTTCACTGCCTCTCAAGACACATGACCCCTCTGAACAACCCGGCCTCGCCGCCGCGCCGGGCGGCGAACGCTCTTGGGCGGGGTTTCCCGCGGCTCCAAAGCCCGGTCCGGTCCCGCGGGGCGTCGCTCCGGGCCCCGCTGCGGCCCTCTCGCGGC
>JAPLMQ010000300.1 GCA_026386955.1 Planctomycetota bacterium
CGTCGCTTGCGCTTCCGGCTAACAAGACAAGAGGCGTTCCTCACGCCTCGCGCAGCGTGTCGGCGGGGTCTTGCCGCGAGGCGAGCAGGGCGGGGACCCAGCTCGCGACGACCGCCAGCGCCGGGGCGAGCAGCACGGCGGCGAGGAGGATCGAAGGGTCGACCGAGGGCAGCGCGGGCATGGCGTGGGCCGAGGGAGCTGTGGCGGGCGCGCTCGTGGCCGACCCGGCGGCGTCAGGCGACTCCGCCTGCGCCGGCTCCGCGAGCAGCATGCCCACGCCCGCGCCGACGACGATCCCGCCCGCCGCGCCCAGGCAGCCGATGAGGACCGCGCGGGCGAGGAAGAGGCCGAGCACCTGGCGGGCCTTGAGGCCGAGCGTGCGGAGGATGCCGATCTCGCCCCGGCGGTCGCGCACGTTGGCCCACGCGAGGAGCCCGACCCACACGCCGCAGCCGAGCATCGACAGCGGCGTGAGCAGCCCCGCGACGCTCTCGCGCTCGTGGCGGAGGTTGGCGCGGATGGCCTTCTCGTCCTCGACCGACTGCTCCGCCTGCCTCTCCGCCCGCTTGCGCGACTCCGCCCGGGCGAGCGCCTGCGAGCGGAACTCGATCACCTGCGTGTCGGGCAGGATCTTGGCGATCTCCTCGCGCACCTTGGGCAGGTCGCCCCAGGCGCACTTGCACTGAAGCGCGAGGATGCCGTTGATCTGGCCCGGCTTGTCGAGGATCTCCTGCGCGTCCTTGAGGGGGACCCACGCGGTGATGTCGTCCTTGTTCCCGCGCGGGTCGAAGGTCTTGGCGATCTTGAAGGTGCGACCCTTGAGCTCGACGGTGTCGCCGACCTTCAGGCCCGCGTTGGCGTGGAGCTCGTGGCCGAGCACGATCGAGCCCGCGGGGACGGAGGGCTGGATGGGCTTCTTGCCCTCGGCGGTGGAGGGGATCTCGCCGCGGGTGCCGACGAGGAGGATGGTGCGGTGCTGCTCGGGCCACTCGACCTTCTGCTGCAGGCTGGGGGCGACGTGCTGGACGGTGATGAGGTTCGCGCTGCCGAGCTTCTGCACGTAGCTCTCGGGCATGGTGCGGGCGGCGAAGTCGTCGCTGTAGAAGTCGCCCAAGGCCTGGTCCTTGGGGAGGATCATCACGTTGAAGCCCAGCCCGATGGTGATCTTGCGGTAGTCCTCCTCGAGCGAGGCCATCTCCTTCTTGGTCTGCGCCTCCTTGGCGGCGACGAGCGACTCGGTGCGGCGGTCGTGGGCGCGGAGCAGCGCGTCGGCCCCGACGAGGCAGGCGACGGCGACGACGACGGCGAAGACGCTCAAGGCGAAGTTGAGCTTGCGGTGGCGGATCTCACGCGAGGCGAGGGTCCAGACGGTCATGGTCGGGATTCCTAGAAGAGCCAGCCATTCAAGGCGGCGAGGGCGATCAGGAGGACGAGGCCGGCGATGGCGAGCACGATGATGATCATGGCCGCGGCTCCGATCGGTTGGCGTAACGATAGGCCAGGAGGCCGACGAACAGGAATGCCAGCAGGGCGACGGCCGCGAGGGCGAGGATGACGACGGCGTCGGCGTCGGAGAGGCCCCGGCGGTTGGTGAACATCGGGATCCGCGGGATCCAACGGAAGCGGTAGAACGCGGCGAGGGTGGGGAGCATGGTCACGTGTCGGATCCGGACGACCGCGCGGTGAACCAGAGGAAGGCGACGGTGGCGAGGAGGGCCACGGCCCCGCCGGCGGCCCAGATGACCAGGGGGACGCTCGCGAAGAATCCGCCGGATGGAGCCATTTCAGATCTCCGAGCCACGTCGATGATTCACGCCGCGGAATCAAGCGTCGGAATCACGCCTCCGAGGAGGGCGAGCGGAAGACGATCCAGAATGTGATGAGCAGGGCCCCGCCGATCAAGCCGGTGAGGACGACGACGACCGGCCCCATCGCGGCCCAGGTGCCGTGGCCCCCGGGGGCGCCGTGGCCTCCCATGCCCGGGTGGCCGGCGGCATGTTCGCCCGGGGTTCCGGGGCCGCCATGCTCGCCGGCGGGCTGCGTGGTCGAGCCGTTCTTTCCGGCGTTCTCCGCGGCGGCGGCGAGGCTGGTCAGCTCGGGCTTCGCGTCGGGGATGTAGGAGCGGTCGACGCGCCAGTCCGCGGCCACGAGCATGTCGGTGCCGGGGTTCTGGTCCTTGATCTCGCAGGAGCAGGGGCCGGTGAGCAGCGAGACCGATTGGCCGACGTTCGCGGCGTTGATCCCGCGCCCGACGATGGCGTGGAGGATGCGCCCCTGCCCGAAGATCGGGAAGGCCATGGTGTCGGTGAGCTTGTCGATGTCGGGCTCGCTGCGCAGGAGCATGGCGATGAAGATCGCCTCGGCGGGGTCCTTGCGCGAGAGGCGCAGGGTGGAGAAGCGCACGGGGGTGCTGGCGGGGCCGGCGTCCTGGGTGTCGCCCATCGCCTCCTCGCCCGCGGCCCGCGAGGGCGTGGCGGAAGCCCGGCCGTCGGTGGACTCGGGCGTCGCGGCCTGCTGGAGGTCCTCGAGCAGCTCCTTGAGGCGGGTGTGGGTCGCGGTGTCCTTGGCGACGTCGCCGCTCTCGAGGACGACCCAGACGATCGAGTCGCCGGCGACGATGCGCTTGGCGATCTCCTTGCGCGCGGGCGAGACGGCGAGCGCGGCCACGGAGTTGTCGTCGAGCGGGCCCGACCACGCGACGGCGACGGGCACGCGCGTCAACGGGTAGGTGAGGACCAGGCAGGGCGCGGCAGGCCGGCCCGCGGCGGCGTAGGCCGACTCGATGACGGGGTCGGGCGTCTTGGCGAGGTCGATCGCCTGCACCTGCATGTTCGCGGGCGAGTTCTCCTGGGCGGTCATGGCGCGGAGCTTGTCGATCAGGCGGGCTTGGTCGGTGGTGAGCTCGCCGCGGTGGAAGAAGAGGGCTTGGTAGGCGTCGGGGGCCCAGCGCTCCAGGGCGTAGCGGAAGACGGGCGTGTCGCACGCGCGGGCGCGGGCGGGGACGGCGAGGAGGCATGCGAGCAGCGCGAGCGCCGCCATGGCGAGGCGGAGCGGCGCGGGCCAGCGCGACGGGGCGGAGGACGGACGGACCGGTGTTGTGTGCATGAGTCGGCCTTGGGTTCGCGCGGGCGTCGCGGAGCGGTCCCGGCGATCCTTCATTCTACGCCTGTGGAGAACGCCCGGGAAGATGATTGATTGCCGGGGGGAGGGGAGAGGGATGGGGCCGAAAGTTGTCTTCGCCCCGAAGGGGCGGCGGAATGTAGCCACGGGTGGAGCGAGGCGAGCGCTGAGCGAGCGTCGCGCAACCCGTGGACCTCGTGCGTCCAAGCGTTTTGCCCCGGAGGGGCAACGGAATTGCCGCGTCGCGCGGGAAGGTGATCGTGGTCCATGCAAACCTCATATTGCCGCGAGGCACGAATCCGCCGCCCCTGCCGGGGCGGAAGAAAAAATGACGCCGCATTCCACGGGTTCCGCGTCGTCCGCCTTCTTGACGAAGGCGGACGTCGCTCCACCCGTGGCTACATTCGCCCGCCCCTCCGGGGCGGAAGAGGTCATCGCGGTGGGCGAGCCGTGGCACATGAGTCTTCTGGACAACCCTGCGCCCCAAGCCCACGGATCGCGACGGTACGCCGTCGTGTTCCGTGGGGTTTCCGGGGGTCTTGGATGTCGTTGACGGACGCGAATGCCCTTGTTTCAAACGGCGCGGGCATCGTGTCCCGAAGCCCAACCCCACCGAACCCGACGGAGTACCGTCAGGATCAGTGGGCTTGTTTGAGTCGCTCCATCCCCCCTCACGTCGCGAGCATCTCCGTCAACTGCCGGACGCACTCCACGCGCCATGCGTCGGTCAATACACCAACGGAGGCATGCCTTGCTGCCGCCGAAGGACATTCACGCCGACAGCCGTGGACACAAACTCCTGAATGGACGAGTCGGCCGAGATCAACACCAACGCGTCGTGCCCCTTCTCCCATACCCATTCAATGCGAATGTCATGGCCGTTGGAATCGCGGAAGACATCGGTGTGGCGGACGAAATCATCCTGGGTTGCGGGGCTGTAGCTGCCGCCCTCCGTGTTGGTTGTGCGCTGCCAGCGCTTCGACTCTGCGAGTTGATCAACGACAAAGCGAATGTCCTTGGGTTCCACGCCGCGCAAGCGCAGGTATCCCTGCGGCGCATTGACGAAATGGTCGCTCGTCGCGGACGTCTTGGAAGGATGGGAGGGACATCCAAGGATCAGCATCGATGCACCGACGATGCCGGCCATCTTGATTGAACGCCGCATGTGAACTCCCCTTTGCCGCATGGCCTTGATTCGGATGGATGCCTGAGACCGCCGCCCCTGAAAGACGTGTGGGCGTCGGGAAAGTTTCACCGCGACGGCATCGCGCTTGGCCTGACGGCCCCAACTTCACGTCGCCAACATCTCCGTCAACTGCCTCGTCCCCACGCCGATGGGCCGGTCGAGGGGGACGCCGGCGGCGGTCAGGAGGGTGCCGAGCAGGTCGCCCTGGTTGCCCTTGACGTCGGGGAGGTAGCGGCCGGTCTTGATCGCGCCGCCGCCCTTGCCGGCGATGACGAAGGGCAGGTTGTCGCGGGTGTGCTTGTTGCCGTCCTCGAGGCCCGAGCCCCACATCATGATGCAGTTGTCGAGCAGCGTGCCTTCGCCCTCGGGGATGCTCTGCAGGCGCTTGACCATGTAGGCGAACTGGGCCACGTTGAACGTGTTGATCTTGACGCTCTTCCCGACGGGCTCGGGATTGTTGTTGTGGTGCGTGACCGCGTGGTGCATGTCGGGGATGCCCAGCTCCGGGTAGGAGACGCCGTTGGGCGTCGACCCGATGTAGGTGCTCACGCGGGTCAGGTCGGCCTGGAAGGCCAGGATGTTGAGGTCGCACATCACCTGCATGTACTCGCTGCGCTTCTCCCGCGCGAGCAGGTTGCCGTGGCTGTCCAGCCCGGGCAGCCTCATCGAGGTCGGCGGCGGGGGCGTGAACGTCCGGCTGCCGCTCCTCTCGCCCGCGGCCTCCGTGGCGGCCTCGGCCTGTCGGGTCTGGATCGCGGCGATGCGCCGCTCCAGCGAGCGCACGCTGTCGAGGTATTCGTCGAGCTTGCGCTGGTCGGCCCGGCTGAGGCTGCCGCGCAGGTCCTTCGAGCTTGCCAAGACCAGGTCGAGCATGGAGCCGTCGAGGGCATCGCCGGCGGCGGCCGCGGAGCCCGCCGCGGCATTCTTGTCGCCGCCCTGAAACAGCCGCTTGTAGACGCTCCGCGGATTGACCTCCGCCGGCAGGGGCTGGGTCGGGCTGCGGAAGCTGCAATGCGAGTAGTAGGCCTCATTGAGCCCGTCCTGGTGCTCGATGTGCGTCTGGGGCATGGTCGCCAGCTCGAGCGACGGCAGGGGGGTGAACGCCCCGACATAGTTGGCCGCGATCTGGTCGGCGGAGATGGCGATGTTGACGACGCTCCGCTTCTCCGTGTCGGGCAGGATGGCGGTCAGCCAGGTCGAGAGCTCCAGGGCGTGGGCCGCGGTCAGCGGCTTGATCGGCGCCCCGCAGATGCCCTTCATCACCAGGCACTGGTCGAGCACCGGCTTGAGCGGTTCGAGGATCGGGGGCGGCGCGGTGAGGAAGGTGGCGGGGTCGGTGGGCCAGAAGCGATCCATGATCACGCCGTGGGGCATGTACATGAAGCCCAGGCGGACCGGCGGCTTCTTCTTAGGGGAAGGGCCCTTGCCTTTGGCTCCGCCCTTAGGTTGGTCGGCCCAGCCCATGGTCTCCATCAAGGGCAGCGCGAGGGCGACGCCCAGGCCCTTGAGGCAAGTCCGACGACTGATCCGCCATTTACTGCTTCCCACGGGACGCGTCTCCTGGGGTGCTCGGTTGGCGTGGCGATTGCGGTTTCACGTGTTGAGCATCTCCGTCAACTGCTTGGTGCCGACGCCGATGGGCCGGTCGAGCGGGACGCCGGCGCAGGCCAGGAGGGTGCTGAGCAGGTCGCCCTGGTTGCCCTTGACGCCGGTGAGGTAGCGCCCGGTCTTGAGAGCGCCGCCGCCCTTGCCGGCGATGACGAACGGCAGGTTGTCGCAGGCGTGCTTGGTGCCGTCCTCCATGCCGGAGCCCCACATCATGATGCAGTTGTCGAGCAGGGTGCCCTCGCCCTCGGGGATGGCCTGCATGCGTTTGACCATGTAGGCGAACTGGGCCACGTTGAACGTGTTGATCTTGGCGACCTTGCCCATCCTCACCGGGTCGTTGAAGTGATGGGTGATGGAGTGATGGATGTCGCGGAAACCCAGCTCCGGGTAGGAGACGCCGTTGGGCATCGACCCGATGTAGGTGCAGACGCGGGTCAGGTCGGCCTGGAAGGCCAGGATGTTGAGGTCGCACATCACCTGCATGTACTCGCTGCGCTTGTCGCCCGCGGGCATCTTGACCTCGATCGGCGTCGAGGGCGTGAACGCCTTGCTGTCGGTCTTCTCGCCGGCGGCCTCCCTGGCGGCTTCGACCTGCCGGATCTGGATCGCGGCGATGCGCCGCTCCAGCGAGCGCACGCTGTCGAGGTATTCGTCGAGCTTGCGCTGGTCGGCCCGGCTCAGGCTGCCGCGCAGGTCCTTCGAGCCATCCAGCACGAGGTCGAGCATGGAGCCTTCAAGGGCGTCGGCGACGGTGCCGGCGGCGGCGCCCGAGGCATTCTTGTCGAGGCTCTGGAACAGCCGCTTGTAGACGGTCTTCGGATTGGTCTCCGCAGGCAGCGGCTGGGTCGGCGTGCGGAAGCTGCAGTGCGTGTAATAGGCGTGGTTGAGCCCGTCCCGGCCCTCCATGTACGTCTGCGGCATGGTCGCCAGCTCGAGGGATGGCAGCAGGGTCGACGCCCCGAGAGACCTCGCCGCGACTTGGTCGGCCGAGACATCGATTTCCACGACGGACGGATTCGCCTTGTTCGGCATTGTCGCGGTCAGCCAGGTGCAGACTTCATACGCATGCGGCGTGATCAGCGACACCGCGCTGATCCCCTTCATCATCAGGCACTGGTCGAGCACCGGCTTGAGAGGTTCGAGGATGGAGGGCGGCGCGGAGAGGAAGGTGGCGGGATCGGTCGGCCAGAACCGCTCCATGAGCACGCCGTGGGGCATGTACATGAAGCCCAGGCGGACGGGCGGCTTCTTCTTGGGGGAAGCGCCCTTGCCCTTGAGTTTGCCCTTGGGCTGCTCCGCCCAGCCCATGGTCTCCATCAAGGGCAGCGCGAGGGCAACGCCCAGGCCCTTGAGGCAAGTCCGACTACTGATTCGCCATTTACTACTTCCCACGGGATGCGTCTCCTGGGGTGCTGAGGCGGCGATGGGTGAAGGGGTAGCTGGTCACGACTCCGACCACCAGCGTCTGCATCCGGTATTCGTCCGCGCCGACGGCCTTGGCGATCTTGTCGATCACGATCTCGTCGTAGCCGCCCGACTGGCGGCCAAGGGCGTACTCCAGCAGCTTGCCGATCAGGTTGCGGCAGACGTCGTCCCTGCGCCCGGCGATGATCCGCTTGAGCTGCGTGGGCGTCGCGAAGCGGCTCCCGTCCGGGAGCTCGCCGGTGGCGTCGATCGCGCCGCCGGTGTCGTCCTTGTCGCGCCAGCGCCCGATGGCGTCGAAGTTCTCGAGCCCGAAGCCGATGGGATCGAGCGTGCTGTGGCAACTGGCGCAGGCCGGGTTGGCCCGATGCATCTCCGTGCGCTGGCGCAGCGTCATCGTGGCGATCTTGGCCTTGTCCTGGTTCTCCAAGGGCGGGACGTTGGCCGGCGGGGGCGGGACGTGCTCGCCGAGCACCTGCTCGAGCACCCACAGCCCGCGGTTGACCGGGCTGGTGCGGTTGGGGAAGGAGCTCACCGCCAGGATGCCCGGGGTGGTGAGGATTCCGCCGCGGTTGGCGTCGGCGAGGCTCACCTTCCGCATCTGCGGGCCGACGACCTTGCCCTGCAGGTCGTAGACCGCGGCCAGCTCCTCGTTGAGGAAGGCGTGGTCGCTCTCGATGAAGGTCTCGAGGCTGAGGTTCTCGCGCACGATGCTCTCGAAGAGCAGGCGGACCTCCTCGTACATGGCGGTGCGCAGCTCGGGGGTCATCTGCGGGAACTTCTCGGGGTCGAAGGTCTTGCCGGCGAGCTTGTCGAGCCCCAGCCACTGCGCGCCGAAGCCGTCGAAGAGGGCGCGCGAGCGGGGGTCGGCCAGCAGGCGGCGGGCCTGGGCGGCGAGCACCGCGGGGTCGCGCAGTTTGCCGTCGTCGGCGAGGGCGGAGAGCTCCGCGTCGGGCATCGTCGCCCAGAGCAGGTAGGAGAGGCGCGAGGCGAGTTGATGGTCGTCGAGGGGGACGATGTCGGCCACGGGTTTCGCGCCCCCGGAATCGCCAGTCTTGTCGGATTCGCGGGGCGTGATGAAGAGGAACTGGGGCGAGACCAGGACGGCCTTGAGCATCAGCCGCAGGGAGTCGCGGTGGGACTTGCCTTGGTCGGACGCGAGCGTGAAGACGCGCACGAGGAGGTCGACCTCCGCGTCGGTGGGCGGCCGGCGGTAGGCGAGCCGGGCAAGCGAGCGGGCGGTCTTCCGCGCGGCTTCCTTGGCGTCGGCCTTCTTGCTTGGCGCTGGGCCGAACAGGCGTAGCTCCACCTCGCTGGGCGGTGATCCCGACGCCCCCGAGGGCCCGAGGCACTTCTCCAGCACCTCGTTGGCGACCTGCAGATACTGCTCCATCATCGAGGGCGAGAGGGTGTTGGTGTACCCGGCCCCGAAGACCTCGTCCGGCAGGTCATGCGCCACCTGCGGGTCGACGCCGAAGAGGTCGTGGAGCGTGTTGCCGTATTCCACCTTGCTCAGCCGGCGGATCACGAACAGGCCCGGATCCTTGGGGATCAAGCATTTCAACCCCTCGACCCAATCGGTGATTTGCTTGCGCTGCTCGTCGCTGGGCTGCTTCGCGTCGTCCGGCGGCATCTCCTGCGACTTGACCTTCGCGGCCACCTTCTTCCATATCCCCGCGTGATAGGGCGGGAACGGATTCTCGAGCGGCTTCTTCAGCCGCAATCCGCCTTTGGGCTTCTCCTCGCCATGGCAGGACATGCAGTACGTCCTGAAAAGCGTGGCGATCTGAGACTTGTAGTTCCTCATGTTCCCGGCCTCGGCACGGGCCTTGGCCTCGCTGGCCTCGTCATCCGCCTCCGTTGCAAGCGAAGCGGGGGCGCACCATGCGATGCCGCCAAGGAGAGGCACGACCAGCCATCGATGAAATCGCGTCCACGGCATCGTCTTGTCGTCCAGATGACGGCTGCCAAACCCCATTGGCGGCGAGTCGGGATGGTGCTTGGCCGACGCGGTCCCAGCCTGATCATTCACGCGCCAAGGTCCAGGCGGTCGGGCCAGAGGATCTTGCGGCCGGGGACCGGCGTTTCGTGCGTGAATGGGGCTTGGCCCGCGCGGGCGGAGCGGAGCGGCGGCTCGGCAATCCCTCATTGTACGCCTGTGGAGAACGCTCGGGAAGATGATTGATTGCCGGGGAGCGGGCAGGGCCCGCGCCTTGAGCCGATCACGCCCCCGTCTGCGTCTCCCACCGTTCCCACCCCGGCTCGACCCAGATGCTGGTGGGCTCCGTCGGGCAGGCGCGCTCGCACAGGCCGCAGCCGGTGCAGGCGGGGCGGACCTCGATGCGCCCTTGCTCGTCGATGCCCAGCGCGGCTTGGCCGAAGGGGCAGGCGGCGACGCAGACTTGGCATTCGTGCGAGCCGTCGGGTTGGCTGGGGTGGCGGAGGCAGCGTTGCCAGTCGACCACGGCCATGCCCATGCGGATCTGCTCCCGCGGGGTGACCTTCAGCGCCCCGCTCGGGCAGGAGGGCATGCAGGCCAACTCGTCGCAGACGACGCAGGGCGATTCGCGGGCGAGGATGAAAGGAAGGCCTCCGGCGAAACTGGGGGAGTCGGGGGAGCCGGGGTCGAGGCGGATGGCGTCGGCGGGGCAGGCCTCGACGCAGTGGCCGCAGCGGCTGCAGGTGGAGGCGAACTCGGCGTCGGGCAGGGCCCCGGGCGGGCGGAGGATGCGCAGTTGGATGGGGGGCGGGGGCAGGGGCTTGGGCGGTTCCGGGGGCGCGGTGCAATCAGGCTCGATACGGACGGCGGGCTTTATCGGACCCGGGAGCGCCTTCGGCTCAGGCGCGGCTGGTTCGTTCAACGGAGCCAACGCGGCGTTGATCCGGCGTCGCGTGGAGGCGGTTTTCCTCTCCGCGGCGTCGAGCCCGCGAAGGAAAAGGCTCCGGAAAAAGTCCCGGCGGTTCAACGGCGGCTGATTTTCCGGGGCATCTTCGCTCAAGTCGCACTCCACTTCGGACCGTTCCTTATCGTATACTGCTTCGGTCTGGGCCGGGTCGGCCTATTCCTCGAAGCCGTTGGGGGTCTGGGCGCTTTGGGCGCTTTGGCTCCCCGTCGCGGTTCACTCGAAAGGGCCATGGATGTCGTTGACCAAGCGTTTCTCGGGCGGCCTGTTCGTCGCCGGCCTGCTCGTCCTCATGACCGGCTGCGCCAAAAGCACTTACATCAGCACCCCCGAACTGCCCACCACCCTGCTCGTCAGCGAGACCAGCACCGACAAGGTGCTCTGGTCCATGGACATCCCCGTCCAGCACAAGGTCAAGATCCGCTTCAGCCACCCGAACCAGGTCGACATGTTCCACACCGGGGCCAACCCCGCCACGGAGATGTCGTGGGACCTTTATACGCTCAACGGCGACGAAATCACCGACGGCAAGGTCAGCCTCCCGGGCACGAACGTGCTCTTGAACGTGCAGTACCGCCCCGCCCCGGAGCAGCCCGGCGTGGTGCCGGTGCCGGCGAAGAAGGTCGCCAGCACGAGCAAGGCGGCGAAGGCGAAGCCTGCCGCGGCGGCGACGACGGCGCCGGCGGGGAAGTGAGCGCGATCGCCTTGTTAGCCGGACGCGCAAGCGACGGGACAGGGGTCGATCAATGTTCGGCTTGGCCAGAGATCGCGAGAGATCGCGGTTGACGGCACGTCCGTAGCGTGGGCCGATCAGCCTATGATTGGGCGCGTTTTTGGAGTTCACCGCGGCCGTGTTTTGGGCGGCCCCCGTCCCGTCGCTTCCGGGGGCGCTTCCGGCTAACAAGACACCACCTATGCGCCTCGCCACCCCCATCCTCGCCTGCCTGGCCCTCGCGACCTGCTTCGCGGCTTCGGCCCACGCGCAGACGCTCGTCCCCGTCGACCAGGCGGTGGGCGACCTCGACCCGCTTTCGCGCAGCCAGCGGTCGGTGCAGTTGGGGCTAAGGTCGACCGGCGAGCAATCGGCCCTCTTCGAGGTGCGGCCCGACCCGGCCACGCTCATCAACCTCGGCCCGATCTACGAGGCCCCGAGCTATTACCGCATCGGCCCGGGCTTCAACGCCCATGTCGACCGGCTCGACTACCTCGTGGCCACGGGCAAGCGCTCGGTCGCCACGAACCAGGCCCCGCGGCGCGACGGCGAGTTCATCGAGCTCATCCCCGCCAACACGGTCTTCGACCTGCGCCCCGAGACGCTCGCCGCCATGTCGGCCCCGCGCTCGTTCGTGCTCGCGCCGTACGACATTCCGCTCGCGGGCGACCCGCGCCTGAACCGCCGCGCGGACGCGGGGCGGAGCGACCAAGTCAGCCGCTTCCGCGTGGAGCCGACGCGGATCGAGAGGCAGATCAACACGCAGATCGACAACCGCCTCCTGCCGCAGACCCCCGCCCTGGGAATATCCGCCACGGGCGCGCCCGTTTCCCCGGCTCGCAAGTGACCGCCTGAATCCCGTCACCCGCCGGCGTCCCGGCCCTTCCGCCGCCGCCCGCCTTTGCATGGCCACAGCCTATGTCCCCGACCGAGCCCTCCGCCCGCGTGACCCTCCGCACGATCCGCAAGTGGGCCCGTGAGGCCCGCGCGTTCCCCATGCTCACCTGCTACGACGCGACGACCGCCGGCTGGCTCGTCCGCGGCGGGGTCCGCTGCCTGCTCGTGGGCGACACCGCGGGGCAGGTCATCCTCGGGCACGACTCCACGCTGCCCACGCCGATGCATTTCCAGCTCGAGATCACCGCGGGCGTGCGGCGGGGCGCGCCGGACGCGTTCGTGATGGCCGACATGCCCTTCGGCAGCTACCAGTGCGGCGACGACCGCGCGATGCGCCATGCGGCGAAGTTCCTCACGCACGGCCTGGCCGACGCGGTGAAGCTCGAGGTCGACGAGACCTTCGCGCCGCTTGTGGGACGCATGGCGGCGGCGGGGATTCCAGTGGTGGCGCACCTTGGGTCGCGGCCGCAGCATGTGCGGGCCCAGGGCGGATACCGGGCCGCGGGGCGCACGCCGGCGCAGGCGGAGAAGTTGGTCGCGACCGCGGCGCGGATGATCCAGCAAGGCGCGTCGATGCTGCTCATCGAGGCGGTGCCGGCGGAGGTCTCCGCGGCGGTGGTGGCGCTGGCGAACAAGGGGCCCGAGGGCGTCGTGCCGGTGATCGGCTGCGGCGCGGGGCCTGCGTGTCACGGGCACGTGATCGTGCTGCAGGATTTGCTGGGGATGTCGGCCTGGCAGCCGCCGTTCGCGCCGCCGATGGCGGATGTGGGGGCGAAGATCCAGGAGGCGGCGGAGCGCTGGGCGAAGCTGGTGGAGTCGGGGCAGTATCTGGCGGGGGATCATCCGTACAAGATGGAGAAGTGAATCGGGGTGTCTGCCTCCGCCCGTCGCTCGCAATCGCCGCAATGCCTGACGCGTTGATCCATCGCGTCGCGTGAAACCGTCTCGCGTGAAAATCCTGCCGACCCTGGAATCGCGGGAATAAATCGCCCGAACCACTCCCCCGCCTCGTGCGTATGATTGACGGATCCTCGTCGGCATTCCGCGGCGCCCCCCCCGGTCCGCTCCGTTTCCCGGCCCCATCGGGCTCCCGCCTCGCCGCCGCTTTTCCCCGCAGGAGACAGACATGAATCGCATCAAGTGGTACGGCCCGACCGTCGTGCTGGTCATCGCCGTGCTGGGCACGATGTACCTCGGCCCCAGCGTCGCCCGGCAGATCGCCTGGGCGCAGTCGGACGCGAAGATCCAGCTCATCCAGAGCGGGCTGAAGGAGAACCCCACGCTGGCGCAGCTCAGCGCCGCGTTCCGCGGGGTTTCGCAGTCGGTGGAGCCCAGCGTGGTCCACATCGCGGTGGCGGCCAGGCAGAAGCCGCAGGGCAACGCCCGTTCGCCGGTGGAGGACGAGATGCTCCGCCGGTTCTTCGGCCCGCGCCTGGGCCCCTCGACCCCGCGCGAGGAAGAGGGCGAGAACGACGAGGCCCCGCCCGCCCGCCAAGCTCCGCCCGGCGGCGACAACTACTCCGTCCCGCGCACCTACGGCAACGGCTCGGGCTGGGTGTATGACGACAAGGGGCACATCATCACCAACAACCACGTGGTCGATGGGGCCGAGCTGATCACCGTCCGCTTCAACGATCTTTCCGAGCGCACCGCGAAGGTCGTGGGGACCGACCCGAAGACCGACGTCGCGGTGCTGCTGGTCGAGGGCGGGAACCTGCACCCCGCCGCCCGCGCGACGGAGATTGTCGAGCAGGGCGACATCGTCTTCGCCTTCGGCTCGCCCTTCCGCTTCGAGTTCTCGATGAGCCAGGGCATCGTCTCGGCCAAGGGGCGGCAGCTCCACATCATCGCCGACGGCGGTTACGAGAACTTCATCCAGACCGACGCGGCGATCAACCCCGGCAACTCCGGCGGCCCGCTGTGCAACATCAAGGGCGAGGTGGTGGGCATGAACACCGCGATCGCCAGCCAGACCGGGGCCTACAACGGGTTGGGCTTCGCGATCCCCATCGACATGGCCAACGACGTGATCGAGCAGATCATCAAGGGCGGCAAGGTGGTGCGCGGGTACCTGGGCATCCAGATCCAGGAGCTCGATCCCGAGATGGCCCGCACGTACAACTACACGGGCAAGGGCGTGCTGGTGGTCTCGGCGATGGAGGGCGGCCCCGCGGAGAAGGCGGGCATCAAGGCCGACGACATCATCACCAAGGTCAACGGCAAGAGCGTGAGCACGCCCGAGGAGCTGCGGCTACGCGTGGCGACGATCGCCCCGGGCAAGAGCGTGCCCATCGAGGTCTTCCGCGAGGGCAAGTCCAAGTCGCTGGACGTGACGGTGGTGGAGCAGCCGCCGCAGATGGCCGGCGCGCCTTCCGCGCCCGGCGAGCCGACCACCCGCGCCGAGGGCAAGGACAGCCAGACGCTGCGCAAGCTCGGGTTCGAGTCGGTGATGACCTACACGACCGAGCTCGCGGGGCAGTTGAAGATGAAGTTCCAGCCGGGCGTGATCGTCCGCTCCGTCCGGCCCGACTCGGTGGCGGCCTCGGTGGGCATCGGCTCGCGCCAGGTGATCGTCGAGGTGATGGGCACCAAGGTGAAGAACATCGAGGAGCTCACGGCCGCGCTGGCGGCGGGCGACCTGGAGAAGGGCGTGCGCGTCCGCGTGATCGACCCCAACATCGGCCCGCGGCTGGTCGTGCTGAGGATGCCGTCGAACAAGTGACGGCGGATCGGCGTAATTGAATTGACCCCAAAGAAGAGGCCGGCCCGTGGCGAGACGGGTCGGCCTTTTTTTGTTGGGTGTTCACTTCGGATCGAAATCAAGGAAAACATCGACACAAGCCCACTGATCGCGACGGTACTCCGTCGCGTTCGGTGGGGTTTGGGCTGCCTGTGCATCCGTGATGCGCCGGTTTCGCACGCGGCTCCACCCCACCGAACCCGACGGGGTACCGTCGGGATCAGTGGGCTTGGAATCTCACGTCTCCCCGGGCATCCGCCAATCCACCTGGATCACCCTCTCCCCCGCGGCGCGGCGGACGCGGACGACATGGTTCCCCGCGGGGTCGTTGCGCTTCTCCAGCGTCTGCGCCCCGCGGACGTCGATCGCGAGGTTGGCCGGCCCCTCGACCTTGATCGTGAACGCGTCCTGCAGCGGGGCGTTGGGCAGCTTGTCGACCGGGCCGCAGTCGATCGTCGCGCCGTCGGCCCGGGCCTTCACGTCCGCGCCGTGGCTGTAGGCGAACTGCGTCCAGCACGAGGGCGTGTCGGGCGAGAGCATGCGATTGGGCATGCGGTCGAACGTGCGGAAGAAGGCGACCCAGCGGTCGACGACCTCGAGGTTCCGCCGCGGGTCGAGGTGGAGGATGTTGGGCCAGTGGAGCCCGCAGATCGGGCCGGGGACGGGCTTGTCGGGCTTGGCGTCGATGGCGAACCACGGCTGGAGGTCCCACCCGCGGTCGATGGAGAGGACGCCCGAGTCGACGCCGACGAAGGGCAGCTCGGTGGGGCGGGCCTTGCCCATGACGACGAAGGGCGTGGCGATGTAGCGGATGCCCCGGCGGGCCATGCGGTCCTCGAGCCCGCCCGCGCCGGAGCCGAAGCGGTGCTTCGCGGCGGTGGGGGCGTAGGCCGTGGGGAACGGGCCGAGCTTGTGCTGGTCGAGCAGGCGGGCGTAGAGGTCGAGGTGGGCCTCGACCAGCTCGGGCGGGCGGATGTTGCATTCCTCGTCGCAGAACTCGGCGCGGGTCATCTTGCCGCTTTCGTCCCAGTGTTCGTGGGCGAGGCCGTGGAGGACGAGCTCGAAGTGGTCGCGCCCGTCGCGCATGATCTGGGCGGCGTGCTCGAGCCACGGGCCGACCCAGCGCTTGTTGTCCCATGCCTTGCCCTGCCAGGTCGCGCTGGGCAGCTCGCGCAGGATGTTCTGGGTGTCCCACTCGCAGAGGATGGTGGCGGCCTGGGGCTTCATGCGCAGGCGGCGGCCGAGCTCGATCACGGCGGCGTAGTCGGAGGGGACATGGTCGCGCGGGATGCCGGTGCGGTAGGGGCCGTTGCGGGCGCTGTCGTCGCGCCCGGACCACCAGCCGACGTCGTCGAGGATGATCTGCAGCGGCATGGGGATGTGGAGGGTGGGCATGGTGAAATCTCGCGGCACGTGGGATGGCGTCACGATACCGCGCGGGGGGAGAGTAGACAGGGTTGGCGCGGAACCGGAATCGTCGCCAAGAATTTCCGCGAGGCGAGTCGTCAATGACTGCTTGAACAGACCGCGGCAAAAAAGGTGCCGATCAAGGCCATCACGGGCACGAGGACCACGAGCAGCATGAGCGCCTTCTTGATTGAGCTTGGCGACTCGCCTGGAGCTGTTACGCCATAGGCGAAAACAATCGGGAACGCCGCCATCACACCGCCAATCATGACGGGCCAAAGACTGCGGGTTTGAATGAATTGGGACAGCGTCGAGTGACGGTCCACCGGGTCGTTGGGGCGCGCGCCGTGGTAATCGGCGTCGATGCCGATTCCGCCGGGCTGGCCATCGTGCCCGTAAGAGACGATGTCAAAATCGCGTCCTTGGACTTCGTAGAGGTAAGGACGCTCCCACGGATCATTCGGATCGCCCCCGTACTTCTGCCCGATCTCTGGAACGGCGGCCAAGCTCGTCGGCAGTTCACCGGTCTTCTGCTGATGCGTTTTGACGGCCTCGGTGAATTGCGCGATCTGGGCGCGACAAACCGAGCCCCGATATGTCCACGGGATTTCATCTCGCCAGCAGAGGAAACAGACGAGCGCAAACGCCACTGCGCCCCCGCCGAGGCCAAGCAGGAAAAAATGCCGTCGTGGAACCGGTTTCGTTCCGCCCTCGGTCGGCGTGTAGTTGGCAGGCGGCGTGGACTCGTTCAAAGCCATGGATCCCCCGTGAATCGATACGCGCCCACCCTCGATCGCGCTGCGTGAGATGACCCATTCTTTCCGTCAAATCCCCTTCAGCGCATCGCGCAGGACGAAGACCTCCTCGGCCGTGTTGAACATCACCGTCGCGTCCTGCACGAAGAGCCTGTGGATGTGCGAGCCGGGCTTCAGCGCGGGGATGGGCAATTCGCGCAGCAGCTTGCCGGGGGCCTTGCGCAGGTCCCACACGCCCAGTTGCCCCGGTGCGTGGATGAGGAACTTCCCCGGCGAGCCGGCGTAGTGCACGCTGTGCACCTTCTCGACCGGCCAGGGCTTCGTCGCGCTCTCGCTCTCCCCGGGGGCGGGGGCGGGGGCTTTCATCGCGCCGGATTCCACCACGAACCACGGCTTGCCCGCGTTCGGGCGGTTCCAGCAGGCGACCCATTTGCCCGGGGCGAGCGGGCCGACGATCGTGCTGTGTTCAACGCCTTTGGGCGCGTCGACGCGCTCCACCGGCTTGAGCGTCTTCGCGTCGAGCCGGGCGAGGCAGGCGCGGTCGGCCGTGGCGGGGCAGCTCTGGCAGTCGGCGTGGATCGTCGTCGCCACGAGCAGCGAGTCGGTCTTCCTCTCGTAGAACAGGCTGGTCACCATCTGGTCGCCCAGCGGGCTGTCGACGTAAGTGGAGAGGCCCGTGCGCGTGTCGTAGCGGGCGATGATGCAGCCGAGCTTCCCGTACTCCCTGCTCGAGGACCAGTAGAGGATGCGCCCGTCGGTGTCGATCGCGACGGGGCGCATCGCCAGCGGCGGGTCGGCGACGGTGCGCGGGTTCTCGGGATATCGCGCCGGCTGCGCGGGGTCGTACTCGGTCAGCTCGCCCCCGGCGTACGCGGCGAGATAGACCTTCTTCCCGATCTTCCTGAGCTGCATGATCTCGCCGTAGCCCGGGGCGGCGCGCCCCATGTCGGCGCCTTTGCCCGTCTTCAGGTCGGCCTCCCAGAAGCGCTGGGTGATGAAGGGCGTGCCGAGCAATCGGCGGTCGTCGAGGAGGCACATCGTGTCGATGTGTCCCACGCCGTCGGCGTCGAGCCGGCGGGAGCATTCGAGGGCGCCGGTCATCGCGTCGAAACGGTGGAACTCGCCGTAGAGGTTGACCGAGACGATCTTGCCCGAGGCCGTGAGGTTCACGCCCTGGGCGGAGCAGTCGGAGATCGGCGCAACGGGCGAGACCTTGCCGGTCTTCATGTCCCAGCGGAAGGTCGAGACGTTCCCGCCCGAGGCGCTGACGCCCCAGGCGTGGTCGCCGATGCGCCCGAACCAGGTGCGCTCCGACTGCGGGCGCGGACCCTCGCCGTATTGCTTGGTGACGGGGTCGAACCAGCCCTTGCCGGGGAAGTAGATCCGCCCGGCGTCGTCGGTGATGACCATGTAGGTCGTGGCGTCGAAGTTCTCCGACTCATAGGTCGGGGTGATGGTGACGGGGTCAAGCGCGTCGGTGCGCGGGTCCCAGATGAAGAGGTGGTTGCCCGGCATGTGCATGACGATCGTCCACGTGCCGTCCTTGTTGGGCACGGTGTATCGCATGTAGTTGCCGACGCCCTGGGCCGTCTCGATGACCTTGACGCCCTTGCGGGTCCGCGTGTCGAAGACGAAGGCGGTGGTCTTGGGCGGGGGGAAGGCGATGCCGAGCAGCTTGCCGGTGGGCTTGTCGAAGGTCAGGCCCTGGAAGATCAGCGCGGAGGGGGCGCCGGTCTCGTAGGTCTCGAGCTTGCCGGTGCTGAGGGTGAGGCGCGAGACATTGTCGATGGTGCCGCAGAGCCAGAGCGTGTCGTCGTCCTCCTGGACGACGCCGTAGAACCCGGCGTGGGTCGCGCCGTATTTCTTCTGGTGGAAGCGGTAACTGCGGTGCTCACCTGCCTCGTTGATGCAGACGGCCAGGCAGCCGCTGATGGAGTTGTAGGTGGTGACGAAGAACCGCTCGAGCCCGTTCTTGTCGGGCGTGAGGCGGGTCATGAGCGAGTTGATGAACGGGTCGCGCGTGGGCGGGATGGCGACGCGGGCGGTCTTGCCCTTCCAGAGCAGGGACGGGGATTTGGCGGGGGATTTCGTGGGCATGGGGGCCTTCTCCTTTGAACCGGACCCCACCGAACCCGACGGCGTACCGTCGGGATCGATGGGCTTGATCGATCACCAAACAATCTTCCCCGTCACCGCGATGTGCTGGCCCTGCATGATCACGGCCCCGAAGGCCTGGGCGATGACGATGCCCTCCATCCCGGCCTTGGCTTCCCACGGGTCCATGTCGATGTGGTCGAAGTCGTGCAGCAGGCCGATGGTCTGCCCCTTGGCGACCTTCGTGCCGCACTCGACGATCGGCTCGTAGTGCCCCGCGAATGGCGCGACGGTGAAGCAGGCGCGGTCGACCATCTCGACGCGCCGCTGCGTGCCGTCGGCGTGGTGGCCGAAGGGCTCGATGGAGCCTCGGAGCTGGAAGTGGTGGATGGCGGCGGCGAGGACGCCGTGGCGCCCGAACTGCACGCCGCGCGGGTGGATGGCGTTGCCCCAGCCCAGCTCGGTGCCGATGGTGATCTTGCCGAGGCTCTCGGCCTCGCTGGGCAGGAGGCCGGGCGTCTGGTTCTGGTAGGTGATGATCAGCGGCGTGCCGAACCAGCGGGCGGTCTCCTCGATGGCCTTGCCCTGCTCGGGGTCGTCGATGGGGTGGAAGCTGGCGCAGGGGGCGAAGCGGGCGACCATGCCGCCGGAGTGGAGGTCGATGACGACGTGGACGTTGGGCCAGATGTACTCGCGCACGAAGCGTGCGATGCGGTGGGTGATGCCCGAGAGCGAGGGGATCTTGCCCGCGCCGTCGACGAAGGCGCGGTTGAGGTTCACGCCGTCGTCGAGCGTGCTCTCGCGCGTGCCGGCCTTGAAGGCGGCCACGTTGAGGACGGGGATGAAGATGATGCGCCCCAGCACGTTGTCGAGGCGGATCTCGCGGGCGAGGTTCTTGAGGACGACGGGGCCCTCGTACTCGTTGCCGTGGTTCGAGCCGGAGCAGACCAGCCCCTTGCCGGGCTGGGCGGCGGGGCCGACCCAGACGGTCAGGGGGATGAGGTGGTCGCCCCAGATGCTGTCGTGCTCGAGGGCGACGTAGTAGTCGCGCCGGCCGGGGGAGGTGAGGTCAAGCTCTTTGGGGCGGACGATCATGCGGGGCATGGCGGGCTCCGGGGAGGGCGGGAGAGGTCGGAAACGAGGCGGGGAATTCGAGAGTGATACCCGCGGGCAACGTTGTGGGCAAAGGCCGGGGCAAAAGGGGAGTCGGAGAGCAAGTCGGCGTCGTGGGCGAGGGCCTCAGCGGGTGATGATGCCCTTGAGCGCCATCTTGAGCTCCTCGGGGTTGGCGGCGTTGGCCTGGGCGATGCGCGGGTGGATGAACCCCTTCTGCACCAGCGAGATCAGGCTGTCCGTGAAGGTCTGCATCCCCGATTCCTTCGATTGGCGGATGACGTCGCTCAGCTCGTGCTCGCGCCCTTCGAGGATGAACTTGCGCGTCGGGGCCGACTGGAGCAGGATCTCCACCGCGGGGACGCGCTGGATGTCCTCGCGGATGGTGGGGAGGAGCTTCTGGTAGACGAAGGCGCTCATCTGGTAGGCGAGCATGTTGCGGATCGCCTCGCGCTCCGCCTGGGGGAAGAGGTCGTAGATGCGTCCGAAGGCCTGGCTGGCGCTGGAGGCGTGGATGGTGCCGAAGACCAGGTGGCCGGTCTCCGCGGCGTGGAGGGCGGCCTCGAAGGTCTCGCGGTCGCGCATCTCGCCGATGAAGACCACGTCGGGGTTCTCGCGCACCAGGGCCTTGAGCCCCTCGGGGAAGGAGGAGCAGTCGAGCCCGATCTCGCGCTGGTTGAACATCGCCTTGGCGTCGGTGTAGAGGTACTCGATGGGGTCCTCGAGCGTGAGGATGTGGCAGGGGCGGTTCTCGTTGATGCGCTGGAGCATCGCGGCGATCGTCGTGCTCTTGCCGCTGCCGGTCACGCCCGCGAGGAGCACCATGCCGTTGAGCTGCTCGGCGACGGTGCCCAGCACGGGGGGGAGGTAGAGCTGCTCGAAGTTGAGGATCTTGTTGCTCACGCGGCGGGCGGCGATGGCGCTGCGCCCACGGGTGCGGAAGACGTTGACGCGGAAGCGGTGGATCTGGGTCGGGCCGCCCAGGTCGAGGTCGAAGCCGATGTCGACCGATCCGTGCGTCGCGTAGCGCTTCCACTGCGACTCGGAGAGCGAGGCCTCGACGAACTCCTCGAACTGCGGGATCTCGACGATGGGGGTGTCGAGGCTCTTGAGCGCGCCGCGGAGGCGCAGCTTGGGCGCGAGCCCGCCGCGGAGCAGGAGGTCGGAGGCCTCGAAGCGCACCGCGGCCTCGAAGAACTTCCGCAGCCCGGTGTTCGCGGGCGACCGCTTCGCCGCCGCGCGGTCCTGGGGCAATTCCATCGGCTCCGAACTTCCGTGGCTCATCTTCGATCCCTCTTCAGAAAGGTTTGCGTCAGCCAGCGACGCACGCCCGCGAACAAATGCGGGACGCATCCTCGCCGACTCTTCCCGCCCGGACCCGCGACCCCGATGCACCGAGGAACACCGACCGAACCGAACCGACTCAAACGACATTCAGGCGACTTCGACCTTCGACCGACCTCAACCGACCCGTTCGGGCAGCCTGACGTCCACGCCGTGCTCGGCGAGGTAGGCCTTGGTCTGCCCAATGGTGTATTGCCCGTAGTGGAAGATGCTGGCGGCGAGCGCCGCGTCGGCGCCGGCCTCCTGGATGACGGCCCGCATGTGCTCGGGCCCGCCGCAGCCGCCCGAGGCGACCACCGGCACGTCGACCGCCGCCGCGACGGCCGCGGTCATCTCCACGTCGTACCCGTCGCGCGTGCCGTCGGCGTCCATGCTGGTGAGCACGATCTCGCCCGCGCCGCGCTCGACCACCTCGCGGGCCCACGCCACCGCCTCGAGCCCGGTGGGCTTGCGCCCGCCGTGGGTATGGACCTCGAAGATGGTTTTGCCGTCGCGCACGACGCGCTTGGGGTCGATGTTGACCACCGTGGCGCAGCGGCCGAAGCGCTTGGCGGTGTCGGCGATGAGCTGGGGGTTGACCACCGCGGCGGTGTTGAGGCTGACCTTCTCCGCCCCCGCCTGGATGAGCCGGGTGACGTCGTCGATGGTGCGGATGCCCCCGCCGACGGTGAAGGGCATGAAGCACTGCTCCGCCACCTGGCGGACGACGTCGAGCATGATCTGCCGGTCCTCGTGGCTGGCGGTGATGTCGAGGAGGACCAGCTCGTCGGCCCCCGCGGCGTCGTACTGCCGCGCGATCTCCACGGGGTCGCCCGCGTCGCGCAGCTGCACGAAGTTGACGCCCTTGACGACCCGCCCGGCCTTGACGTCGAGGCAGGGGATGATGCGGTGCGAGAGCATGACGGGGATTCTAACCACGACGGCGGCGATTGGCCGAGCGAAGCGCCAGATCGACGGATCGGGCCGCCGCGGATGGGACCGCGGCCGTGCAGGGCGGCGGAACCGCTTGCCTCTCGAACGTCTGGACGGGTAGACTTCCCGCAACCTCTTCTTTTCGCGGCACGCAGCCGCACCTTTGATGTCCATCCAACTCTCCCGGGCCGAGCTGTGGCTGCTTGATGTGGCCGTGCATTACGCGATTTTCATGCGCGGCCTGATGAACGGCGAAGTTGCCGCCCACATCAACCACTCCGATCACGGTTGTTCCGCCGACCAGATCGTGAACGGACTCCTTCGGCTTTTCGACGAAGGACTGATCGTCCAATCGCCGTTCAAGGCGCGCCGGCGTCTGCCGCTACCGACGCGAGGTGAGATCGAGGCCGAACTCTTTCAGAGGCCGTTGCCCGAGGGCGTGGCCATCGAGACCTCTAATACGCTTTACTACCGACTCACGCCCGCGGGCGGGGCGGCGTGGGAGTCATTCATGCACCCGCAATGGGACGGGTACATCGAGGGCGCGAGGACGGTCACCGGTTCGAACAATCCGCCGTGTCTCGCCCGTGGATGTGTGACCGGCACGGATCGCGGGCGCATCGAAACCTATCTGAACCAGGCCCCGCAGATCGGGCATTACGTCAAACGAGAGACGGTTCGCTGGGAGTGCGTTTCGCCGTGGCGCGCCACGTATTGGAAGACCTTTCCCCTTGCCCATCGGGCGGGGTTCAAGATGATTTACCACGACGTCTATGCGGAAAATGGCGGCTGGCCGTTGGGCGCCCTTGAACTCCACACATATCTGGACTATTGGCGGCGATGGTAGCGCCTCGGCCAGGGCATCGCCTCATTCACGCGCACTCGAATTCGACGGCGACGCGTCAGTTTCGGAGCGCCTCCGCCACACGGTCGGCGAGGAAGGCGTGCGTGATCGTCTGGGCCTCGACGGTGACGCCGCCGACGTGCGGGGAGATCACGAGGTTCTCGTGTTCGCGGGCATGGCGGATCAGCGGGTGGTCGACGAGGTCGGCCCGCCACTCGCCGTCGATCACGTCGAGCCCCGCGGCGGCGACGCGGCCGGTGCGCAGGGCGTCGAGCAGGGCGGCTTCGTCGACGATCGCTCCGCGGCTGGTGTTGATGAGGACCACGCCGGGCTTCATGAGGGCGAACTGCGCGGGGCCGAGCAGGCCGCGGGTCTGGGGCGTGAGGTGGACGTGGAGGGAGAGGATGTCGGCGGCGCGGAGGAGGGCGTCGAGGTCGACGCGCTCCACGCCGGGGATGTCGATGGGGCGCGGGTCGCAGCCCAGGACGCGCATGCGGAAGGCCAAGCCGTATTGCGCGACCATCGAGCCGAGCCGGCCGACGCCGATGACGCCCAGCGTCTTTCCGGCGAGCTGCGTGCCGCGGAAGCGGTCGCGGGCCCACTCGCCGCGGCAGGCGGCGGCGTGGCCCGCGGGGATCCGGCGCACGGCGGCGAGCAACAGGCCCCAGGCCTGCTCGGCGGTGGAGGTGATGCGCCCGAGCAACGCCTCCTCGCCGCGGAGGGAGATGAGGCGGACGCCGCTGGATTCGAGGGCCGGGAGGTCGAGGTGGTCCAGTCCGGTGGATGGCGTGGCGACGAGGCGGAGGCGTCCGCGGGCCGCGTTGGCGATCATCACGCGATCGAGCGGGATGTGGAGCGAGGCGAGGTAGGCGTCGAACTCATGGAGGCGCGTGGCCAGCAGCTCGCGCGAAGGCGGGGCCCACTCGACGTCGGCGACGTCTCGCAGCCCGCCCAGCAGCGCGTCGCCCAGGTCGGGCGTCCAGCAGCAGAGGACGCGCGGGCGCGGGGAGGATGGGGCTTGTGGCTGAGACATGGGGATCGTTGAAGGGGTGCTCGGGTGGCGAACGTCTGATCAGACGTTCCTCAATCCGTCCCGCCCACAGGATTTGCACGGCGAAATCGCTTGTTTGTCGACCGCCACAGCGGTTAGATTATTCATATCTCCTCTTTCCGCGGCACGCAGCCGCTTCCACAATGTCCATCCAACTTGCGCGGGCCGAGTTCTGGCTGCTCGATGCGGCTGTTCACGATCCCACACCCATTCGTGGCCTGATGAATCGCGCCGTCGCGGAGCGCAACAACACCCGCGATCACGGGTGCGTTCTCGATGAGATCGCCCGTGGCCTCCAACGGCTCTTCGTGGAGGGGCTCATTCTCTGCGATTCGTCTGAAGGCCGCCGCAAGCCCCGGCGACTGACTCGCGGCGCGATCGACGCCGCGCTGCGATCGGCGTGGAAATCGCCTCGAAGGCGGTTTGGCTTTCTCCCGGGCCCCCGCTACCGCCTCACGCCCGAGGGCGGAGCGGTTTGGGAAGAGTTCCTTCATCCACGTTGGGAGATGCACCTCGCGGACGCCTCGACGATCTTCGGTGCTGGGCACGGGCGTCAGTCCCCGTATCCCGCGGGAGGACGCGTCATCTGCACGCGCCGGTCGAGCATTGAGGCCTATTTGAAGGAGGCGCATTTCATCGGCTACGAGATTCGTCCCGAAACGATCCGGTGGGACTTGGTCTCCCCATGGCGAGCCACCTATTGGAAGACGTTGCCGCTTGCCCATCAGGTTCGGTTCAGGATGCTTTATCACGAGGCGGTGGACTACTGCGACCAGCCGCGGGTCGCGGCGAGAATGCACGTTTACGAATCCCTCCGGGCGTGGCGGCGGTGGTGACGGTTCCGTCGAGGCGAACCCGCGGCCACGTACACCCAATCTCCACGCCGTGTCAATATGTCCCGCCCCCGGATTTGTCACTGGGGCCCGGCGTCGCGGGCTTGATCGCGCCGCGCAGCTCCTGCAGCTTCGCCGCCGCCGCGGCGCGGAGGAACATGATGTCGCCCCCGCCCACGAGCAGCCGGTAGCCCATCGCCCGCATCTTCTCCAGCGCGCCGGCCCCGGGCGCCACCCCCGCGGCGAACTTCCCCGCCGCCCGCGCCGCGTTGGCCGTGCGCGTCATCGCCTCGACCAGCCGGGGATGCTCCAGCGGCGGCGTGTTCACGTCGATGCCCATCTGCACCTTCATGTCGTCGGGGCCGAAGAAGAGCCCGTCGACGCCCGGCGTGTTGGCGATCGCCTCGACATGCTCCACCGCCTCGCGCGTCTCGATCTGCGCGACGACCAGCACCTCATGGTTCTTGTGGTAGTCGCGCCCGTTGCGGTCGATGACGCGGCGGCCGCCGAAGGAGCGCGTGCCCAGGGGCGGGAAGCGCAAGGCCGCGACGATGGCCCGGGCTTGGGCGGCGTCGTTGACCATCGGGACCATGATCGCGGAGGGGTCCATGTCGGCGTAGACGCCCAGGAACCCCGCGTCGTGCGTCGGCACGCGCAGGAGCGTGGCGAGCCCCATCAGGTCTGCCGCACGGACCGCCGCGACCGCGGCGCGGGAGTCCATCTCGCCGTGCTGCCCGTCGATCCAGACGAAGTCCCACCCACCGCCGATGCCCTCGATGATCCCCGGCGCGGGGTACATGGAGCAGAACCCGAGCATCGTCGCGTCGCCCTTGAGGCGTTCGGTCATGAGGTTGGCGGGCATTTTTCAATTCTCCTGGGCGGCATCATTTTCCCTCCCGCTTCAAGACCAAGCCGTTCGCGGAAGGATACACCTCCGTGTCGACCAGCTTTCGCCATTCGCCGCCGGGGGGTCGGACCATGACGTTCTCGCCCGCGCCGATGCCGATCAGGTCGCGGACGTCCACGCCCTTGAGCCGGTCCTGGTCGGTGAACCAGATCCCGCCGTTGTAGTCCAGCGCGTCGACCGGGTGGAGCTTGAACGGCGGGAGCCCCGCCAGCGCCTGCTCGCCCTCGCGCCACGCGCCCGCCTCGGCGGCGACGCGCTGCCACGAGCCCGTGTCCGCAGCCGCCTCCTCCATCGCCCGCGAGAGCAGCTTCCTCAGCTTCGCCGTCACCTCTGCCCGGAAAATGTTCTCGGCAGGGGGCATGTTCCAGATGCTCCCGTGCGACTGCGTCTGCTCCATCGTGTCGGCGACCACGCGGAAGTATTCCGCCATCGTCCTGCCCGCGGGGCCGTAGAGCTTGTCGGAGGCGTCGCGCATCACCGCGTTGGGGTCCTCGTCGGGGTTCCACATCGCGCGGGCGGCGAGGTAATAGAGCGGCCAGCGGCGCGGGTAGCCCGTGCCGCTTTCGTATGCGGTCTGCGATTCGTACGTGATCCACTGCACGCCGTGGGCCCGCCAGTAGCGCACGTCGCGGTAGGCCACGTCGCTCGCGACCCACGGGAGCTTCTTCCATTCCGCGCGCGAGCAGCCGGGGATGTACCACTCGTAGATCGAGAGCTTCGCCCCGATCCGGCCCCAGGCCTCGAGGTTCCTGCTTTGCCCGACGTTGATCGCGCAGTGCGCGTCGTCGAAGGCGTGGGCGTGGCAGCCCTGCTTGACGATCTGCACGATCACGTTCGGCTCCGCCTTGGTCCCGTTCACCGGCGCGGCGAAGGTGTACCAGTAGGCCAGGAACGTGACGCACTTCCCGGGGTTGCTCTCCGCCAGCCCCTTGGCGACGACGTTGCAGAAGGCGAGCGTGCGCTCGCCGGGGTTTCCGCCCGTCTTGGTGCAGGCGTCGCATTCGCAGAACCCGCCGCGGTCGTTGGGCGAGAGGCTGACCGCCATCGCGTCGGGGTGGGCCTTGAAGAACTCGCGGCAGGACTCGAGCGTCAGCCGCTGCACCTCGGGATTGGTGAAGCAGACCTGCCCGCCCTGCGTGCGCTTCCCGTCGACGAGCGAGTAGTACTCCGGGTGCGTCGCCCAGTGTTTCGCTGGCGGGAGGATGTCGGCGTAGGCGTGGCCGGAGTGGACCTTCGTCCCCCCCAGCCGCCACGCCGGGCGGATGTCCGCGGGGACGTTCCACACCTCGCGCATCGCCATCGCGGGGCGCTCCGTGCGGTCCTCGTCGGCGACGACCAGCGTCGCCCTGCGCGGGACGACCTGGTAGAGCGGATCGGGCCCGAACCAGCCGCAGCCGAGCTTCTCCAGCAGGTCGTAGACGGCGTAGTTCGTGCCCGTCATCGGGTCGGCGTCGTTCCCCGCGATCGCGATCCTGTTCTTTCCGACGACCAGGCGGTATCCCTGCGGCTTCTCCTCGCCCTGCTCGAACGCGAGCGTGTTGAGCTTCGACGGCCCGACCAGGATCTGTCCGCCTTCCCAATCGCGGGAGTCGTCGCGCACCGGCAGCACGGCCCCGCTCATTTGTTCGATCGTCTTCTGCAGGAACCGCGCCTCCTTGAGCAGCCGCGGCGGGGCGTCGGCCGCCACGATGACGCTCGCGACGGGCTTCCCCTCCTTCACCAGCGCCAGCCCCGATCCCTCGCGCACGAGCGGCAGTTTCGCCTCCAGGCCCGGCTCATCCGCCCGCGTGCCCCAGAACTTCACTTCGTTGATGTACCAGCCCCATTCCTTGATCTTGAAGCGCATCCGCACGAAGCGCCCCGCGACGGGAGTGGCCGGCTTCAGTTCGTTCCACCCGTCGACGGGCGTGATCGTTCCCGCCGGCACCCACGGGCCCGCCAGGGTCGCCGCCACGCTGCATTCGATCGACGCGGGCTTGGCGGGGCGGGTGAACCAGGCGGCAAAGCGGCTGAAGCGGTACTCGCGCTTCATGTCGAACGTGAGCGTCTGCTCGGGCTTGTTGATGCCCGCGCAGGTGTTCCAGTCGGACATGGGCAGGTCGCGGTCGAGCAGCCGCCGCCCGGCGGTGTCGACGGGGTTCTCGAACGCCGGCTCGGCCGTGTAGGCCACGCCCGTCTCGATCGCCGCCTCGTCGCCGACGGCGTTGTCGGTGAGGACGGAGGCGAACTCCCCCGCGCGCAGCGACGCGGGGCGGAGCGAGGCCGCGACGAGAAGGAGAAGGCAGAGCCGTCGGGCGAGGTTCATGAGGGGAATCCAGGGAGAGGGTTCGGCAGAGAGCGCAGTGATTCCGCTTGGGACGCGGTCGGGCCATTGTAGATCATTCAAAACAAGCGTTGCCTGCGGGGAATTAGAGCGATCGAATCGGCCGCAATGCGGCCTCAACGGAGCGTGCCGAATCCCCTCGCCACGGCAATGATGAGCGCAAACGGGTACAATGCGGGGCTGCCCACGCCCGAATTCATCCCCTCGCAGAGAACGCCTCATGAGCCCCACCAAGGAAGAAAAGGCCGCCGGATTTTCCGGTCTTGGCCTCGCCGATGAAATCCTCGCCGCGGTCACCGCGCTGGGGTACGAAGAGCCCACGCCCATCCAGCGCGAGGCGATCCCGCTGCTGATCGCGGGGCGCGACCTGCTGGGCCAGGCGGCGACGGGCACGGGGAAGACGGCCGCGTTCGCGCTGCCGATGATCCAGATCATCGCCCAGGACGCCGAGGCGCGCAAGGTCACCAGCGGGCTGATCCTCGTGCCGACGCGCGAGCTGTCGATGCAGGTCGCCGAGGCGGTGCACAAGTACGCCAAGGGGTTCGGCATCCACGTCGTGCCGGTCTACGGCGGGGCGCCGATGTTCCAGCAGATCAAGGCCCTGGACCGCGGGGCGGCCATCGTCGTCGCCACGCCCGGGCGGGCCTTGGACCTGATCCGCCGGGGGAACCTCCGGCTCGACGGGCTCAAGATGCTCGCGCTCGACGAGGCCGACGAGATGCTCGACATGGGCTTCGCCGAGGACCTCGACGCGATCCTGGAGGCGACGCCCGAGACGCGGCAGACCGCGCTCTTCTCCGCGACGATCCCCTCGCGCATCACCGCGATCGCCAAGCGGCACTTGAAGGACCCGGCCCGCGTCTCGATCGAGCGCGAGAAGACGGCGGCGGGCGCGATGCCGCGCGTGCGCCAGGTCGTCTACGCCGTGACGCGCACCAACAAGCCCGCGGCCCTGGGGCGCATCCTCGACGTCGAGGACCCCACCTCCGCGATCGTGTTTTGCCGGACGCGGCTTGAGGTCGAGTCGCTGGTCGAGACGCTCAGCGCCTACGGCCGGCGGGCCCAGGCGCTGCACGGCGGAATGGAGCAGCGCGACCGCGACCGCGTGATGAAGCTTTTCCGCGCCAACAAGACCGACCTGCTGGTGGCGACCGACGTCGCAGCCCGCGGGCTCGACATCGACCACCTCTCCCACGTGGTGAACTACGACGTCCCCGCGGCCGCGGAGGCCTACGTGCACCGCATCGGGCGCACGGGACGGGCCGGGCGCGCGGGCACGGCGATCACGCTCGCCGAGCCGCGGGAGCATCGGCTTCTCCGCAGCATCGAGCAACTGACCAAGCAGAAGCTGGAGGTCGCGACGGTGCCGACCGTGGCCGACCTTCGGGCCAAGCGGCTGGACGTCACGCGGGCGAACCTGCGCGAGCGCATCCTGGCGAAGGACTTCGACGACATGCGCGTGGTGGTCGAGACGCTGGCGCAGGAGTTCGACG
>JAPLMQ010000052.1 GCA_026386955.1 Planctomycetota bacterium
TGCGCGAGAGCCGGTCGAGCTTCTCGAACTTCGCCTTCGAGGAACTCCCCGGCACGCCCGACCGCACCTCGCTCGCCTCCGGGGGCGTCGCCCACAAGCCCGATTTCAAGGTGCGCGAATGGGTGGGCAAAAAATACATCTTCGACGGCGACGAGCCGATCGCCTGGGTTTTCTGGAACCCCACCGAGGGGATCGAGCTGCGCGAGATGAAGCTCGCGCCCGGGCTCATGCCGATGGTCATGCCCTGCGCGGGGATCGCCAGCTACGACTTCAAGCCCGAGGGCGACTTCAACGTCACCGCCCAGGGAGCGACCTTCGCCTTCAACACCAAGCAGGTGGGCAAGGCCGACGCCTTCGAGTGCACCGCGAACTGGACGCTCACCTACGCCGCCGGGCAGGGCTACGTCTGGGACAAGCGGGTGAAGTTCACCGCGAACAAGGACAAGGCCCAGACGGAATTCCAGATCGACGACCCGTTCTTCTACCAGCTCGTCGCCCCCGCGACGGACAAGCTGCCCGCCGCGCGGGCGACGCTCAACCACACCATCCTTGAGCGGGCCGACGGGAAGCTCATCGCCTTCCCCAACGCCCACCACTGCTGGACCGACGGCCTGGCCGACTGCAACAAGTCGGTCATCCGCCCCGACGGCGCGATCGTCACGGTGATCGACGGCTGGGGCGTGGCCGCGGAGATGCCCAGCGACAACACGCACCACTTCACCGGCGGCTACTGCCACTGGGGGCTCGACCTGCACCTGCGCGCCCCCGAGAGCCCCGCGAAGGGCCAGGCGTTCGACGGGCACATGCGCTACACGCTCTGGGACCGCGAGCGGGTGAAGAAGGCCCTCGCGGCGGGCGTGCTGCCCGAGCCGGGCAAGGCCAACGCGCCCGAGCTTTTCCGCCACGTCGAGCCGGTCAACGGCTTCCGCGAGATCCTGCCGGGCCTCAACGGACAATCCGTCCGGCTGTGGACCGGGAAATACAGCGTCGACCACAAGGTCGGCCACGGCGACACGACCTCGATGCTGGTCAACGCCGGCGACATCAAGAGCCGCGTCACCTCGCTCTACGGCGACGAGCGGCCGAACGTCTGGCAGGGCTCGAGCTACTGGATGGGCCCCTACCTCGCGCCGAAGTACAAGATCGGCATGTGGGTCAAGGCCGAGAAGTTCACCGGCAAGGTGGCGATCCTGGTCGACAACATCGGCTGGCCCAAGGCGCGCGAGCCCAAGACGATCAGCGCGGAGCTGCCCATCAACGGGAGCTGCGACTGGACCTACGTCGGCTTCGAGACCGACATGCCCCGCGGGGCCTACTCCTGGGTCGTCCGCGTCGACCCCACGGGCGAGGGCTCGTTCTGGGTCGACGACGTGGAGGTCAGCCCGGTCCCCGCGAAGTGACGACGGAGAGTCGGCCGCCCGGATTGACATTCCGATTGATAGTCCGGTTGATAGGCCTATCAAAGTCGCTACCAAACACGATATGGACGACACGCGGTTTGACATCGATTTCATGGGATTGTCTCCATGGATTCCGACCCGGCCATTGAACACCGCTGGCTGGAGCAGCCGCTCGGCCAGTGGACCTGACAGATCGAGGCCGCAAGGGGCCCGGTCCAGCCGCCGATGAAGCTCGCCGGGGCCTTCGGCAAGGACGGGCAGTGGACCCGCCTCATGACGGCCGTCTACCAGCGAGTCCAGTAGACGTCCCGCCCGGGATGGGCGCGGTGCCCCTCCTGTAATACCCGCACAAGCGTCCGGCCAAATCCGGACAAAATCGCCGGCGACGGCGGCAAATGGTGATGCCACAGGTGGTTGTGGAAATCCGTAATTCCGCGAGGGGAGAAGCGTCGCTCGGGGACAAAATGGTAGAGCTGCTCTGGGTTAGCCGGACGCGCAAGCGACGGCGTTGGACGTCCAGCGGGACGAGCGATTGCAGGACGCCGGACGGTGCAAGCCGTCGCTTGCGCGTCCGGCCAACAAGACAGCGTCGGCCCTCGAAAGTTCCGCGCGAGATCGTGATCGACTTACGATTGTCCGCCCGGCCATTTGTCCGGATTTGGCCGGACACCTGCGCCCACGTCTGGAGCGGTTTTTCCCGTCCGCGGAGGGTGAAGAAATAGGTCGATATTGCGCCGCCTCGGTCTCGCTCCCCCGCCGCCGCGCGGCATGACCCGCCCGGCCGTGGTCCCGCTTGCGACTCGCCTGCCTCTTGGTCGCTCCCTGTCGCCTTGTTCGCAGCGCGTCCGGCATGGGTTATCGCGGTAAACTCATGCGAACCACCCTGAGGAGCCCCTCTTTTTGACGATTTCATGAAATATTCTTGAAGTCGATCTGAAATCTTCCTGATGCTGCCCGTCAGTCATCCGTCCCCCGCCGGTCCCGTTGCCAAGAGGAGTTCGACATGAGGACGTCCATGCCCACACGCGTCGTGTTCGCCGTCGTGGCCGGAGGAGTCCTCGCGGGCGCGGACGCGCCGCCGGCGACGCAGCCCTCGGGCAAGGCGCCGGAGACGGCAGGCAAGCCCGCCGCCACGCAACCCGCGACGACGCGGCCGCGCGACTCTTCGATGGTGCTCGGCAAGATCATCGCCGCCGACGCAAACTCGATCACCCTAAGGATCAACGCGCGCCGAGCCGGGCAGCGGCCCACCGAGAAGGTCGTCACCTTCGATGCCAAGACCCAGCTTTTGTTCGCCGCCGCGACTCCCCGCAGCGCGTCGCCCGACGGCCTGACCCGGACCATCGACCCGAGAAGCGGCGGCCGCGCGAAGGCGGAGGACCTGAAGGTCGGCCTGTATGCCATGGCCCACTTCGACGAGGAGGGGACGCGGTCGTACTTCATCTCCATCATCCCTTCGGACGACCCGCCGGCCACCGCGCCGGCGACGCGGCCTTCGCGGTGATCCATTGAATGGAGCGGCCGCCCGATGGGAACGCGGATCCATGTCTACTACTCTCATTGCCTGCCCCGGCCGGATGACGCGGCCGCGACGATCTCGCACCTGGAGTCCGCCCTGCCCCACTGTTTGGCCGTGCGGGACTATTGGGAATCACACGGCGGAGGCGAGCCTTCCATCGAACGATGGATCGCGGAGCCGCCCAATCCCCGCATCCCCCTCGAGCGCCAGTACGAAGGTCCGGGCAAACTGTGGCTGCGCGTCACGCCCGCGGCGGCAATGCTCTTCACGGGCGCTCGCTGGCGCGGGTTCTTGATGATCGAGCCGCTGCGGCGGGTTCATCTTGCCGCGTTCCGCGCGATCGGAGAGGCCCTGGGCTCGACGAGCTTCGCCATCTGGGACAGCATGTGCGACGAGGCGTCGACCGCATTCTTCGAGGGCGGCACGCAGGCGGATTGCGTGGCGGCGGTTCGCGCGGCGCAGGGGCCGCCCCAGCCTTCGGTCGAGGCGATCGCCCCTGCGATCGTGAAGCAGGCGGAGAGGTCGGTGCCGTCGGTGTGGTTCGTTGAGGAATGCGGGAAACCTACGTGAAGGGTGCCGGTCGACGCTTGCTGACCGCTGGGTTGCCAAAGCGCGGCGACGTTGGGTGCCACGGGTGGCTTGCCACCCGTGGTGCGATGCACCGCGGCGTGAGGTTTCACGGCAAGACCCAATCGGACTCCGATGGCGATGTCGCGGGCCTCACGGCCAACCCTCCACGGGTGGCAAGCCACCCGTGGCACCCGAGGCGCTTTGTCAATCCTGCGCTCAGTAACGGAATGGACGTGCTCCCGGGCGATTTAGACGAAGACCGCCTGAAGGCGGTCTTACTTCCCTCTCGCGCGGCCGCGATGCGTCCCGTCGCCGCGGCGCGGAGCCTCAGGGCGCCGACGCGGGCGGCGGGGACGGCTTGATCGGCCATAGCTCATAGACGAAGGCTCCCATCAGCGAGTCGGCCTGGACGTTGTGGCATTCCAGGCAGCTCTTCTGGGCGGGCAGGGCCGCCATCGCCGGGCGGAACCTGGAGGCCAGCGCGGGGCGGAGCTGGGAGGTCTCTTCGGCGATGACGAAGGGTTCGCCGGCCCAGAGGCGGTCGAGGGCGGCGGACTCGAAGGGGGTGAGCTCGCGCGTGCGGGCACGCTGGACGCCCCGCTGCGTGGGCGTGCCCGGCATCACGTAGACGCGAGGCGTTGGGGCGTTGAGCAGCCCGACGAGTTGGACGTTGCGCACCCCATATTGGTCATTGCCGACCATCACGTGGCGCAGGAAGTCGCTGTCCTCCGGCCGCTTCATGCGGCTGAGGCCGAAGCCGACGTTCTTGACGAAGCTCTCGGTGTGGAAGGCGTGCATCTCGGCGAAGGTGGGCCAGGGGAGGACGGCCTCGCGTTGCACGGAGGAGATGGAGGGCGTCGCGCCGGAGGCGGGCCGGGTGGCCGCTGGGGGGCGCGGGGCGGACTGGGCCGCGCGCTGCGGCGCGGGGTCGGCCGAGCAGGCGAGCGCGGCGAGGCCGAGGGAGGCGAGGAGGCCGATCCGGGGGAGCCGGGGCATCCGGGGGAGTTGGCGGAGCCGGGATGGGGAGGTTGGGGATGGTTTCATGGGGGGTTGGACGTGCAGGATAGTCGGAAGTTCAGGCTGCTGATTTCCGGGTGGATCAAGCGCAACGGTGATCGGCTGTTTGAGCCCCAACGGGGCGAAATCCTTTAGCCCAGGGCAACGCCTTGGGAAACGGAGCCTGGATGACAAAGCCCTGAAAGGGCGCAACCGAACAGCCGAGTTTCGCCCTTTCAGGGCTCGGAATTCAAGGATGCCCTGATACCCAGGGTTTCACCCTGGGCTAAAACATCTCGCCCCGTTGGGGCGAAGAGGCGAATCCATCGACACCTGAGTAGTTCTGAATGCATCGGCTTCATCCATCCAGAGGCCCGTGGTTCAGGCCAGAGGCGGTTCCGACGAGCCGAGGATTTGGAGGAGTTCCGTGGCCACGAGCGCGAGGAGCAGGCCCGCGGCCTGAGCCGCGAACCAGAGCGTCCAGACCTTGCCCTGGCTCCAGCCCGGGGCGAAGGTGTCGCCCGCGTTGGGGTGGACCCAACTGCCGGGAGTGAGGAAGTCGAAGCCGACATTGTCGGTGCAATGGTAGGCCACGTCGGTGATGAGGAAGGACCACGCGATGTTGCCGCCGATCTCCCAGGCGAGCATCAGGCCGAGGAAGATGGCGAGGGAGCGGATGGGATGCCGGCGCCAGGTTTGGAGGAGGTCGGGTTGGGAGTCTGGTGATGGCGTCATGCGGGATTGGACTTCCATGTGGGTCGGAAGTTCAGGCGGTTTCAGGCCAGAGGCGTGCGCATTGTATTTCGCAGCCCCGAAGGGGCGTCTCAGCCAGAGCCCAGGGCATCGCCCTGGGTTGGCGGTGTCGCCTTGAATCAGAGCCCTGTAGGGGCGGCTCAACGCGCTCGTTCACGCAGCCATTGAATCGCCCTTTCAGGGCTCCATTCCTCTGTGTCCGTCGTGACCCAGGGGGTTGCCCTGGGCTCTGGCTGAATCGCCCCGTTGGGGCTTGAGAGCCTCGCCTCTTCGGTTCGATGATGCGTCATTGCAGCATGCTGCGGTATTTGATCTCGTCCACGAACTTCTTCATCTCCTCAGCCGAAGCGAAGGAGCGGATGGGGACGGCGTGGACCAGCCCGGGTTTGACGAATATCAATACGCAGCGTCTGGACATGCGAACCTGAAGTAGCGTCATCCAGCGGTGCAAGGTCTCGTTGTACGCGGTCTTCTCGACCAGGCCCAACTCCGTGATCGTCAGTGTGTGGGTCCCGACGACACCTTTTTGCCGAAGGACAAACGCGCGGAGAACCCTGATGAGGATGAGGACGGGAATCACCGTCAGCAGAAACTGGGCAGCCACCCTCAGCCATTCGACCAGCAACGCGAGCATCGACCACTCGTCGCTGAAGCCGAAGATCGTCGTGCAAGTCGTCGCCACCGTCACCGTCATGCCGAGGAGAAAATAGAAGTTGTAGCGAGAGCGGAACATTTGGCTCACCGACATCTCCGCCAGGTCGAGGCGGGTGAGTTGATAGGTGTGGGAGAGGGGTCCGGAATCCATGAGGCTGATTGTCCTGAAGCCAAGGCTCCGCGGAATTTACTGGAAACGCATCACGTAGGCCGATTCCGCTGCCCCTGCCGGGGCAGGAGAGGGATGGGGCGCGGTGGTCCACGGGTTCCGCGTCCCCCGCCAACCCAACCTGGGGTCGCGGACCGCCGCTTCACCTCGGCGACGAAGGCGTTCATCGCCTCGGTCGTGGCGAATGATCGCTTGGGGACGAGGAAGAAATGGGATTCGTTCACGTAGAGCATGAGATGCCGCCCCGTCTCGCGAAGGCGGTGGAACCCGGCCCATCGATGCGTGCCTTCGTTGAACTCAGTCTTTTCGACCAAGCCCTCGTCCGCGAGAGTGATGGTGTGCCTCCCAAGCACGCCTTTGTGGTCTTTGGTGAGGACGTGGAGGGTGATCAACCCGACGCGAATCGCCGCAAGCACCAATGCGAACAACCCCGCGATGATCAATGCGACAAACACACGGACAGCCACCGAATGTTGGGCAAGATCCGCAGCGCGAAAGGCCTGAAACCAGATGAACGCCAGCAACAACACACTGATCGTGTTGGTGACTCGGCTCCGGCTCAAGGCCGCAAATGTGCCCATCCAGAGGTCGACGCGGGTCACGTCATACGTGTGAGTGCGCGGGTTTGATTGGGGCGCTTCCATGATTGGCATACTCTCCGGAAATCATGCATTCGGTGTGAGAACGAACTTCTTCAACAACAGAAATCTATCTTCGGCTCGTGCCGTCGTCGTATCCGATCGACTCTCCCCGCATGAGCCGTTCCATGCGAGTACGCACATCTTGCCCCGCGCCGATCAAGGCCGCCACGAGCGTGGCGTCTCGATAATACGCGACCACGGGGACGTTCATGATCCGGATTGATTTCGCCAGAGCGCCATTCTTGTCGACGTCCATCTCTGCGAAGTTGGCGAGGTGGCCGAGGGCGTGTTCGGCCTCGAGCATCTTCAGCCGGGTTGGAGGGCGGTGGCCCACGTCCCACTCGGCGTCGAAATGGATCGCGGCGAAGCATCGCTCGGCGAGGAACGATTCATATTCGGCGGCGGTGATGATCCGCACGTGGCGAGATGATTCATGTGCAGCCCCGGTCATCGTGTGTCCCACCCCTCGTCCCCCCATCGCAAAGTGGCCCAAGCCGCCTACTTGCTCCACTCTTCGAGGCTCTTGCCCGTCTGCTGCTTGATGAGGGTCCTGGCCTCGCTCAGCGACCGCCATTCGACCTTGCCGTCGTTGTAGCAAAGGGGGATGCCGGTTTGCCTCTTGGCCCGGTTGATCTTCTCAAACACGGTGACGAGCTTGCCGTCGGCCCCGTTCTTCTGGCCCGGGACGTAGGCATACGAACTGTTCTGGTTCGCCCACTCGGCTTGCTTCAAGAGGGGCTCGTCTCGGAGGGGCGATGGAACGGGCGTCTTGTCGAACGGCGAAACCACGGCCTGGGGCGGAACCAGCTTGGCCTCGACCAAGGCGCCCAGATCCGGCGGGTAGTTCGCGTCGGCCTTGGAGGACCACGCCACGCAGGCCTTGTGGAGCTCCTCGGCCTGCGACCAAGAGAGGCGCTGGAACACGTCGAGTTCGTCGTACGGCACCCCCACTTGCAGCGTCCACAGGTTGCCGTCGACGTCGATGAGGCCTTCTGGCGCGACGGAGAAATGACGGATCTTGCGCTCGCCCGTGTTCAGGAGTTCAACGCGAAGGCGGCCGTCTTCGCGCGTGCATTCGCCGAAAATCGCGCCCCCTTGCCTCGACTTGAGCTCGCACCGCGTTTCGGAAATCATCTCAAGGCGAGACAAGTCCGTGTGGTTGATGTAGACCGCGATCGGGTCCTTGGACGGCGCCGTGGCCGGGGAAGCGGGGTTGGGGGGCGGCGGATTTGCGCTGCGGTCATCGCAGCCCGCGGAGAGCATCGCCAGGCCGACGACGGCCGCGATGCCGCAGAGCGCTCTCATGCCAAGGCGTGCGTGATGCATGGTCTTGCTCCTTGAGCCGAGACGACGATCCGGGCGATTTCCCCTTATCGCTTCAGGAACTCCCAGAAATTCTCCCGCAACAGCAGCGCCACATCCCGCTTGACCATCGCCGGCGTGACCTTGTAGCCCGTGGCCTGCAGGTCGGCGTATTTGTCGACGAGCACGGCTCCGATGAGTTTGCGGTTGTGGTCCCACTTGTAGACGAGCTGGTCGAGGATGCGGGCGTCGGAGTGCTGGGGGATGAAGCTGGTGCCCAGGAGTTCCAGGCGCATGCGGGTGATCTCGTCGATGAGCGAGGGGTTGTTGAGGAACCACCAGCAGCCGAAGAGCATGAGGTTGCCGAACTTTCGGGCGGCGACGCAGAGTTCGTGCTGGTTCTCGCGGGCGAGCATGGTGACGAGGAACTTGTTGGCGGGGAACTCGCGGCAGAGGTTGACGACGGAGAGGACGTCGGATTGGCCGACCATGTCGCCGGCGTCGTTGAGGGCGGGGTTGACGCGCAGGCGCGAGCCGATCATCAGGGCCCAGGGGAGGTTCCGCTCGGCGAGGACGGGGGTGAGGACATCGCGGATGAAATTGTCAGCGGCGGTCGGCGCGCCGTTGCCTGAAGCGGCGGGGTAGCGGAAATCCGGGGGGAGGCTGCAGGCGACGTAGATGGCGTTCATCTTGTCGAGCCAATGGCGGAGGAAGCGTTGCGTCTCGGCGACGGTCTTGCCGGTGAAGTCGAGGCGGACGTCGTAACCCCATTCGCGCAGGCGCTTCGCGGCGAGCGGCCAATCGCGCAACAGCGGGTCGATGCGCAGCACCGCGGCGAAGCGCGGGTCGGAATTCAGCTTCGGGTCGGACTCCCACAGGGCCCGCTCGGCGTCGTCGAAGACCGGGTTGGTCATCACGATCTTGTCGACGTGGGCGAGCTTCATCACCTTGTCGACGTAGGCGTCGGGCTTCTGGGCGGCGAACCACTTGCGGTGGGGCTTGAGGGTTTTCTCGTTGGGGTTCAGGCCGAGCAGGCCCAGCGTGGTGAGGACGCCGCGGCAGGCCTCGCTGACGGGCGTGCGCTCGACGAAGAGGTGCCTCCAGATGTGGTCGGCCTGGTCGGCCTTGGGCATCTTCCAGAAGGTTTCGTAGGGCAGCACGCTGGCGGGGACGACGCGGTAGACCTCGGCGACGAGGTAGTGGTAGGTGACGAGCTCGTCGATGCCCCAGAGGAGCATGCTGCCGGGCTTGGGGGATGAGCCGAAGCGCGGGTTGTAGACGTGCGTGTGCAGGTAGGTGATGGGCTGCGCGTCGAGGGCGGCGTGGACGAGTTTTTTGATGAGGGTGTTGGATGGCATGGGGGGAATTGTAAGAGAGGAGAAGGGGTTGATCAGTGGGGATGGGAGCGAAGTTGAGCGAGGGAGGCGGCGAAGTCGGCGGGGTCGGGGCTGGCGGCGGTGGCGGGGCCGACGGCGAGCGAGGCGGCGTGGAGCATGGGGCGGGTGGAAGACAAGGCGGGGTCGCCGTAGAGCGTGTCGCCCAGCACGGGGTGGCCGAGGTGGGCGAGCATCACGCGGATCTGGTGGAGGAAGCCGGTGCCGAGCTCGATCTCGAGGAGCGTCGCGCCGGGGTCGGCCTGCGTGGCGGGGAAGGTTTCCAGCGCGTGCCAAGTGAGGTCGCAGCGGCGGGCTTGTGAGGCGGGGTCGGACTTGTCGGGTTTGGCGGGCTTGCCGCCGCGTGTGGGTTTGGCTGGGCCGGGTTTGCCGCGCGAGGGGTCGCTCACGACGACGCGGACTTTCGCGGGGCGGTGGCGGGCGACGATGAGGTCGAGCGTCTCCCGGCCTCGGCCGGTCATCGGGCCGCGGACGAGGGCGCGGTAGACCTTGCGGGAGTGGTGGAGGCGGAAGGCGTCGCGGAGGGTTTGCCAGGTGGCGGCGTCGAGTGCGAAGGCGAGGCAGCCGGAGGTTTCGACGTCGAGTCGGTGGACGACGCCGGAGCGGAGGCCGGCTTCGCCCACGCCTTGGATCTCGGGGTGGCGGGCGGCGAGGGCGTTGAGGACCGTGCCGCGTTCGTCGGGCTCGAGGGGGTGGACGGGCAGGCCGGCGGGCTTGTCGACGATCACCCAGCCCGGCCCGGCGGCGAGGGTGATGAGCGGGAGTTCGGGTTGGGGGACGACGGCGGCGTCGGCGGCGGTGAGAAAGGGTTCGACGACGAGGGTCGAGCCGGCGACGAGACGTTCGCCCCCGCCGCGCGGGGGGACGGGGCGGCCGTCGAGGAAGACGAGGCTGCGGGCGAGGAGTTGGCGGACTTGCTCGCGGGAGAGGGCGAGGTGGTCGGCGAGGAAGGCGTCGAGGCGGCCGCCGGATTGGTGTGGCGAGACGGTGAGGCGGCGTGAGGTGGGGTCGGGCATGGGGAGGTCACAGGGTCGTTGTGGGCATGAATCAAGCCCATTGATCCCGACGGTACGCCGTCGGGTTCGGTGGGGTTGGGCGTCCAGGTCACCGGAAACCCCACGGAACGCTCCGGCGTACCGTCGCAATCCGTGGGCTTGAGCGTGAGCCTAGCGGGAGTACCGCTCTGCCCACCCTACGGGATCGGCGTTCCGGCTGCAGCGGAAACCGTGGATTGGTCGATATTTCAGGCATCGCCGCACGCGGGGCCCCGCAATTGTGTATCATGCAGGGCTCTGAACCGCCCGGCAAACCCTGGCTGGCCACGCTGCCCCGTTTTTCGTCGGCGACCCGTGGCCTCCTGAACCCCAATCGAGTCCTTCATGCCCGTCGAAACCCTTCGTAACGTCGCGATCATCGCCCACGTCGACCATGGCAAGACCACCCTGGTCGACCGCATGCTCTACCAGTCCGGCATGTTCCGCGACGGGGAGCTCGACAAGCTCGCCGGCGGCCAGCACGGGCTGATCATGGACTCCAACCCGCTCGAGCGCGAGCGCGGCATCACCATCCTCGCGAAGAATTGCGAGGTCTACTACACGACCGCCGAGGGCGTGAAGTTCAAGATCAACGTCATCGACACGCCAGGCCACGCCGACTTCGGCGGCGAGGTCGAGCGCGTGCTCAAGATGGCCGACGGCGTGGTGCTGCTCGTCGACGCCTACGAAGGCCCGATGCCGCAGACCCGCTTCGTCCTCCACAAGGCCCTCGAGAACGGCCTGCGCCCCATCGTCGTCGTCAACAAGGTCGACCGAACCGACGCCCGGCCCGAGCACGTCGTCAACGAGGTCTTCGACCTGCTCGTCGAGCTCGAGGCGAACGACAAGGCCCTCGACTTCCCCGTCATCTACGCCTCCGGCCGCGAGGGCTGGGCCTCCAACGACCTCAACGCCCGCCCCGGCAACTTGAAGGACCTCTTCGAGGCGATCATCAAGCACGTGCCCGCGCCGAAGATGGACTCCGCCTCGCCGCTGCAGATGCTGGTCACGACGCTCGACTATTCGGATTACGTCGGCCGCATCGCCATCGGGCGCGTCTTCTCGGGCGTCATCAAGAAGGGGCAGGAAGTCGCGGTGATCGACCGCACGGGCAAGATCTTCAAGCAAAAGGCCCAGCAGCTCTACCAGTTCGAGGGTCTTGGCCGCCGCGAGGTCGAGATCGTCGAGGCGGGCGACATCTGCGCCGTGGTCGGGCTCGAGACGGTCGACATCGGCAACACGATCGCCGCGGTGGACAACCCCGTCGCGCTGCCCGCGATCGAGGTCGACGAGCCGACGCTGAGCATCACGCTCCGCGTGAACGACGGGCCGTTCGCCGGTCAGGACGGGCAGTACGTCACCAGCCGCCAGATCCGCGAGCGGCTTGAGAAGGAACTGCAGTCGAACGTGGCGTTGAAGGTCGACTTCTCGCAGGGCGACGAGTTCGTCCTCTCCGGCCGCGGGCTGATGCACCTGGGCATCCTGCTTGAGAACATGCGCCGCGAGGGCTTCGAGTGCGCGGTGGGCAAGCCGTTGGTGATCTTTCGCCAGAAGAACGGCAAGACGTATGAGCCGATCGAATTGCTGGTCGTCGACTGCCCCGCGGAATGCCAGAACGCGGTGATGGCGCTGGTCGGCGAGCGTCGCGCGGAGTTGGTGAAGATGGACGCCAAGAGCGGCGCCACCGGCTACGTCCACATGGAGTTCACGATCCCCGCCCGCGGGCTGATCGGCCTCCGCAGCCGGATGCTGACGGCCACGCAAGGCCGGGCGATCATGCACCACGTCTTCGAGGACTACGAGCCCCTCCGCGGCTCAGTCCCCCAGCGCCAGGCGGGCGTCATGGTCGCGACCGAGACGGGGCGCGTGACGGCCTACGCCCTCGACGGCCTCTACGACCGCGGCTTCTTCTTCGTGCGCCCCGCCGACCAGGTCTACGAAGGCCAGGTCGTCGGCGAGCACTGCAAGGACAACGACATCACGGTCAACGCGACGAAGCTCAAGCAGATGAGCAACATGCGCACGACCTCGAAGGACGACGCGGCCCGCATCCGCCCCGCCCGCGACATCACCCTCGAAGGCGCCCTGGAGTACATCCAGGAGGACGAGCTGGTGGAGATCACGCCCAACTCGATCCGGATGCGCAAGCGCCGGCTGAAGGAATCGGACCGCAAGCGCGACACCCGCAAAGTCGCGGCGATGACTTGAGCGGACGCGGCATTTCCAATCACACGAGTGAAGACGGCATCGCGGTTTGATCAGAGCCGGACTCTGTGAGTCCGTTCTTCAGGCGCCAGGCGGTACTCCGCCGCGCACGAAGTGCCAAACTTCAATGGCGATCTCGTTTGTCATCGATTTCAAGATGACGGCGAACGCGGAACGCCTCACAACCTCTCGCAACTTATTCTGACGCCGGCACGTCGCGCGAGCGGAGTACCGCTGCGCGCCCGATCGACGGACACACAGTGTCCGGCTCTGATTCAGACGCCGCGTGCCGCCTCGCCTCAGTCGATCCCCCCACCAATCCACGTTATCCTCGCGGGCTCCCCACCCTCTGGAGCCTCCCCTTGCCCGCGACTTCCCTTGCCCCGCGTGACCTGGGCGTGCCTGTCAAGTCGGTCAACTGGGTCCGGCTCTTCGCCGGCAAGACCCGCGCGGGGGCGCCGCTCCTCCTCGCCTGCATGGGCCAGGATGCCGGCGACTTCTTCGTCTGCCTCGTCGACCTCCAGACCGGGCACTGCGAGCAATACCCCTGCAACCTCAAGCACGCGGCCTTCCCCACCGCGGCTCACTTCGACCCCCAGACCGGCCTGCTCTACGTCGGCTCGTCCTACACCGGCCATCTCCACCGCTTCGACCCCAACCTCCCGCCCGCCCAGCGCAGGCTGGAGGACCTCGGCCGGATCGATCCCGCCGACAACATGGCGATCTTCCCCTGCCGGATCGACGTCAGCCCCGACGGCGGCGTCTGGATCGGCGCGTACGGCGGCTGCTCGCTCACGCGCTTCGACCCCAAGACCAACGAGTTCCGCCGGCTCGGGCGCATGGACGAGACCGACATGTACTTCTATCCGCTCTGCGGGAGCGACGGCACGGTCGCCGGCCTCGTGCGCGTCTGCAATCCGCACACGGTGGTGATCGACGCCAAGACCGGCGAGCACCGCACCGTCGGGCCGACGCTCGACACCAACGCCGGCCCCGCCGCGGGAGGCGGGCTGAGCGCCAAGCACCTCGACCTGGTGAAGGGCGGCGACGGCTTGCTCTACATCAAGGCCTCGACGGGCAACCTGCGCCTGCGCGGGATGACGGCCGAGCCGGTCGACGCGATCCCCGAAGGCGGCACGAGCCCGACGCCCGAGCCGACGTTCCCCGACGGATCGAAGGCGAAATTCCTTGACGACAAGTCATTCACCTTCCGCCGGGTGGCGATCACCAAGCCCGACGGCACGTCGCGCGAGATCTCGCTCGACTGGGTCGGCGGCGGGACGACGGTCTTCCTCGTCCACGACGGGCCCGACGGCAAGCTCTACGGCTCGAGCATCCTGCCCGAGCATCTTTTCAGGTCGGAACCCGATGGCTCCAACATGGTCGACCTCGGGCAATGCAGCGTCTCGGGCGGCGAGGCCTACTCGATGGCGAACCTCGGCGGGAAGATCTACATCGCCTCCTACCCCGCCGCCCGGCTCTCGATCTACGACCCCGCCAAGTCCTACCGCTTCGGCGAGGATGAGCAGGCCAATCCGCGCGACATCGGCCGGCTCGACGACGTCGCCTACCGCCCGCGCGTCGCCCTCGCGGGGCCCGCGGGGAAGGTATGGGTCGGCTCCGTCCCCGACTACGGCATGTGGGGCGGCACGCTCGCCTCGTACGACCCCGCGGCCGCGAAGATCGTCAGCCACCGCCACCTCATGCAGGACTGCAGCGTCGTCTCGATGGATTGGCTGCCCGACCTGGGGCTGATCCTGGTGGGCATGACGATCCACGGCGGGTCGGGCACGCAGCCCAAGGCGAAGGTGGCCGGGTTCGTGTTGTGGGACCCCGTGAAGGACGCGGCGGTCTGGAGCGGGACGATGGGGCTCGACCATATCGACGGCGTGCCGGACATCTGCCGGGCCGGGGATGGGACCGTCTACGCGACGGTGGTCAGCGTGATTCCCGCGGCCAGCAAGGAGGGCAAGTCCGAGACGATCGCGGAGTTGGTCGTGCTCGACGTGAAGGGGAGGAAGGTGCTCGACCGCTTCAAGCTGGGCGGCGAGGAGGGTTGGCCGATGGAGGTCTCGATGCGCCGCGGCCCGGGCGGGAAGGTCTTCGGCGCGACCAAGTTGCAGGTCTACCGGCTCGAGGCCGGGTCGGCCCGCCCACAGGCGCTCTGGCGCTGCGGGCTCAAGGAGGAGGAGCAGCACATCGGCAGCGCCGGGGCGATCATCGGGAAGACGTACTACTTCTCCTGCGGCCACAAGGTGCGGGCGATCGAGGTGGGGTGAGATCGGGGATCTTCGCGACGCTTTGCGCGATGCCCTCTTGTAGGGAGGGTTGAGCGGTACCCCGCGAAGCCCACCGGCGCGAGGCGTGGGGCCGTGATGCGTCGATCAAACCGGCGCGCCGCCGTTAGCCGGACGCGCAAGCGACGGCTTTGGACGCACGGCGGGCATGACGTCTTCAGCACATCGGACGGTGCAAGCCGTCGCTTGCGCGTCCGGCTAACAGGGCTTCTCCGCGAGATCCGGCGTACTCCCGTCGATTGAGCGCCCAAACGGTGGGCTTCGCGATTACGCTCAGCGCCACCTTACAAGACTCGTCCGCGCCTACCCCTCGCAAATTTTTCGCATCGATCCTCTATGAAGCGCGTTCCCAGCACATTAAGATGACCGGTTCAAACAGTCGCCCGCGCCGGGCGCACCGGAGATTCCCCTCGATGTCCATCGCCGCTCCTCGCCCGTCCGTCCCCGACAAGTCCGACAAGGCCCCCCTCTCCACGCCCCCGGCGCCGCCCGTCGACGCCCCCCCCGGAACCCCCGGGCCCGCCGGAACCGCCGGGTCCGCACCGCTCTCCGCCAACGGGAACGGCAAGCCCCGCCCCTGGACAATCCAGGATTCCGCCAAGCTCTACGCCATCAACCACTGGAGCCAGGGCTACTTCTCGATCAACGAGGACGGCAACGTCGCGACGCATCCGACCAAGGACCCGCTGCGCAGCATCGACCTGCGCAAACTCGTCGACGAGCTCAAGCAGCGCGACATCCAGTTGCCGATGCTCATCCGCTTCACCGACATCCTCAAGGACCGCGTCGGCCTCGTGCACGGCGCCTTCTCGGCCGCGATCAAGGAGCATGACTACAAGGGCTCCTACCGCTGCGTCTACCCCATCAAGGTCAACCAGCAGCGCCACGTCGTCGAGGAGATCCTCGACTTCGGCAAGCCCTATGGCTTCGGCCTCGAGGCGGGCTCCAAGCCCGAGCTCCTCGCCGTCATGGCCTTGGTGCAGGACGACAACACGCCCATCATCTGCAACGGCTTCAAGGACGACGAGTTCATCGAGGCCGTCATCCTCGCGACCAAGATCGGCAAGAACATCATCCCCGTCGTCGAGAAGTTCTCCGAACTCGAACTGCTCGCGAAGTACGCCAAGCTCCACGGCGTGAAGCCCTCCATCGGCGTGCGCGTCAAGCTCGCCGCCCGCGGGGCCGGGCGCTGGGAGCAGTCCGGCGGCGTGCGCTCCAAGTTCGGGCTCTTCATCTGGGAGGTCGTCGACGCCCTCAACTACCTCCGCGCCCACGACATGGGCGACTGCCTCAACATGCTGCACTTCCACCTCGGAAGCCAGATCAACAACATCCGCAACATCAAGCAGGCGATCATCGAGCTCGTCCGCGTCTACGTCGAGCTCCAGCGCATGGGCGCGGGCCTGCAGTACATCGACGTCGGCGGCGGACTGGGCGTCGACTACAACGGCTCGAAGTCCAACTACGAGTCCTCCATCAACTACACGCTCCAGGAATACGCCAACGACGTGGTCTACCACGTCAAGGACATCTGCGACCAGGCGGGCGTCGCCCACCCCACCATCATCAGCGAGTCCGGGCGCGCGATGGTCGCCTACCACAGCGTCCTGATCTTCAACGTCCTGGGCTGGTCGGGCTTCGACCGCTTCGAGCTGCCCACCGAGGTCACCAAGGCCCAGCGCGACGACATGCCCAGCCCCGTCGTCAACCTCCTCGACATCTACCAGGGCATCAACGAGGGCAACTTCACCGAGTACTACCACGACGGCCAGCTCGCCAAGGAGGAGACGCTCCACCTCTTCAACCTCGGCTACTGCTCGCTCGAGCACCGCAGCCTGGCGGAGCGGTACTACTTCGGCATCCTCACCAAGATCGTGCGCTTCGTCCGCGGGATGGACCCGGTGCCGCAGGAGTTCAGCAACCTCGAGTCGCAGCTCTCCGACACCTACTTCTGCAACCTCTCGATCTTCCAGTCGATGCCCGACTCCTGGGCGATCGACCAGATCTTCCCGATCATGCCGGTGCAGCGGTTGAAGGAGGAGCCGACCTGCCGCGGGATCTTGGCCGACATCACCTGCGACTCCGACGGCAAGGTCGACCGCTTCATCGACAAGCGCGACGTCAAGCCGTTCCTGGAGCTCCACCCGCTCAACGGCGAGGACTACTACGTCGCGGCCTTCCTGGTGGGCGCGTACCAGGAGATCCTGGGCGACCTGCACAACCTCTTCGGCGACACCAACGCCGTGCACGTCTCGCTGCGTGAGGATGGCCAAGCCTCGATCGACGAGGTCGTCGAGGGCGACACTGTCCGCGAGGTGCTGCAGTACGTGCAGTTCTCGGCCGACGACTTGATGCGGTCGATGAGGAAGAACGTCGAGAACGCGCTGCGCGAGCAGAAGCTGACGATCGACGAGAGCCGGGTGCTGCTGCGGTTCTACGAGTCGGGGCTGAAGGGGTACACGTACCTTGAATGAGCGCGCGGTGCGGACTGGTACTCGACGAACGGTCCGACGAATCGAAAATCTTCAAAGCCCAGGCACTGCGGTGGCTGGGTTTTCTTTTGTAGACGGAATCCGAAGCCGTGGGACGAATCATTCATTCGAGACGGATTCCGGATGCTCCACGAGTTCCTCCAGTTCATTGGCCAGATTCTCATGGAGGCGGTGTGCCATTTCGTCGGACGCCTCGTCGTGCGGATCGTCACCTTCGGGCGTTGGCGGTGCGACACGCCTGACATGGATCTCGCGAAGAAGCCCATCGGATCTCGCGGGCTCTACAGCATCCGCAATCAAACCGTCCATCTGGCAGGGATGACAACAACCCTCATCGGCCTGTTCACCCTCATCTTCCTGATCGGTGGCGGGGCGCTCACGTTCTATCTGTTGAGATGGTGAACGAGCGGAGCGTCATCGCATCCCGGCATTTCAAGCCCCAACGAGGCGAAGAGAGCAAGCTCTCCGCGAGCCTCGTCCCAGCCACCGCAGTGGTTGGGCTTTGGTTCGCCCGCCCACACCGTCCGCGTTTCACCTCACCTCCCCGTATACTCCTCGCCCATGCAATCCCTCCTCCCCACCATCCCGCCCGAAGTCGCGCCGTCGATGTACTACCTCTTCGTCGGCGCGGCGGTGCTCATCACCGGCATCTCCAAGGCCGGTTTCGGCGGGGGCGTGGGCATCCTCGCCATCCCCGTCATGGCCCAGGTCCTCGGGCCCAAGGAGATGCTCGGCGTCACC